>DATKFS010000381.1:0-5680 GCA_035511275.1 Novosphingobium sp.
GGCAAGGTCGGCGGCGGCGCAGGCGGCAACCGCGAAGGCATCCGCATTGCCGATGTGGTGGTCGCTCGGGCAGACCAGCATCACCGCATCCTCGGGCAGGCGATAGGCCGCCAGCGCGATCGCGGCAGCGGTGTTGCGTGCCGCCGGCTCGACGATCACCTGCGCGCCGTCGATCCCGCCGAGCTGCGCCTCGACGTGTTCGAGGTGCTTCGTTCCGGTGACGACGACGGGTGCAGCAAAGCCGCCCGCGGCGGGGCAGCGCGCCAGCGCGGCCTCGAACAGCGTATTGTTGCCCACCAGCGGCAGGAAAGGCTTGGGCTTGCCGGCGCGGCTACGAGGCCAGAGGCGCGTGCCGCTGCCTCCACAAAGGATCACGGGAACGATCGTGGGCATGAAATCTTTCGCTCGTCGAATGCGGGCAGGGAGTGATTTGATGTAATAGCCGGTGCTTGCTGCATTGCAACGTCGCAGGTTGTATCGGCGTTCAGTAAAACCAGCGTTGTCGCCAGCGATAGACTGCGGCGACCGGCTTACCGGCGCTGTCGCGCGCGGGGCGGAAGCGGAAGCGCTTGGCCGCGAGGGCGCAGGTTATGGCATCCGCCCCGGGATCGCGGCTGGGCTGAACGACCTGGCAGCCCGTGACCGTGCCCTCGATCCCCACGGCGAGGTCGATGGTGACGGAGGACCCGACGCGCAGTTCGCGGGTGGCGCGCGGATAGTCCTTCGCCGAACTGATGTCCCCGGCGATCTTGACCGTGGGCGTGGCCGAACCGCCGCCGCCGGTGCCACTGCCCTCGCTTCCGGCACCCGTGCCGCTGCCCGCGCCGCTCGCCCCGGAACTCTCGCCCCGCTGGCCCGCGCCCGCGCTGTCGGCATCGCCGCGCCCGGCAACCGGCGGTGCCTGCGTGGGCCTGACGACCACGGGGGCCGGCGGAACGGCTTCGGGGCGCGGCTCGGCCTTGCGTCCCTCGGCCCCGGAGAGCCCTTCTTCGCGCGGCGCGGCGGCGCTTGCCACGGCGGAGGGGCTGGGCTGCGGAGACGCTGGCGGCGGCGGTGGCGGCGCGTCCAGTTCCACGGTGAACGCCTGCGTCACCGCCCGCACCGCCTGCGCCGCGAGGTCCGGCGTGAAGGCGCGCACAAGGCCCGCGACCACGACGAGGTGGATCAGCAGCACCGCCCCCGCGACACCCCAGCGCGGACGGCGAGCGGCGGGAACGGACGCGCGGCTCATGACCCCCGGATCGCACGGGCGGACGAACCTGCGCAACCTTTGACAAGGCTGCCGCCAACGGTCATTCCCTTATCCGACGCAGTGTTCGCATATACGACGGACCACGCGTCGCCGGGAGCAGGGGAAACCACGATGAGCCAGACTTTCGAAACCGTCGGATGCACACATGCGGGCGTCAGCCTCGAAGGCTTCGTGGCCAGGCCCGCAGGTGAGGGAACCGGCGCCGCCGTCATGGTGTTCCCCGGCGCCACCGGCCCCGGCCCCAGTTTCCGCGCCGCCGTGAACGAACTCGCGGCGCTCGGCTACCTGGCGGTCGGCGTCGACATGTACGGAAGCGGCGCCGACATCTCCACCGCGCAGGCGGCCGGCGCCCACTTCGCCGACCTGATGGCCCGACCCGAAATCCTGCGCGAGCGGGTCCTCGCCTGGTTCGAGGCCGTGCGCGCCATGCCCGGCGTCGATGCGGACCGGATCGCCGCGATCGGCTACTGCTTCGGCGGCAAATGCGTGCTCGAACTCGCCCGCGCCGGCGCGGCGGTGCGCTGCGTGTCGAGCTTCCACGGGCTGCTGACCACCCACGCCCCTGCCCTCCCCGGCGCGGTCTCCGCCCGGGTCGCGGTCTGGACCGGCGGGCGCGATCCCTATGCCCCGGTGGCGGACCTCGATGCCCTGCGTGCCGAGTTCGACGCGGCCGGGGTCGACTATCAGGCGACCCTGTTCGCGCAGGCCCGGCACTCCTTCACCGACCCCGACCACGACGGTATCGCCGAGGGGATCGCCTATGACCTGACGGCACACCAAGTTGCCTGGAGCGGAACTCTCGCCATGCTGAAGGTAAGCCTCGGCGCGTGACCGGCTGAACAGCTGTTACAAATGCGCCACAACGGCCGGTAAATTCACTTTTTCGATGGATTTTTCGATATTGTGAACTGAAATGGCGCCAGTTATTCTTGCAAACAGGTGAGGGATTCGTACTGTTTCCCCAAGCCAAGAACTGATGTCGGCATTCGACACGCTGGGGAGATGAGGAGACGCTGGGGGGCGTTGCATGCGGGTTGTCCCGCATGACGATGCAGTATGCCGCTCGAAAACTTCCCTGAAATTCGAATGACCAGCAGCGATTTCGCGCGCACCGGAACACCGGGCGCGTCGCCGTGTCGGTCGGCTTACGAAAAGAACAAGGTTTCCGGAGGAGAGGAAAGATCATGATGACCAGGAATTACAGGAATGCGCTCATGCTGGGCGCGGCGTTCGGCGCCAGTTACGCCCTGCCCGCTTTCGCGCAGAGCTCGGAGGCGATCAATCCGGGCGACATCATCGTCACCGCCCGCCGCACCGAAGAGCGCCTGCAGGACGTTCCGATCTCGATGACCGTGTACAGCGGCGACCAGATCCAGCAGCGCAACATCGCCGTCGCGTCCGACCTTGCGGCCTTCACCCCTTCGCTCTCGGTGAACACGCGCTACGGCCCTGAAAAGTCCACCTACTCGATCCGCGGCTTCAACCAGGACGCGTCCACCGCGCCGACCGTGGGCGTCTACTTCGCGGACGTCGTGGGCGTGCGCGCGCAGGGCGGCACCGCGGGCGGCAACACCGTGGGCGCGGGCGCCTTCACAGACCTCCAGAACGTCCAGGTCCTGAAAGGCCCGCAGGGCACGCTGCAGGGCCGCAACACCACCGGCGGCGCGGTCATGCTGGTGCCTTCCAAGCCGACCGACCTGCTCGAAGGCTCGATCGAGGGCACCTATGGCAACTACGACCAGATGCGCGTCCAGGCGATGTTCAACGCGCCGCTGGCCGACACCTTCAAGGTCCGCCTCTCGCTCGACCGCAACAAGCGCGACGGCTACATGAAGAACCAGTCCGGCATCGGGCCCGACGCCTTCAACGACGTCGACTACGTCTACGGCCGCCTCAGCGTCGTCGCCGACCTGACGCCCGAGCTCGAGAACTACACGATCTTCCACTACAGCCGCTCGGACACCAACGGCTACGCCTCGCACTACGAGGGCTGCGACCGCAATGCGGGCGATCCGCGCACGATCGATCCGGCCACCGGCCTGCCCTACAGCACCACCCGGTACTATACCGCCATGGCCGCCTGCGACCAGCTCGATCGCCAGACCGCGCGCGGCGACGGCCCGCTCGACGTCGAGGTCGGCAATCCCAACCCGCGCATGTTCCTGCGCACCTGGCAGGCCATCAACACGACGACGTGGCAGGCCAGCGACACCATCACGATCAAGAACATCGTCAGCTACGGCGAGTATCGCGAGCAGAGCCAGTTCCAGCTCTACAGCGACAACTTCTTCATCCCCAACACCGACGTGACCCGCTTCTTCGCCGCGCGCGGCGGACCGCTGCCGGGCTCGCGCTTCGACTATATCCAGCTCGGCACCCAGCCCGGCTACGACGCCGCCGCCGAATCCACCACGACCGAGGAACTGCAGGTCCAGGGCCGCTCCGCGGACGGCAAGTTCAACTTCGTGGTCGGCGGCTACCTCGAATGGAGCCGTCCGATCGGCTACAACCAGCAGCGCACCGGCATCTACGGCAACTGCGTCGATCCGGGCACGCTCGACTGTGTGGGCGGGCTGCCGCTCGTGCCGATCGCCCCGGGCGTGACGGTTCCGGGCGCCATCATTTCGGAATCGCGCACCAAGCTCGATTTCGACAACCACGGCATCTTCGGCCAGGGCACCTACAACTTCACCGACAAGCTGGCGCTGACGGTGGGCGGACGCTGGACCTTCGACAAGATCGACGGCTATTCGGAAAGCAACCGCCGCGTCATGGCGACCATTCCCGGCGTCGGCACCCGCGTCGTCAGCTGGGTCTGCAACGACGTGCTGAACCACCCCACCGTCAATCTCCTCGCCAACGGCGGCGACACTTCGGCCTGCGGCACGCGGATCGTCAACAAGTCCAACAAGCCGACCTGGCTGATCGACCTCGACTTCAAGCCCACGCCCGACACGCTCGTCTACGCCAAGTATGCGCGCGGCTATCGCCAGGGCACGGTGAACTTCACCAACCCGGGCCTCGAGACGGCGGCGCCTGAAAAGGTCGACGCCTACGAAATCGGCGCCAAGCTGACGTTCCGCGGCGCGCTGCCCGGCTACTTCAACATCGCCGGCTTCTGGAACGACTTCTCCGACCAGCAGGTCTTCGGCGCGCTGATCGCCAAGGAAGGCAGCGGCCTTGCCGGTGGCGCGGCGATCATCAACGCGGGCAAGTCGCGCATCCGCGGCGTCGAGATCGACACGGGCATCTCCCCGGTCCAGGGCCTGCGGCTCTCGGCGGGCTATACCTACCTCGATACCGAGCTGAAGGAACTGGTGCCGCCCACGCTCACCCCCGACAGCCCGTTCCAGGCGATCGTCCCGCGCGGCACCATCGGCGGCCCGCTCACCTACTCGCCCAAGCACAAGCTGACGCTCTCGGGCGACTACTCCGTGCCGCTGGGCGAGAACGTGGGCTCGCTCAACCTCGGCGCGATCTTCACCTACACCTCCAGCCAGTACGTGGACGGCAACAATAAGATCCCGGGCTACAGCCTGCTGAACCTCAACCTCGGTATCACCGATGTCGGCGGCACCGGGTTCGACATCGTCGCGTTCGGCCAGAACGTCACCAACGAGAAGTACCGCACCACTTCGGGCGGCGGCTACGAATCCTCGGGCATCCTCGACTTCATGTACGGTCCGCCGCGCATGTACGGCGTGCGCCTGAAGTACGCCTTCGGCCGGTAATCGGAAGAAAGAACCCCGCGCCACCTACCGAGTGCGCGGGGTTCGAAGCGGCCCTCGGGCCAGACTTGAGCCACGCCCCACCGGGCGTGGCTTTTTCAGGGCCTGTCCTACGCCACGCCGAGCAGTCCGAAGCTGTCGTGCCGCGTGACCGCCTTGCCCAGCCGGTCGACGAACTGGACGATGATCGGCGGATCGACCCGGCGGGTGATGCCCCACAGGTAATAGCCGTAGGTCACGCCCTCGCGGTACTGCGTCCAGGCCTCTTCCGCGTCCGGCATCTCCAGCCCGTGGCCGCGCATCATGGCGAGGTATTCGCCGAGCAGCCGGCGCTCCTCCACCTCGGCCACCTCGGTCGGCAGCACGGCGTTGAGGTGATAGGCCACGTCGAGCGCCCAGCCGCCGCGCTGGAGCAGCTGCCAGTCGATCACCCCGAGCCCCTGGGCGGTGCGGAACACGTTGCCGGCGTGAGCATCGCCGTGGATCATGAACTGCGGACGCTGCCCGTCGCGCGCCGCCAGTTCCTTGATCGCCTTCCCGAGATTGACCGCACTGCGCACGCGCGGGCCGAGGTTGTCGCCGCGCGGGCCGTCGAGCAGTTCCTGCAGCGCCTCGGGCGTGACGTAAGTCATCTGCGCCAGCTCCGCCGCGCGCGGGCGGATCCAGTCCGCACCCTCGAGGAAACCGCTGCGCGCGTGAA
>DATKFS010000382.1:0-3753 GCA_035511275.1 Novosphingobium sp.
AGCACCTGACCATGGTTTCGACGGTCCTTGGCGAAGATGAGCTGGAAGACGGCCTCATGTTCGACGGTTCGTCGATCGAGGGCTGGAAGGCCATCAACGAGTCGGACATGATCCTCAAGCCCGACCTCGACGCCGTCTACACCGATCCGTTCTCGGCCACGCCGATGCTGATCCTGTTCTGCGACATCGTCGAGCCGTCGACCGGTGAACTCTACGCCCGCGACCCGCGTTCGTGCGCCAAGCGCGCCGAAGCGTTCGTCAAGTCGGCCGGCTTCGGCGACACCGTGTTCGTCGGCCCCGAGGCCGAGTTCTTCATGTTCGACGACGTGAAGTTCTACGACGGCTACGACGGCAACGGCTTCAAGATCGACGACATCGAACTGCCGGGCAACACCGACAAGTCGTACGACACCGGCAACCTGGGCCACCGCCCGCGCGCCAAGGGCGGCTACTTCCCGGTCGCTCCGGTCGATTCGGCCACCGACATCCGCGCCGAAATGGTCTCGACCATGATCGAGATGGGCCTGCCCTGTGACAAGCACCACCACGAAGTGGCCGCTGCCCAGCACGAGCTCGGCCTGACCTTCGGCACGCTGGTGACCACCGCCGACCGCATGCAGATCTACAAGTATGTGGTCTGGATGGTCGCGCAGGCCTACGGCAAGACGGCGACGTTCATGCCCAAGCCGATCATGAAGGACAACGGTTCGGGTATGCACACGCATATCTCGATCTGGAACGAGGGCAACAACACCTTCGCGGGCAACGGCTACGCCGGCCTGTCCGAGAACTGCCTGTACTTCATCGGCGGCGTCATCAAGCACGCCAAGGCGCTCAACGCCTTCACCAACCCGACCACCAACAGCTACAAGCGCCTGGTCCCGGGTTACGAAGCCCCCGTGCTGCTGGCCTACTCGGCCCGCAACCGCTCGGCCTCGTGCCGCATCCCCTACGGTGCCGGCACCAAGGCGAAGCGCGTCGAGTTCCGCTTCCCCGACGCGATGGCCAACCCGTACCTGTGCTACGCCTCGCTGCTGATGGCCGGCCTCGACGGCATCAAGAACAAGATCCATCCGGGCGAAGCGATGGACAAGAACCTGTACGATCTGCCGCCGGCCGAACTCGCCGAAGTGCCGACCGTCTGCGGTTCGCTGCGTGAAGCGCTCGACGCCCTCCAGGCCGACCACGCCTTCCTTCTCGAAGGCGGCGTGTTTACCGAGGACCAGATCGAAGCCTACCTCGAACTCAAGTGGCCCGAAGTGCTGCGCTGGGAAACCACGCCGTCGGCCGTCGAGTTCGACATGTACTACAGCCTCTGATCCCCTAGCGGACAAGAGACTGGCGACCAGTTCGCCGAGAGGGGGCGTCCGGAGCGATCCGGGCGCCCTTTCCCATGGCCGATCCACCCATATAACCAAATAGGTTTCCTACATCCCGGCGCGACGATACCGTTCCCGGCTTCGGCCAAGGAGCAACGCCATGAACAGGAAACCGATCTTCGATGCCGTCCGCGCCATGCTGGACCGCCCCTTCTCCCAACGCGAGGTCGATGCGCTAGACGCGGCGATCGAGCGGGGGCTGGCCGCACCAGAAGCTGCCGCGCCGCTCCCCACTGCAGCACCCGTCCGGTCGCTCGGCACGGCGGGGGCGATGCTCATCCGCAAGTGGGAAGGCTGCGCGCGGGCGCTGCCCGACGGCACTTTCGCCGCCTATCCCGACCCCGGCAGCGCCGATGGCCAGCCCTGGACCATCGGCTGGGGCTCCACCGGCCCGGACGTCCATCGGGGGGTGGTTTGGACCCAGGCCCAGTGCGATGCGCGTTTCGACGTCGACATCGCGAGCTACGTCGCCCAAGTCGCCGCGTTCGTCGACGAGGCGCCAACCACGCAGAACCAGTTCGACGCCCTCGTCTCGTTCCATTACAATACCGGCGCGCTCCGCAGTTCCACGCTCGGCAGGCTGCATCGCCAGGGCCGGTTCGCGGAGGCGCAGGACGAATTCGGCAAGTGGATATACAACGACCACAAGCCGATGAACGGCCTCAAGGCGCGCCGCGCGGACGAGGCGGAACTCTACGGGGCAGGATGACGGGACAGGACCAGAAGACACCGTCCGAGCTGATCGACGGACGCATCGCGGACCTTGGCGACTGGCGCGGCGAGACTCTCGCGAAAGTGCGCGCGCTCATCCACGAGGCGCTGCCGGACGTGGTCGAGGAATGGAAATGGCGCGGCGTGCCGACATGGTATCACGGCGGCGGCATCGTCTGCACCGGCGAGACCTACAAGGCGGCGGTGAAGCTGACTTTCGCGAAGGGCGCGGCGCTGGCGGATACGGCGGGCCTGTTCAACGCCAGCCTCGAAGGCAACGTGCGCCGCGCGATCGATCTGCACGAGGGCGATGCGATCGACGGACCGGCGCTCAAGGCGCTGTACCAGGAAGCTGCGGCGCTCAACGCGGCGAAGAAGCGCTGAGCGCCGTGCCGCCCCGTCAGTGCGGGGCGGCGCCGGTCTCCACCCCGGTCTTGTCGTGGAGGGCGAAGCGATCGACGATGTCCGCGCTCGCTTCGTTGTAGCCCACCACGTCGACCGCCCGCCCCTCGCGGCGCAGGCGGGCGACGATCTTGTCGAGCGCGCCGACGCCGGAAATATCCCAGAAGTGCGCCTTCGACACGTCGATGGTGACCGGGCCGGATCCGACATCGCCCTGGAACGCGCGGGTGAACCGATCGACCGAGGCGAAGAAGATCTGGCCGGACACGCGGTAGGTGGTGCCTGTCGCCGCCGTCTCGCGTTCCACCGCGAACATGCGCTGCACCTTGCCCGCGAAGAAAATGCCCGAGAGCGACACGCCCGACAGCACGCCGAGCGACAGGTCGCGCGTGGCCACGACGACGACCACGGTCACCAGCATCACCACGGACGACGTCGGCGGATGGCGGCGCAAGTTGGCGATCGAGCTCCAGCTGAAGGTGCCGATCGAGACCATGATCATCACCGCCACCAGCGCCGGCATCGGCACCCGCCCCACGTAGGGCCCCAGCACCGCAAGCAGGAAGAGCAGGAAGCCGCCGGCGACGAAGGTCGAGAGCCGGCCGCGCCCGCCGGAGGTCACGTTGATCACCGATTGCCCGATCATCGCGCAGCCACCCATGCCGCCGAGCAGCGCCGACACCACGTTCGCGCCGCCCTGTCCCATGCATTCGCGCCGCTTGTCGCTTTCCGTGTCGGTCATGTCGTCGACGATCTGCGCGGTCAGCAGCGATTCGAGCAGGCCCACCGCCGCCATCGTCAGCGAATAGGGGGCGATGATCCGCAGCGTCTCGAGCGTGAGCGGGACCTGCGGCAGTGCGAGGCTGGGCAGTCCCTCGGGCAGGCGGCCCATGTCGCCGACGGTATGGACGGGGAGGCCAAGCCCCACGCTCAACGCCGTCAGCAGCACGATCGCCACCAGCGGCGAAGGCACAGCCCTGGTCACGCGCGGGAACAGGTAGATCACCGCCAGCCCGCCCGCGACCATGGCATAGGTCTGCCAGCCCACGTCCGTCAGCTGGGGAAGCTGTGCCATGAAGATGAGGATGGCGAGCGCGTTGACGAACCCGGTGATGACCGAGCGCGAGACGAACTGCATCACGAGATCCAGCCGCAGCAACCCGGCGATCGCCTGCACCACGCCCATCAGGATCGTCGCGGCGAACAGGTACTGAACGCCATGGTCGCGCACCAGCGGCGTCACCAGCACGGCGACGGCGGC
>DATKFS010000383.1:0-5572 GCA_035511275.1 Novosphingobium sp.
GAAGCGCTCGTTGTGCGAGTAGTTGAGGTTGACCTCGCCGTCCTTGAACATGCCCGTCACCAGGTAACGGTCGCGCAGTTCCTCGTTGGAAACGCACTCCATCATGTCCGGATGCGTGGCGTGGTAGGTCTTGCAGAACACGTCGAACTCTCCCGTTCAAATCTCTTGGAGGGACTCGTATCTGGTTTAGGTAACCGGTGTCAACGCCATATGGGCCAGATGCTGAAACGAGTTTGGATTGAATGAGGAGCCGGTCCTCAGCCGGGATATTCGACGGCCGAAGCGCGGCGAATGAGGTCGGAGGGGAACATCGAGGGTTGCGAGCCCGCGGAGGTCGGTTCGATCAGCTTGAGCGCCGCGGTACTGGCCATCGTGCGGATCGGCCAGCGCACCGTCGTCAGCGGCGGCCAGATATGCGCGGCGGTGGCGGTATCGTCGAAGCCGATGATCGACAGGTCCTCCGGCACGTCGAGACCACGCTCGCGGGCGGCGTGGAGCAGGCCGGCGGCCATCTCGTCGTTGCTGGAGAAGACGGCGGTCGGCGGCGCCTTCGCGGAGAGCAGTTGCTCACCCGCCGCCCGGCCCGATTCGAACCGGTAGGTGCCGCGCGCCATGATCGCGGGATCGGGCGTCAGCCCGGCGCGGGCCATGCCCTCGGCGAAACCTTCCTGGCGTTCGCGCGCGGAGCGGAAGCCTTCCGGACCGGCGATGAAGCCGATCCGGCTGTGGCCCAGTTCGGCGAGCCAGGCCACCGCCTCGCTCACCGCCTGCCGGTCGTTGGAGGCCACGAGATGCTCGTCCTCGTCGAGCTTGGCCGAGCCCATGCGGACCACCGTGCAGCCGAGTTCGCGGCACGCGTCGGCGATGTCGTCGCGCTCGGACAGCGGGGGCAGCAGCATGACGCCGTAGAGCCGCTGCTGTTCGATGAAGTGGCGGATGTCGTCCAGCAGGGAGGGCGAATAGCGGTCGACCGGCCGCACCACGAGCGCGAACTCGGTCTTGCGGATGGTGTCGAGGATGCCCTCCTGCACGCCCAGCACCATCTGCGCGTTGGGGTTGTCGTGGATCAGCCCGATCAGGAAGTTGCGTCGCAGCGCCAGCGCGCGCGCCTGTGGGTTGGGCACGTAGCCGAGCTCGGCGATCACCGCCTCCACCTTCTCGCGCGTGGCCTGGTTCAGCAGGGGGGACTTGTTGATGACCCGGCTCACGGTCTTCTTGGACACGCCGGAGATGCGGGCGACGTCGTTGATGGTAGGTTTCTGCCCTTTGGCCATGCGGCGCCCTTTTGACCTGTCGTCATGCACGAATTTCCGACTTGCGCTCCAGCGAGGCAAAAGGCAAGATGACACCGGTTACCATTCGGCAAGCGCCTCGGCCGGGACACGGCCTGCAAAGCCTTCGGAATGGTTCGAACCAACGGTTTCAGCCCGGTTTCGACAGGTTGGCCCGAGCGGTTATCGCCCCGGCGACAACTTCAGCGGCCTCTGATTGACACCGGTTTCCAACAAGCAGCGACCGGCTGCGGACTTTAGAGTGTGGGGATTGGCTTGACGGATAAGGCAAAGGCAGTGGCCGAGGCATTTGTGGCGGCGCGACGCGAGAAGCGCGCCCTGGCCTCCTACCCCGGGGAAGCACCGACCGAACTGGGCGGCGGCTATCAGATCCAGGACATCGCGATCGGCATCGACGGGCGCACGATTTCCGGCTGGAAGGTCGGCAAGATCAACCCGCCGCTCGACGAGCAACTCGGCAGCAACCGGCTGGCCGGACCGATCTTCGAGGACAGCGTCGTCACCGTCGGGCCCGGCGAATCGCCGGAGATGCCGGTGTTCGCGGACGGCTTCGCGGCGGCCGAGGCGGAGTTCCTGCTCCATGTCGCGGCCGGCTGGGACGGCACCGTGCCACAGGACGACGCGCAGACGCGCGCCGTGCTCGATGCCGTCCACCTCGGCATCGAGGTCGCCAGTTCGCCCTATCCGCGCATCAACGCGGACGGTCCGCCGGTGACGGTTTCGGACTACGGCAACAATTACGGCATGATCGTCGGCGCCGCCCTGGAGGGCTGGGAAACGGTTGATTTCAATGCCATCACCGTGCGTCTCGAAATCGACGGCGAGGTTGCCGGCGAGGCCACCACGGCGGCGATGCTCGACGGTCCGCTGGGTGCGGTGCGGTTCCTGCTCGGCAACCTCGCCGCGCGCGGGATCGACTGCAGCGGCGGCACCTGGGTCTCGACCGGCGCGGTGACGGGGGTGCATCCCGTGGTGCCGGGCCAGCAGGTCCTCGCCACGTTCGAGGGCCGGGGAACGGTCGCCTGCGGGATCGTCGCGGCGCAGGTTTGAGGAACATACGGCCGGCAGGATAACAAGGCCGCCGGCAGGGAGCAGGATCAATGGATGCAGGAATGAGCGGTACGAAACCCGGCGAACCCGGCTCCGCAACGGGGCAGGGCGAGGTCAAGGTCGGCCGTTATCGCTGGGTCGTGGTGGCGCTGCTGTTCGCGGCGACCGCGATCAACTACATCGACCGCCAGATGATCGGCGTGCTCAAGCCGACGCTGGCGGCCGAGTTCCATTGGACCGAATCGGACTTCGCCGGGATCGTCTTCTGGTTCCAGGTCGCCTACGCGATCGTCTACCTCTCGTTCGGCAAGATCGTCGACGTGGTCGGCGCGCGGCTGGGCTACACGATCGCCATCGTCATCTGGACCGTGAGCCACATGGCGCACGGCTTCGCCACCGGCATGGTGTCCTTCGCGATGGCGCGCTTCGGCCTCGGCGTCGGCGAATCGGGTAATTTCCCCGCCGGTATCCGCGCCGTGACCGACTGGTTCCCCCAGAAGGAACGCGCCTACGCGATCGGCCTGTTCAATGCCGGCGCCAACGTCGGCGCGATCATCACCCCGCTGCTCGTGCCGTTGCTGGTGCTGTGGTTCGACTGGCGCATGGCGTTCTTCGTGACCGGCCTGTTCGGCATCATCTGGCTGGTCGTGTGGTGGATCGTCTACCGCCACCCGACCGAGCACAAGCGCGTCGGCGCCGCCGAACTCGCCTGGATACGCCAGGACCCGGCCGACCCGGTCGAGAAGATCGGCTGGGCCAGCCTGCTCACGGTCAAGGAAACCTGGGCCTATGCGCTCGGCAAGTTCCTCATCGACCCGATCTGGTGGTTCTTCCTGTTCTGGCTGCCGGGCTACCTGTTCGACCGCTACGACCTCGACCTCAAGACGTTCGGCCTGCCGCTCGCCGCGATCTACCTGATCTCGGATCTCGGCAGCGTGGCGGGCGGCTGGCTGTCCTCGAAGCTCATCAAGTCGGGCAGGACGCCCAACTTCGCCCGCAAGGTGACGATGCTGATCTGCGCGATCTGCGTCCTGCCGATCTGGTTCGTCCAGGGCATCGACAACGTGTGGATGGCGGTCCTCGTCATCGGCCTCGCCACGGCGGCGCACCAGGCGTTCTCGGCCAACCTCTACACCCTCCCGTCCGACGTGTTCCCGCGCGGCGCGGTGGGCTCGGTGGTGGGCATCGGCGGCACCGTGGGTGCGTTCGGCGGCATGGGCATGGCGCTGTTCGCGGGCTACATCCTCGACGCCACGCACAGCTACGAGGTGCTCTTCGCGATCTGCGCCAGCGCCTACCTGCTGGCCCTGGCGGTGGTGCACATCCTCAGCCCGAGGCTGGCCCCGGTGCGTATCGAGAAGTGACGGCCCTGACCCTCCCTGTCGCGTAGCGATGGGGAGGGGGACCATCGACGCAGTCGGTGGTGGAGGGGTCAGAAAACCCCTCCGTCAGCGCTACGCGATGCCACCTCCCCATCCCTTCGGGAAAGGGAGGACCAACAAAAAAGCCGCCCGGCCTGATGGCTGGGCGGCTTTTTGCTGCGCGGCGTAATCCTCAGAGCTTGCGGGGCGTAAAGTCCGCGACGAGGTGGCCCTTTTCGTCCATCCGCGCGGGCACGATGCCGGGCTTCTCGCGGAACGGAGCTTCGTCGTCGTTGCCGAAGATGGTGCACCACCAGCGGCCTTCCTTGTCCTTGAAGATGTTGCCGCCGCCGCCGCAGGGCACGCTCTCGTAGCGGTCGCGGTAGGGGCCGAAGGGCTTGTCCGAGGTGGCGAGCGCGAAGGAATAACGGTTGGGGTGGAAGCGGTCGACGGCGCCGAGGTAGTACTTGCCGTCATGCTTGAACATCGTCGCGCCCTCGAAGCCGATGTCCTTGTAATCGTGGCGCACGCACTTCTTGTTGTGGTGCGAGGGATCGGGATCGGGCGTCTCCAGCGTGACCGTGGTCCACTCGCCGTCGTAACCGGACAGGTCGGGCTTCAGGCGCACCATCTCGAAGGCGCCGCCGTAAGTCAGGTAGACGGCGCCGTCATCGTCGCCGAACAGGGTCGCGTCGATACCGTTCCTGAGCGGCTTGTCGGGCGAGAAGGCGTGGACGTAGGGGCCGGTCGCCTTGCCGCTGGTGCTGCGCAGGATCGAAATGCCCGAGCGGCTCACCGACAGGCAGATGTAGTAGTTGCTGTTGATGAAGTGGATTTCGGGCGCCCATATCGCGCGGAAATAGTCGCCCTTGCGCACCGACCACTGCTTTTCCCAGCCGCCGTCCTTCTCGATGCTCCAGACGAGGCCGAGGTATTCCCACGCCTTGAGGTCGGGCGAGCGCCACAGCTCGACGCCGTCGTTGGCCTTCCAGATGTCGTCGCCGGTAGAGCCGGTCATGTAGTAGAAGCCGTCCCCGCCCAGGCACACGATCGTGTCGCGCAAGTGCAGGTGGAGCAGAGGCTTGACCGGGGGGATGAGGCCTTGCGCAACGACGCGGCCGGAATCGGATTTGCCCCAGGGCAGCTGGTTCTTCGGCGCCGGGCCGGGGCCCTTGAAGCGCACGCCCTTGCGGTCCACCGCCGCTTCGCTGGTCACCCACCCGCCGCGCTCGGTCTCGGGCGTGACGGGCAGGCCGGGGCCGCTGCGGGTGGCGACGTCGTAGTAGCCGGGCGGCGGCGGGTCGATCGGGCGGCCGACGTCGTCCTCGATCGGGAAGGGCGGTCGCTTGAGCGGGGCCGGGGTAGCGGCCCGGGCCAGCGCCGGGGTGCCCAAAAGCGCAATGCCGCCGGCGACCATCGCGCGGCGGCTCAGTTCGAGGCCCTTCGTCATCCGTCTCTCTCCCGTGTTTCAGATAGCGCTATCACGACCCTTGCGAAAAAGTCCCGGCCCCGCGCTCGCCGTCAAGGCGAACGCGGGGCCGGGACAGGCCGTCAGTACTTGAAGCGGACGCCGAAGTAGAACTGGCGACCGAAGGTGTGGTTGAGGACGACGCGGTTGTCCTCGTCGATGTACTGGTCCTTGCGCTCGTCGGTGAGGTTGTTGCCCTCGATGGTGAGCGTGATGGCGTCGGTCACGTTGATGCCGATCGAGGCGTCGACGTTGATCGCGCTGTTGACGCCTTCCTCGGTGTTCTGGTCGCGCGCGCCGCCGCCGAAGGCCTCGACGTAGCCCGAGCGGTACGAGACCGAACCGCGCAGGCTGAGCAGCGAGTCCTCGTAGTACAGCGTGCCGTTGGCGGTGTGCTTCGA
>DATKFS010000384.1:0-23152 GCA_035511275.1 Novosphingobium sp.
AGCACCGCCAGCCCGAGGAACGTGAAGAAGCCCATGGTGTCGGTCGCCGTGGTCACGAACACCGCCGAGGATACCGCCGGATCGACGTTGAAGCGGTCCAGCGTCACCGGCACGAGGATGCCCGCCAGCCCCGCCACGAGGTTGTTGATGACCATGGCCGAGGCGATCACCGCGCCGAGCAGCGGGTTGTGGAACAGCAGCGCCGTGCCCGTTCCCACCAGCACGCCGAGCGCGGTGCCGTTGGTCAGCGCGATGCGGAACTCGCGCCAGATCATCCGGACGGTGTTCGAATCGGTCAGCTGGTTGGTGGCGATCGCGCGGACCACCACCGCGAGCGTCTGGGTGCCGGCATTGCCGCCCATGCCCGAGACGATCGGCATCAGCACCGCCAGCAGCGCGAAGCGGGTGATCGCGCCCTGGAACGCGCCGACCACCGAGGAGGCGATCATCGCCGTGCCCAGGTTCACAACCAGCCAGGTCAGGCGCGCGCGCACGGTGAGCAGGATCGGCTCGTTGATGTCGCCGTCGCCCGCGCCCGAGAGCAGCAGGGCGTCCTCGCCCGCTTCCTCGGAGATGATGTGGACGATGTCGTCGACGGTGATCTGGCCGATCAGCCGCCCCGAGGTATCGACCACCGCGGCCGAGATCAGCGCGTACTTCTGGAAGCGCAGCGCGACTTCCTCCTGGTCCATGTCGGCCGGGATCAGCGTCTGGTCGCGCGCCATCACGTCGTAGAGCGGGATGTTGCGCGGGCAGCGCAGGATCCACGAGAGCGCGCAGGTGCCGACCGGGCGGTGCATCGGATCGACGCAGAACACTTCCCAGAACTCGGTCGGCAGCTCGCGGTGTTCGCGCAGGTAATCGATGAGGTCGCCCACGGTCATCGTCTCGGGCACCGCGACATGGTCGCGGCTCATCATGCGCCCGGCGGATTCCTCGGGGTAGGACAGCGCCGATTCGATGGCGGCGCGGTCTTCCGGCTCCATCTCGGCGAGAACGGCCTGCTGGTCCGCCTCGTCGAGATCTTCCAGCATGGCGACGGCGTCGTCGGTATCCAGCTCGCCGGCGATTTCCGCCACGACGTCGGCCGGAAGCGCTTCCATCAGCGCCTCGCGGACCCAGTCGTTCATCTCGGCGATGACTTCCACGCCCATCAGGTCGCGGATCGAACGGGCGAGGGTCAGGCGCTCGCGCTCGTCGACCAGCTCGAACAGGTCGGCGATGTCGGCGGGGTGGAGCGGTTCGACGAGGTCGTAGACGCGGTCGGAATCCTCGTCGTCGAGGGCCTCCTTCACGCTGCGGACGAACTCGGGCTTGAGGCGGTTGTCCTCGTCGAGCGATTCGGATTCGGGCACGCCTTCGGCTGCGGTGTCTTCCGCCTCGGCCGGCAGGTCGTCCTTGAGGTCCGCTTCGCTCATCTGGGCCGGTCTACGCAGCTATTTCGCAATTGCAACAGGGGGCAGCGGGGAAAACGGGATCACGCGGAGGCGCGAAGGCGCGGAGAAGAAAAGGGACTCGATGCACGCTGCGTCTCTGCGCGCCGATCTTCCTTCTCTCGCCGCGCCTCCGCGCGCGTTACGTTCCTTTCACCCGCTCCCGGCGTGACATTGCCGCGCCGCGCTTTATATCGGGCGCCAAGCCGACCGGCGTGGATACCCGCCGGCAGAAGGAGACAGGTACAATGGCTGACGAATTTCTCACCCTCACGCTCGACACGGGCAACGGCGAAGGCGGCGACGTCAAGATCAAGCTGCGCCCCGACCTGGCCCCCGGCCACGTCGAGCGCATCAAGGAACTGACGGCTGAGGGCTTTTACGACGGCGTCAAGTTCCACCGCGTCATCCCCGGCTTCATGGCGCAGGGCGGCTGCCCCGACGGCACCGGCATGGGCGGCTCCAAGAAGCCCGACCTGCAGGCCGAATTCAGCGCCGAGCCGCACGTGCGCGGCGTCGCCTCGATGGCCCGCACCAGCTACCCGCACTCGGCCAACAGCCAGTTCTTCATCGTGTTCGACAACGCGACCTTCCTCGACAAGCAGTACACCGTCTGGGGCCAGGTCGTCGAAGGCATGGAATTCGTCGACGCGCTGCCCAAGGGCGAGCCGCCGCGCGAGCCGGGCAAGATCGTCAAGGCGACCATCAGCGAAGGCTGATCCGGCTTCCCGGTGACATGAAAGGGCGGTCCGGAAAGGGCCGCCCTTTTTCGTGCAGTCCGTCCCCCGCCGGAAGGCGAGGGGCGTGCGCTTACAGGCCCGCCTGCAGCAGCCACTCGTGGAAGATGCGCACCGGGCGCGATTCGAGCGACTTGGGGCGGCAGACGAACCAGTAGCGGTACGGGCTCTCGACATCGATGTCGTAGAGCCGCGCGAGGCGCGGGTCGTGGGCACGGCGGAAATGGTCGTCGTGCATGATCGCGATGCCGAGCCCCTGCGCGGCGGCTTCCAGCACGAGCTGGCCCGAATCGAAACGGTCGACCGAGGCGGGCTCGAGGTCCGGCACGCCGATCGCACGCTTCCACGCATCGACGCTTTCGGGCAGGTCCTGGTGGATCAGGAAGGTCTGGCGCGACAGCTTGGCCTCGTCCGGCACCGGGCCCAGTTCCTCGGCCAGCTCCCTGGAGACGATGGCGAAGACCTTGTTGTGGTCGAGCTGGACACGGTAGTAGGCCGGGTCGGGCTCCTTGGCGAGGATGACGGCGGCGTCCAGCGTATCGCCCACGCGGTCTTCCAGATGGGCGCCGGTGTCGATGTCGATGTGCAGGCGGGGGTGCAGCTTGCGCAGTTCCGGAAGGCGCGGGAACAGCCGCTGGCCGCCGAACAGCGAGGGCACGCCCAGGTGCAGGCGCAGCACCTGGCCGCGATCGATCTGCGCTTCCACCGCTTCGGCCAGCTCTTCCAGCTTGGGGCCTATGGCGTTGTAGAACGCCAGCCCCTCGTCGGTCAGCTTCATCGCCTGGTGCTGGCGGGTGAAGAGGCGCTTGCCGGTGAAGTCCTCCAGCGCGGCGACGCGGCGCGAGAGGGCGGACGGGCTGAGCGCCAGCTCGTTGGCGGCAGCCTTGGCGGAACCGAGGCGCACGACGCGCACGAAAGCCTCTAGGGCACGAAGGGGGGGAAGACGGCGTACAGGCAATGTTCTGTCTTTTCACTCACTTGCGAAGCGCCCGCCGCAGGGTGCGGGGACGGCGGTTAGTGTGCCTCTCTCTCCAATTCTTCCACCGGCGGATGGAGCCGGAGGCGGGTGACGTGGCGTTCGTTGCCGTCCGTCACCTCGATCCGCCAGCCGCTTTCGTGGTCTACGATCGTGCCGACCTGCGGGACCTGTCCGGCGAGGACGAAAGCGAGGCCGCCGAGGGTATCGACGGCTTCCTCGACTTCGGCGAGGCGGGGATCGATCCGCCGCGCCACCTCGTCGAGCTCCGCGCGGGCGTCGGCGTCCCACATACCCTCATCGATTGCAACCAGCAATTCCTCGGGCGCGTCGTCGTGCTCGTCCTCGATGTTGCCGACGATCTCCTCGACGAGGTCCTCGATGGTGATGATGCCGTCGGTGCCGGTGTACTCGTCGATCACCACCGCGAGGTGGATGCGCTGGGCGCGCATGTCGGCCAGCACGTCGAGCGCCCCGCGCGACTGGGGGACGTAGAGCGGCTGGCGCATCAGCTTCGTCCAGTCCGCGGGCGGCGGGGTGCCGCGGGCGAGCAGCGGGAACACGTCCTTGATGTGGATCATGCCCTTGATCTCGTCGAGCGTCTCGCCGTGGACCGGCAGGCGGCTGTGGCCGTGCTCGGCGAAGGCCTCGACCACCTCGGCCCAGCTGGCGGCGGCGGGAATCGCGATGATCTCGCTGCGCGGGATCGCCACGTCGTCGGCGTCGTGCTCGCTGAAATGGAGGAGGTTGCGCAGCATCTGCCGCTCGATCGGCGACAGGTCGCCCTTCGAGGCGGTTTCGCTCTCGCCCTCGTGGTCGTTGATGACCTCTTCTATCTGGGCTCGCAGCGACTGGTCGCCGTCGCCCTGGAACAGCCGGCGGAAAGCACGCCAGAGCGTGCCGCTACTGTCGCCTTCTCCCGAGCCGGACTCGGTGTGGCGGCCATTGTCGGCCATCGTGCTTGGTAATCCCTCTTGCCTAGAAACGGTCCCCATATGGGTCGGGAATGGCAAGAATCGCAAGTGCCTTTGTTTCGAGCGCTTCCATCGCCTCGGCTTCGGCCTCGCCGGTCTCGTGGTCGTGGCCCGCCAGATGGAGCAGCCCGTGGATGATGAGGTGGGTCGCGTGGTGCTCCACCGGCACCCCCTTATCCGCCGCCTCGCGCGTGCAGGTTTCGCACGCGAGGGCAAGGTCGCCCAGCATTTCCGGCGGTCCGTCGGGCGCGAGACCCAGCAGGTCCTCGCGCTCCAGCATCGGGAAAGACAGCACGTTGGTCGGCTTGTCCTTGGCCCGCCACTCGCGGTTGAGGACGTGCACTTCGGCGTCGCTGGTCAACAGCACGCTGGCGACGAGGCGCGGATTGTCGAGTTCCGGCGCGACTTCGACGAGCGCCTCGAGCGCCCGCTCGGCGATGTCGGCCCAGTCGGTGGCGGGGAGCCAGGGTTCTTCGATGTCGATTTCGAGGTCCATCCCATCCGTCTACCGGCTGGCTGCACGAAGGAAAAGCGCGATCCCGCCCCGGCGCAATTTCGATTTTCCCTGTCACACGAACGCGCTAGCCTCTCCCCCGTCCTGTTCGCGACCCCAGGGGAATCTCAGAATGCGTCCTGTCCTTGCCGCCGCCGGTGCGGCCCTGCTTGCCCTTGCCACGCCCTCCCTCCCCACGCCCGCCTTCGCCGCCGAGCCGGCGCCGGTGGCCGCCGCGCCCGTCGATCCCGCGCGCCTCGCCGTGGCGAAGCAGACGGTCGACTATGTGTTTCCATCAGGGACGTATGGCCGGATGATGGGCGAGACGATGGACAAGCTCATGGATTCCATCATGGATTCGACCATGCGGATGCCGATGAAGGACCTCGCCGGCATCAGCGGCGTCGAGACCGAGACGCTGGGCGAGGGCTCGCTCGCCGAGATGATGGAAATCTACGATCCCGCCTACAAGGAGCGGATGCGCCTCTCGACCCGCACCATGATGGACGAGATGATGACGCTGATGACCCAGTTCGAGCCGGCGATCCGCGAGGGCCTCGCCAGCGCCTACGCCCGGCGCTTCGATGCGGCGCAGCTCGCCGAGATGAACCGCTTCTTCGCCACCCCCACCGGCAAGGCCTATGCCGCCGACGCCTACATCATCATGATGTCGCCGGACGTGATGGAGAAGATGACCGCGTTCATGCCGCAGATGATGAAGGCCATGCCCGCCATCGTCGAGAAGGTGAAGGTCGCCACCGAAAAGCTGCCCAAGCCGCGCACTTACGCGGAGCTGTCGGACGCCGAGAAGGCGAAGCTCGCGAAGATCCTCGGCATCTCGGCCAAGGAGCTGGAGGAGAAGGAAGCCGCCAAGGCCGAGGAAGCCGCAACGTCGGACGAAGCGGTCATGGATGAGGCGGAGCCGGGGGCGGAATAAGCCGCGAGGGCGTGCTCCCATCCTTCGACAAGCTCAGCCTGAGCTTGTCGAAGGCCCCGCGGGACCAGCCCGCGTTATTCCGCCTTGCCCTCGTAGGCCTCGACGATGCGGCCGACGATCGGATGGCGCACCACGTCCGCCGCGGTGAAGCGGGTGACGGCGATGCCTTCCACGCCTTCGAGCCGGCTCACCGCGTCGGCGAGGCCGCTCATGCGCTCGCCGCCGGGGATGTCGATCTGCTTGGGGTCGCCGCAGATGACCATGCGGCTGTTCTGGCCGAAGCGGGTGAGGAACATCTTCATCTGCTCGCGCGTGGTGTTCTGCGCTTCGTCGAGGATGACGAAGGCGTCCGCCAGCGTGCGGCCGCGCATGAAGGCGATCGGCGCGATCTCGATCTCGCCGTTGGCGAGGCGGCGTTCCACCTGCTCGGGCGGCATGCAGTCGTACAGCGCGTCGTAGAGCGGGCGCAGGTAGGGATCGACCTTGTCCTTCATGTCGCCGGGGAGGAAGCCCAGCTTCTCGCCCGCTTCCACCGCCGGGCGCGAGAGGATCAGGCGCTGGACCGAGCCGGTCATGAGCTGGCTGACGGCCTGGGCCACCGCGACGTAGGTCTTGCCGGTGCCCGCCGGCCCGAGCGCGAAGATCACGTCGGTGCGGGCCAGCGCGCGCATGTATTCGATCTGCGTCGCCGAGCGCGGCACGATCGTCTTCTTGCGCGTGCGGATCATGATCGGCGGCTCGCCGCCGGTGTCGCCGGAGATGATGCCTTCGAGAGTGGGTTCGGACGACATGGCGATCAGCGATTCGATGGCCCCGGCGTCGAGGTCCTGGCCCATCTCGAGCCGGTGGTACATGCCCTTGAGCGTGTCGCGGGCGCGGGCGACCGAATCGTCGGGCCCTTCGATCTGGATCTTGTTGCCCCGGGCGGCGATGTAGACGCCGAGCCGGTTTTCCACCTGCACCAGGTTCGAATCGAACTGGCCGAACACGGCCCCCAGCAGCGTGGGCTCGTCGAATTCTATTTCGACACGCGCCCGACGGTGAGTCTCAGGGCGGAACTGCGCCGGATCAACGGCACGTGCTGCTTTGCGGGCCATGCGCTCCTTTCAGGTAGGATGCTTCTCGTTCTGTCCCGAAGATGGCTCCGCTCAGGCCGTCAGGCAAGGAGGGAACGGCGGATTTCTTTTCGTTTCGCGGGGGATAACCGGGCGGTTCGCCGCCAAAATCGCAATCGGGGCGGCAACTGTCGCGGGGGTGCGACACTTATGACCGGACGCTGCACGTAATGTTACCTGGTCATTCAGGGGCAGGCGTCCAGCTTCACAAATAGAAGGCCGGTCGAGGGTCGCTCCCGACACGGTCTCGCGACCAAGAAAAAGAAGGAGATGTCATGCGCAAGTTCTTCATCGCCGCGATCGCGGCAAGCGTTGCCCTGCCCACTCTCGCAGTCCCCACCATGGCATCCGCCCAGAGCGCTCGCGAGGTCCGCGACAGCGCCCGCGACGTCCGCCGCGACGAGCGCGACCTGCGCCAGGCCCAGCGCTACGGCAGCCGCGACGACGTCCGCGATGCCCGCCGCGATGTCCGCGATTCGCGCCAGGAACTGCGCGAGGACTGGCGCGACTATCGCCGCACCAACCGCAACGCCTTCCATCGCCCCGCCTACGTCGGCCCGCGCGGCTACGCCTATCGCCCGGTCGCGGTGGGTCACCGCTTCGACCGCGCCTACTACGGCGACCGCTACTGGGTGCGCGACTATCGCAACTACCGCCTGCCCGCGCCGCGCGCCGGCCACCGCTGGGTCCGCTACGGCAACGACGTGGTCATGGTGAACGTGCGCACCGGCCGCGTGGTCACCGCATACAACGGCTTCTTCTGGTAAACTGATCCTTCCCCCGAGAGCGGGAAGCCACCGAGAGACGGCCCCGGAGCGATCCGGGGCCGTCTTGCGTTCGGCGCTATTCCGTTGCCAGCCACGCGCGCAGGGCCGCGTTCACCGCCTCGGGCTGCTCCATCGGTGCCATGTGCCCGCAGCGCGCGATCCGGCGCAGCACCGCGCCGGGAATGGCGGCGGCGATCTCCTCGGAATAGCGCGGCGGCGTCGTGCGATCCTCGGCCCCGACGAGGACCAGCGCGGGGATGCGCACCGCCGCGAGGCCGGGCAGGGCGTCGGGACGGCCGATGATGGCCGCCTGCTGCGCCTCGAAGCGCTCGATCCCGACACGAAGGGCCATTGCCACCACCGTCTCGCCGATCGCAGGGTCCGCCTCGGGGTGGATGAGCAGGCCGAGACTGCCGCGCAGCACTGCCTCGAAGCCGCGGTCGCGCGCGGTGCGGACGGCGGCGCGGCGCACCGCCATGCGCCCGGCGTCGTCGGCCCCGGCATTGGTGTCGAGCAGGGCGAGGCGGGTGACCCGCCCCGGCGCCCGGCGCGCGACTTCCATCGCCACGTAGCCCCCCATCGAGAATCCGGCGAGGGCGAAGCGCTCGGGCGCGGCGTCCAGAAGGCGCTCGGCCATGCCCGCGATGCTGTCGTCGCGCAGCGTGTCGGCGAGGGACATCGCGGCCACGTCGGCAAGCCCGTCCATCTGCGCGCGCCACACCTCGGCGTCGCAGGTCAGGCCGGGGACGAGGACGAGCGGCGGCAGGGTCCGCGGCTGGCCTGCGCTCACGCCGCGAGCATGGCGCGCGGCACCGCGCCGAGGCTGGCCGGGCCGCCGCTGGTGATGTCCACCGCCACCAGAGCGCCGATCTCCGCCTCGCCGGTGAAGTGGACCGACTGCAGCCACGGCGACTTGCCCGTCCACTGCCCCGGCAGTTTGCCCCGACGCTCCACCAGCACCTCGCAGCTCCGTCCGACCGAGCCCATGTTGAAAGCGAGGCTGTCGCGTCCGAGCGCGGCCTGGAGGCGCTGGAGCCGCTCGTCCATCACCGCCGTCGGCACTTGCCCGTCCATCGTCGCCGCCGGGGTGCCGGCTCGCGGCGAATACTTGAAGCTGAAGCACTGCGCGTAGCCGACCGCGTCGACCACTTTCAGCGTCTCCTCGAACTCGGCGTCGGTCTCGCCGGGGAAGCCGACGATGAAGTCGCCCGAGATGGCGATGTCGGGGCGCACGGCGCGGAACCGCTCGATCACGCGCAGGTAGCTCTCGACCGTGTGGTTGCGGTTCATTGCCCTGAGCACGCGGTCGCTGCCCGCCTGCACCGGGAGGTGGAGGTAGGGCATCAGCTTGGCGATCTCGCCGTGCGCGTCGATCAGACCCTGCGTCATGTCGTTGGGATGGCTGGTGGTGTAGCGGATGCGGGCAAGCTCGGGGATCGCCGCCAGCGCGCGGACCAGCCCGTCGAGCCCGACCGTGCGGCCGCGCTCGTCCTCGCCGGTCCAGGCGTTGACGTTCTGGCCGAGCAGCATGATCTCGCGCGCGCCGGTCTCCGCCAGCCGCCGGGCCTCCTCGACCAGCGCGGCGTAGGGGCGCGAGACCTCGGCGCCGCGCGTATAGGGCACCACGCAATAGGTGCAGAACTTGTCGCAGCCTTCCTGCACGGTAAGGAACGCGCTCGGCCCGGAGCGGCGGGCGCCGAGGCCCCGGGGCGGCAGCGCGTCGAACTTGGTCTCGGCGGGCATGTCGGTATCGGTCACGCGGCGGCCTTCGCTCGCCTCGCGGATCATCGCGGGCAAGCGGTGATAGGCCTGCGGGCCGACCACCATCCGGACCGCCGGGGCGCGGCGCATGATCTCGCTCCCCTCGGCCTGCGCCACGCATCCCGCCACCGCGATGAGGGGCGAACTGCCGTCCTCGCGGCGCAGGCGGCCGATGTCGGAATAGACCTTCTCGGCGGCCTTCTCGCGGATGTGGCAGGTGTTGAGCACGACGAGATCGGCATCCTCGCCCTCGGGCGCGGGGGCGATGCCCTGCCCGGCGAGCAGTTCGCCCATGCGGTCGCCGTCGTAGACGTTCATCTGGCAGCCGAAGCTCTTGACCCGGTAGGTCTTCGGAATCGTGGTGGTTGGCATGGGGAGCGCCGTTAGCGGAAATGCGGCGGTTTTGACAGGGGGGTGGGGCTGCACCGATGCCGACCGCCTCGGGACAGGGAGGATAGGAGATCGGCCGCCTGTTCCCCTTTGCGCGGACTTGGGCTAATCGCGCGCACCATGAGCACTACGCAGACCCTTTACGCCGCCTTCACCGGCCACCTCCACGCCGCGCTCGATGCGCTGGAAGCAGCGGGAACGCTCCCGGCGGGCCTCAAGCGCGCGGCGGTCACGGTGGAGCCGCCGCGCGACGCCTCGCATGGCGATCTCTCGACCAACGCGGCGATGGTGCTGGCCAAGCCTGCGGGCATGAAGCCGCGCGACCTTGCCGAGGCGCTGGTCGCGCAGCTGTCGAAGCTGAAGGCCGTCACCTCGGCCGAGATCGCCGGGCCGGGCTTCATCAACCTGCGCCTGTCGCCCGCCGCGTGGATCGCTGAATTGCGCACGATCGCTGCGCTCGGCGCCGACTACGGCCGCTCGACCATCGGCGGCGGCACCACCGTCAACGTCGAATACGTCTCGGCCAACCCGACCGGGCCGATGCACATGGGCCACTGCCGCGGCGCCGTGGTGGGCGATGCGCTGGCCAGCCTGCTCGAATACGCGGGCCACAAGGTCATCCGCGAATACTACGTCAACGACGCCGGCGGGCAGGTACAGGTGCTCGCCCGCTCGGCCCACGTCCGCTACCGCGAGGCGCTGGGCGAGGACGTCGGCGCGATTCCCGAAGGGCTTTATCCGGGTGAGTACCTGATCCCGGTCGGCCAACAACTCGCCGCCGAGTTCGGCGACCGCTACGCCGCCGCGCCCGAATCGGAATGGCTGGCGCTGTTCCAGAAGCAGGCCGTCGCCGCGATGCTGGTGATGATCAAGCAGGACCTCGCGCTGCTGGGCATCCACCACGACCTGTTCAGCTCCGAGGCCGAACTGCAGGCCTCCGGCAAGCCGGACGAAGCCGAAGCGTGGCTGCGCGCCCGGGATCTCGTCTACGACGGCGTGCTCGAAGCCCCCAAGGGCAAGACGCTCGACGACTGGGAGGCGGTGGAACTGCCGCTGTTCCGCTCGACCCGGTTCGGCGACGACCAGGATCGCCCGATCAAGAAGTCGGACGGCACCTGGACCTATTTCGGCGCCGACCTCGCCTACCACTTCCAGAAGGCCCAGAACGCCGACGCGCTGGTGGACATCTGGGGCGCCGACCACGCCGGCACCGTCAAGCGCATCAAGGCCGCCGTCGCCGCGATGACGGGCGCCGAGGGCGAGCCGACCCCGTTCGAGATCAAGCTGGTCCAGATGGTGCAGCTCCTGCGCAACGGCGAGCCGGTGAAGATGTCCAAGCGCTCGGGCAACTTCGTGACGCTCGCCGAGGTCGTCACCGAAGTGGGCAAGGACGTGGTGCGCTTCACCATGCTGACCCGCAAGCCCGAGGCGCAGATGGACTTCGACTTCGCCAAGGTGGTTGAAGCCTCGAAGGACAACCCGGTGTTCTACGTGCAGTACGCCAATGCCCGCGTCCACTCGACGCTGCGCAAGGGCGCGGAAGCCGGCTTCGCGCCATCGGGCGACAACGTCGAGCTGCTCGGCGAGGAGGAACTGGAGCTGGTCAAGCTCGCCGCGCAGTTCCCCCGCATCGTCGAGGCCGCCGCCGCTGCCCGCGAGGCGCACCGCATCGCCTTCTTCCTCGGCGACCTCGCGGCGGCCTTCCATGGCTACTGGAATCTCGGTAACGACCGGGTGGACAAGCGGTTTATTAACGCGGCGGATGGTAGTCTCACCGAGGCGCGGCTTTTCCTTGCGGCGCAGATCGGGCAACTTGTCCGCAACGGGCTGGCCCTGCTCGGCGTCGAGGCGGTGGAGGAAATGTAGGTTATGGCGGGTGCTGACGAAGGCTACTTCCCCCGGCCGGAAAAGAAGAACCCGGTTTTCGGCGACGGCTCGCCGACCAGCCCGTACTTCGAGAAGGACGGCGGCTTCGGCGATGCGCCGGCGTTCGACGCCGGGTTCGAGCAGCCCCGCCAGCTTCCGCTGGGCGAGGAGGAGGTCCGCCTCCCCTGGCTCGAGGGTGACGACGAGGAACTAGAGGACGAGAAGGGCGGCATGGGCCAGGGCCTGCTGCTGGGCGGGCTCGGCGTGGTCGCGCTGGCGCTCA
The DNA here is from genome assembly GCA_035511275.1 of Novosphingobium sp. Lineage (GTDB taxonomy): Bacteria > Pseudomonadota > Alphaproteobacteria > Sphingomonadales > Sphingomonadaceae > Novosphingobium. Next base: position 11,733 of record DATKFS010000384.1, read on the forward strand.
TCGCCGCCGCCGTGCTCTGGGTCGTCAACAGCCGGCCCGAACAGCCGCTGGTCGCCGACGGCGGCGTGATCGCGGCGCCCAAGGAGCCGTACAAGGTCAAGCCCGAAAACCCCGGCGGCGAAGTCGTCGCCGGCACCGGGGACACCAGCTTCGCCGTTGCCGAGGGCCAGTCGCGCAGCCCCCAGATCGACGGCCGCGCCGAAACGCCCGGCCCCGGCTTCGAGACCATGGCGCCGGCCGCGGACAAGCCCGAGGCCAAGCCCTCCTCCGGCGCCGCCACGCCCGCTCCCGCCGCCGTCAGCGGCGTCGGCGTGCAGGTCGGCGCCTATGCCTCGCGCGACCAGGCGGAAGCGGGCTGGGTCACGCTCAAGTCGCAGTACGAACCGCTCGGCGGCGTCAGCCACCGTATCGTGCAGGGGCAGGCCGACATCGGCACCGTCTACCGCCTCCAGGCCGTCCCCGGCGACCGCGCCGCCGCCCGCGCGCTGTGCTCGGGCATGAAGGCGGCGGGACTGAGCTGCCAGGTCAAGAACTGAGCGGGCCGTCCCCGCGGCGCCGTCAGAGCCCGCGGGGAAGTATGTTGAAGCTGCGCACTCCGCCCGCGCGTCCGATTGCCGCAGTCACGTCGGGGCGGGCGAGCAGTTGCGCCAAGGCGGTCTTGTCGGGGTCCGGCGGCAGGTTGCTCGGCCAGTCCTCGAACTTGCTCAGGTCGAGAAGCGCGGACCCGCGCATCTTGGGATCGTCGAGGCGGGCGACCATCGTCGCGGCGGCGGCGTCGATGTCGCCGATGCACAGCTGCATCGCCGCCAGGCTGCTCGGCTGGTCTGCCCGGTGTGCGGCAAGATAGGCCAGATCCGTCGCCGCGACGTCCGCCTTGCCGGTCCGGTGTGCCGCGCAGCCATGTACGCGGTGATAGATCATCTTGCCGTAGGGGCTCGCATTCGAGTCCAGTCCGTTCTCCTTCCCGACCAGCGTGGCGAGCGCTTCGTCCGGTTTGCCGAAGCGGAGTTGCATGGAGGCGAGGTTGAGGAGCTGGCTCACGTTGAACTCCCCGTATTCCCCCGCCTTCATGCCGGGCTTCATCGCATTCAGGGCATCGTCGTAGCGGCCGAGTTGCGCGTAGGCGGACGACAGTTCGTCCCACCACCAGTTGAGCTTGGTCCCGAGATCCGAGAAGAGGTGCGCAGACGCCCCGTCCGGCCGCGCCGACTGCAGCAGCGCCAGCGCCTTGTCCGGTGCCCCCAGGACGCGAAGCGCACCGGCCCTCTCGTTGACGAGCGCGAGCAGGTCGGGCCGCTGCGCGCTCATTCCTTCGAGGTGCTCCACCTCGCGCTGCGTGGCGGCCCGCATGTCGTAGTCCGCCGCCATCGTGAAGCGCAGCGCCGGGTCGAGGCTGGCCTCGATCAGCGCATTGCGGCTCGTCAGGCGATCGACCTGAGCCTGCGCGCCCGCGCGATCGCCCGCCGTCGCCAGACGCCGCGCGTTGTCGAGGCGCATGTACTCGAACGCCGGATCGTAGCGGCCCGGGACGAAGGCCGGATCGCTGGCCAGAGCGAGGAGCCGGTCGCGCGCGGCGGTCTCGTTCGGCATGTTCTTCAGGCGGCGGTTCAAGGTGCGGACCGCTTCCGGCTCCAGCTCGCTCAAGGCGCCGGACGCCTGGCGCTGCATGGCTTCGAGGGTGGTGACCGCGTCGCCGGGGTGGGAGGAGTAGGTCTCGACCTGGAACCGCGTGATCCACAGGTTCGCCGCCGCCGAGGGCAAGGCAGTCGCGGCGCGGATGTGGACAGCCGCGTCGTCGAAGCGGCGGTCCCGCGCTTCGCACACACCCGTCATCATCAGGACGCTGCCGCGCGTGGGTTCGGGCAGGGAAGGAAATTCGCTGTCGCTCACGATGGGCGACAGGACGTCCAGCACGCGAGGACAGTCTCCCCGACGGGCGGCCTGCTGGGCCAGCGCCAGCGAGGAGGGCAGGTTCGTCCTGAAATCGTCCCGAACCGCCGCCGCCGACGCCGACGCGCAGATCGCGGCGACGAAACCCCATGGTGCGAGTCGGTAAAGCCGGCCGATGCGGCGCGTTGCTGTCGTCATGTTCGCCCTGCCCCTCGCGCCTCCGGAAGGGAAGGCACGAGGGGCAGGCTAGCGAAGCGGATTGCCCCCGTCAGCAGGGGAGTTGCTTAAATCGCTGAAATCGGCAGCGGCGCCTCAGACGTCGAGGTTGGCGACGTTCAGCGCGTTTTCCTGGATGAAGTCGCGGCGCGGTTCGACGATGTCGCCCATCAGGCGGGTGAAGATCTCGTCGGTGACGTCGGCGTCTTCCACCTTGACCTGCAGCAAGATGCGGTTGTCGGGGTCGAGCGTGGTTTCCCAGAGCTGCTCGGCGTTCATCTCGCCAAGGCCCTTGTAGCGGGCGATCGACAGGCCCTTGCGACCGGCGGCGAGCACCAGTTCGAGGAGCTGGCTGGGGCGGGTTATCACCTCGTCGCCCTTCGTGAGGCGGATCGGCGCGGCTTCGACCACGTCGTCCTCACCGCCTTCGGTCTGCTCGGGCTCGCTGGTTTCGGCAGCCGCAGTCGCGCGCACGAAGCGGGCGCTGCCGGAGTAGACCTCGGCGTTCTCGGCCACCAGACGGGCGAGCTTGCGGGCTTCGGCACTGGTGAGGAAGGCGGCCTCGATCTTGTGGTGATCGGTAACGCCGCGCCACAGGCGCTCGATCTCGACGTTGCCGTCTTCGGTGAGGGCGGCGCTCCAGCGGGCCTCGGTGTCGCCGCGCTGCAGCCAGGCGGCGGTCTCGGCGAGCGCGGTGCGGCGCGCGGCGGCGTCGATCTCGGGCTCCAGCGCGCCGGACAGCGCCAGCGCCTCGATCAGCACCGGGTCGTAGCGGCGCGGCACGAAGGCCATGAGGTTGCGCATGCGGATGGCATGTTCGACCAGGCTTTCGAGGTCCGGCCCCGAACGCGCACCGCCCGAAGTCTCGAGCACGCGGCCATTGATGCCCGCTTCCACGAGGTAGCGATCGAGCGCGGCGGCGTCCTTGAGGTAGACTTCCGAACGCCCCTTGGAGACCTTGAACAGCGGCGGCTGGGCGATGAACAGGTGCCCGGCGCGGATGATGTCGGGCATCTGGCGGTGGAAGAACGTCAGCAGCAGGGTGCGGATGTGCGCCCCGTCGACGTCCGCGTCGGTCATGATGACGATCTTGTGGTAGCGCAGCTTGTCGAGGTTGAAGTCGTCGCGGATACCCGTGCCCATCGCCTGGATCAGCGTGCCGACTTCCTTCGACGAGATGATGCGGTCGAACCGCGCGCGCTCGACGTTGAGGATCTTGCCCTTGAGCGGCAGGATCGCCTGCGTCTTGCGGTCGCGGCCCTGCTTGGCGGAGCCGCCTGCGGAATCACCCTCGACCAGGAACAGTTCGCACTTGCTGGGATCGCGCTCCTGGCAGTCGGCCAGCTTGCCGGGCAGCGAGGCGATGTCCATCGCGCCCTTGCGGCGGGTCAGTTCGCGGGCCCGCTTGGCGGCTTCGCGCGCGGCGGCGGCGTCGATGATCTTCTGGACGATCGACTTGGCGTGGGCGGGGTTCTCCTCCAGCCACTCGGTCATCCGGTCGGCCATGAGGCTTTCCAGCGGCTGGCGCACTTCGGAGGAGACCAGCTTGTCCTTGGTCTGCGACGAGAACTTGGGATCGGGCAGCTTGACCGAGACGATCGCGGTCAGCCCCTCGCGCATGTCGTCGCCGGTCAGCGTGACCTTCTCCTTCTTGAGGAGGCCCGACTTGTCGGCATAGCCGTTTAGCGTGCGCGTCAGCGCCGCGCGGAAGGCGGCGAGGTGGGTGCCGCCGTCACGCTGCGGGATGTTGTTGGTGAAGCACAGGACGTTCTCGTAGTACGAATCGTTCCACTCCAGCGCCACGTCGATGCCCACCCCGTCACGCTCGGACGAGATCGCGATCGGTTCGGCCAGCAGCGCGGTCTTGTTGCGGTCGAGGTACTTCACGAAGGCCGCGATGCCGCCTTCGTAGAACAGGTCGTGCTCCTTCGTCTCCTCGTGACGCTTGTCGCGCAGGAGGATGCGCACGCCCGAGTTCAGGAACGCCAGTTCGCGGTAGCGGTGCTCGAGCTTGTCGAAGTCGAACTCGTTGACGTTCTTGAAGGTCTCGGTCGAGGCGAGGAAGGTGACGCGGGTGCCCTTCTTGAAGCCGTTCGCGTCCGGGTTCTGCGTCGCCCTGGGAGCGGGGCCCTTGACGACGAGCGGTGCCACGGCGTCGCCGTGGGCGAACTTCATCCAGTGTTCCTCGCCGTCGCGCCAGATCGTCAGCTCCAGCCATTCGGACAGCGCGTTGACCACCGAGACGCCGACGCCGTGGAGGCCGCCGGACACCTTGTAGGCGTTGTCGTCCGAGGTGTTCTCGAACTTGCCGCCGGCGTGGAGCTGGGTCATGATGACTTCGGCGGCGGAAACGCCTTCCTCGGCATGGATGCCGGTGGGGATGCCGCGCCCGTTGTCCTCGACCGAGACGGAGCCGTCGGGGTTGAGTTCGATCAGCACCAGGTCGCAGTGACCGGCGAGCGCCTCGTCGATGGCGTTGTCCGAAACTTCGAACACCATATGGTGCAGGCCCGAACCGTCGTCGGTGTCGCCAATGTACATGCCGGGTCGCTTCCGGACCGCGTCGAGGCCCTTGAGCACCTTGATCGAATCGGCGCCGTAGGCGTTCTGGTTCTTGCCGTTTTGGGGTTCGCTAGACATGTCGAGCATATAGGGTTTGCGGGCCCGTAACCCAAGCGAAACCCGCGCGGGAGCGGGGGTTTTCCACAAGGGTGGGCTGGCCCGGCGCGGTTGCGCGCTTCCTCGCCGCGTCGAGCCTGACGTTGCGGGGGCGGGGGTCGGGGCGGGGCTTGGGAAATTGCATTCATATTAGATCCAATACGGATCAATTTGTCGTGCGAGGGATGCCGGTCGTCCCGAACCGGCGGCGACGTGGGGAGCCTGCGGCGGGGTCGGTTCTTTGGGATGGAAGTTCGAAATCAGGCGCGAGTTTCACACCCTTGTCAGTCCATCAGGCCCATCTCTGGGGCATCAAGGCCGCGCAGGAAGGCATCCCGATTTCCTGCAATCCCTATCGCAATCCGCAGTCCCGGGCCGCATGGGAGGCGGGCCATCGCAAGGACATCTTCGCGGGCCGGATGCACCGTCCGGCATTCCCGCTCGAATGAGGCCAGGGCGTCCCCAACGAAAAAAGGCGACCTCGCGGCCGCCCTTCTCGTGGGTTTCGGTTCCCCGGCAAAGTCCGGGCCAGGCACATGGCCGGACTTTGATCCAATCGCCTGAAATCAGGCGAGGGTAAGCGCGAAGGCCAGGGCGCTGGCGCCCAGGGCTGCGGCAAAACCGAACGTCCGGTGGACGATGGTCATAGGTATGCTCCTGCAAACATTCTTTTCGTTTTATCGCATGCAAGGCGCGTTTCATCGCTCATGCTGCAGGGCGGCAAATAGGTATGCCCAAAATTTGTGCAAATTCAAAAGCGACAATAGAAGTTGCACTTAGTGCAACTGTGCGTCAGGAATGATGCGGGCGGTGCAAACGCATAGTCTCATTGCCCCAATCCGTGGGGGTCGTCCATGCGGCAGCGTCAACTTTCCCTGTCGGTGCAGCCTTGTCAGTTCTGCGTCGGGCCGCGATGATTGCTCAAATTTTGGGCAGTTTACGTGATCGGCATTTGCTGCAATGCAAAACTCTCTCCGCCGTGACCATCCCGAAGTCGCATTTCGATCCTCCCGGGATCGTGTGGGCTGGACAGAAATCGCGCGCGCGACTAGTGGCCCGCCATGAATATCCAGTCCTCCGAATCCGTCCTGATCGTCGATTTCGGCAGCCAGGTGACCCAGCTCATCGCGCGCCGCGTGCGCGAAGCCGGCGTCTACTCCGAGATCGCGCCCTTCAACGCCGCCGAGGATGCGTTCAAGCGCATGAATCCGGTGGGGATCATCCTGTCGGGCTCGCCCGCCTCGGTGCTCGACGCCAACGGGCCGCGCATCCCCGACGTGATCCTCGAGAGCGGCCGCCCAATCCTGGGCATCTGCTATGGCCAGCAGTCGCTGACGCACCAGCTCGGCGGCGAGGTGACCGGCGGCGACAGCGGCGAGTTCGGCCGCGCCTTCATCGAGATCGAAGACGAATGCGCGCTGTTCAACGGCCTCTGGAAGGTCGGCGAGACGCACCAGGTCTGGATGAGCCACGGCGACAAGGTGACCCGCCTCGCCCCCGGCTTCCGCCCGGTCGCCTCGAGCCCGGGCGCGCCTTTCGCCGTCATCGCCAACGACGAGAAGCGCATCTACGCGATGCAGTTCCACCCCGAGGTGGTTCACACCCCCGATGGCGCGAAGCTGCTCAAGAACTTCGTGCGCCACGTCTGCGGCATGTCCGGCGACTGGACCATGGCGGAGTTCCGCAAGACCAAGATCGCCGAAATCCGCGAGCAGGTCGGCGACAACCGCGTCATCTGCGGCCTGTCGGGCGGCGTAGACTCGGCGGTCGCGGCGGTCCTCATCCACGAGGCCATCGGCGACCAGCTCACCTGCGTCTTCGTCGACCACGGCCTGATGCGCATGGGCGAGGCCGAGCAGGTGGTGTCGCTGTTCCGCGGCCACTATCATATCCCGCTCGTCCACGTGGACGCCTCGACCCTGTTCCTCAAGGGCCTGGAAGGCGTCACCGACCCCGAGGCCAAGCGCAAGTTCATCGGCAAGACCTTCATCGACGTCTTCGAGGACGAGGCGAAGAAGATCGGCGGCGCGCAGTTCCTCGCGCAGGGCACGCTCTACCCGGACGTGATCGAATCGGTCAGCTTCACCGGCGGCCCCTCGGTCACGATCAAGAGCCACCACAACGTCGGCGGCCTGCCCGAGCGCATGGACATGAAGCTCGTCGAGCCGCTGCGCGAACTGTTCAAGGACGAAGTGCGCGAACTCGGCCGCGAACTCGGCCTGCCCGACGTCTTCGTCGGCCGCCATCCGTTCCCGGGACCGGGCCTTGCCATCCGCATCCCCGGCGAAGTCAGCCGCGAGCGCTGCGACATCCTGCGCAAGGCGGACGCGATCTACCTCGAGGAAATCCGCAACGCGGGGCTCTACGACGCAATCTGGCAGGCCTTCGCCGTGCTGCTGCCGGTCAAGACCGTCGGCGTCATGGGCGACAGCCGCACCTACGACAGTGTCTGCGGTCTGCGCGCCGTCACCTCGACCGACGGCATGACCGCCGACATCTACCCCTTCGACGCCGCTTTCCTCAGCCGCGTCGCGACCCGCATCATCAACGAGGTCAAGGGCATCAACCGCGTGGTCTACGACTACACCAGCAAGCCCCCCGGCACGATCGAGTGGGAGTAAGCTGAACCCGCAAGGTCTACGACGGAGCGCGTCAGGCCTCGTCGTGCGCTCCGTCGTAGACCTTGCGGCTTTCCTCGATCGCGGGGCGGCTCTCCACGGCCCAGGTGCTGAGTGCCTTGACCGGGCCGGACAGCGAGCGGCCAAGCTCGCTCAGCGCGTATTCGACGCGCACCGGCACGCCGACATGGACGGTGCGTGCCACCAGCCCGTCGCGTTCGAGCGCTCTCAGCGTGCGCGAGAGCATCTGCTGCGACACGCCCCGGATCGCGCGCTTCAGCTCGTTGAAGTGCAAAGGCCCGTCCAGCAGCGTCATCACCACCAGCATCGACCACTTGTCCCCGACGCGGCTGAGGATGTCGCCCACCAGCCGGCAGTCCTTGCTCGACGGATCGTGCTGGGGCGCCGCCGTTGCCGGCCGGTCAGCTTCGTCGAAGGTGGTCAGCTTCATGGTACCAGGTCCCGAAAATATGCGCTCTTGGCGCTGTCATCGTGGCAACATAGCTAGACCTGGTCACATTTCCAGACCGAGGACTCTCCCATGAAGCTTCTCCAGATCGATTCCAGCATCACCGGCGACAATTCCGCCAGCCGCGCTATTTCCTCCGCCATCGTTTCGGCCCTAGTCGCCGCTGATCCGGCGATCGAGGTGACCACGCGCGACCTCGCGGCCGATGCGCTGCCCCACCTCACGCTCGACGTGCTGGGCGCGCCCGAGGGTACTCCAGAACTGGCCGAATTCCTCGCTTCCGACATCGTCGTCATCGGCGCGGGCATGTACAACTTCACCATTCCCAGCCAGCTCAAGGCGTGGATCGACCGCGTGCTGATCGCCGGCAAGACGTTCCGCTACACGGCAGAGGGCCCGGTCGGTCTCGTCGGCGACAAGAAGGTCTTCGTCGCGCTCGCGCGCGGCGGGTACTACGGCGAAGGCCACCCCGGCGCCGCGATAGAGCACGCCGAAACCTACCTGCGCGCCGTGCTGGGCTTCATCGGCATCACCAACCCGACCTTCGTCCTCGCGGAAGGCCTCGCGATCGACGCGGAAACGCGCGAGAAGGCCGTCGCGGGCGCGCTGGCCGAAGCCGGCGACGTGGTGATCCCGGCCTGACCGCCATCCGCCAACCCGGCGCTGTCGCCTCCGCATAGGCGGGGGCGGCGGGCCGGGGCGGCACCGCGGATCGCAGAACCGGACGATTCCCGTCTGGAGTTTCGCCGCGCACCTTGGTAATCCGCCCTCACCATGACCAATCCGCCCGAAACCGTCTTCACCGATTCCCACCGCGTCTCCTGCGATGGGGCCACCGACATCCGCGCCGGAGCGGCGCTCGGCCATCCGCGCGTCTGGCTCGAGATCGACGAGAAGGGCTATGTCGAATGCGGCTATTGCGATCGCCGCTTCGTGCTCAAGGGCGGCCCCGCCGATACGGGCACCGATCAGCAGGCCGCCTGATCCGGCCTTTCGCAGCGGGCTGATGCCGCCTATATCGGCGGCATGACCATGACCGACCCGCGTTCGCTCCTCTACCGCCAGCTCTCGCCCGAAGAGGCGCAGGCGCTGGCCGCCGAAACCCTGAAGTCGTGCGAGGACGGCGAACTGTTCATGCAGTTCGTCGCTAGCGAGGCCTTCGGCTTCGACGACGGCCGGCTCAAGACCGCCGACTATTCGCGAGACGCGGGCTTCGGCCTGCGCGGCGTCTCGGGCGAGATGACCGGGTTCGCCCACGCCAACGAGATTTCCGCCTCCGCCATCCGTCGCGCCGGCGAGACGCTGCAGCTGCTCGACCCCGCGAAGGCGCCGCGCGCCCTGCCGCCGGTCAGGACCAACGCCAAGCTCTACACCGATGCCTCTCCGCTCGACCTCGTCGGCTTTGCCGAGAAGGTGCGGCTGCTGGAGACGATCGACGCTGCCGCCCGCGCCCGCGATCCGCGCGTATCGCAGGTCAGCGCCAGCCTTTCGGGCTCGTGGTCGGTGGTCGAGATCGTCCGCCCCGACGGCTATGTCGGCACCGACGTGCGCCCGCTGGTGCGGCTCAACGTCTCGATCGTCGCGGAAAGCAACGGGCGGCGCGAGACCGGCTCGTTCGGAATGGGCGGCCGCTTCCTCTACGACGACCTGTTCAAGCCCGCGACCTGGAACGAGGCGATCGACACCGCGCTCGCGCAGGCGCTCATCAACCTCGAGAGCATCGACGCGCCCGTCGGTGAATTCCCCGTGCTCTGCGCTCCGGGCTGGCCCGGCGTGCTGCTCCACGAGGCGATCGGCCACGGGCTCGAAGGCGACTTCAACCGCAAGGGCACATCGGCATTCTCCGGCCGCATCGGCGAGCGGGTGGCGGCGCCGGGCGTCACCATCGTCGACGATGGCTCGATCCCGGGGCGTCGCGGCTCGCTCACCATCGACGACGAGGGCACTCCCACGCGCGAGACGGTGCTGATCGAGGACGGCATCCTCAAGGGCTACATGCAGGATCGCCTCAATGCCCGCCTCATGGGCGTCGAGCCCACCGGCAACGGCCGCCGCGAGAACTACGCCCATGCCCCGCAGGTGCGCATGACCAACACCTTCATGAAGGGCGGCGACGCCGATCCCGCCGAAATGCTGGCCGGCATGAAGAAGGGCGTCTTCGCCAAGAACTTCGGCGGCGGGCAGGTCGACATCGTCTCCGGCAAGTTCGTGTTCTCGTGCACCGAGGCCTACATGGTCGAGAACGGCAAGCTCGGCGCGCCGATCAAGGGCGCCACGCTGATCGGCGACGGCCCTTCCGTACTGACGCGCGTGCAGGCCATCGGCAACGACCTCGAACTCGACCGGGGCGTCGGCATGTGCGGCAAGGGCGGGCAGAGCGTGCCCGCAGGCGTAGGCCAGCCCTCGCTGCTGATCGATGGCCTGACGGTGGGCGGAACGGCCTGACGCCCGACTGGATGAGTAGAATCACTCAGTTTCCGTTCAGGCGAATCGTGCCATACGGGAGATGACGCGGGGTGCGTTGGAAAGGAAGAAGGCCATGAACAAGCTAGCCATCGCCGCGACATTCGCCGTCGGCACCGCGCTACTCTCCATGCCCGCCGCCGATGCCCGTACCAAGCTGACCGGCGAGCAGAGGCTCGCCAAGATGCTGGAGGGGCGCGAGGCCGGCGAGCCGGTGAGCTGCATCCCCTATTCGCAGACCCAGGACGCCACGGTGATCGACAAGACCGCGATCGTCTACCGGGTCGGCGCCACGCTCTACGTCAACCGGCCAAGCAACGTCGACCGGCTGACCGACGACGATATCCTGGTCACGAAGCTCTACGGCTCCCAGCTGTGCAACAACGACACCATCCAGTTGCGCGACCGGAACGTGGGCGGGATGTGGAACGGCTTCCTCGGCCTCGGCGAGTTCGTCCCTTACAAGAAGGTGAAGACCGCAGACGCCCGGTAACGCCTGCGGATCGGTGCCTGCACGAAGCGGCTGGATGCCAGTGCATCCGGCCGTTTTCCTTTGCGCGCAGACCTTTGTGCCGCTCTCGGCACGCAGCCCGTTTGCAATGGCGCGGGCTTGGCATAGACTGCGCGGGATGGTTGCCAACCGTGGATACCTCTCGACGAGCGCCGCCACGCGCCTGCGGCTGATCGAGGCCGCCTCGGCGCTGCTGGACGAGGACGGCTATCCCGCTTTCACCGTCCGCCGGATCGCCGCCAAGGCGCAGGTCAAGCCTCAGCTCGTCCACTATTACTTCCGGTCGATGGAGGAACTGGTGGTGACGGTGTTCCAGCGCTCCTCCGCCAACTACTTCCGCCTCCACGACGAAGCGCTGTCCGGCCCGCGTCCGCTCCACGCGCTGTGGGACCTCAACTGCAACCTGCCGGAAGCGCGGCGGATGCTGGAATATGTGGCGCTTGGGAAGATCTATCCCGCCCTGCGCGATGCCATGCGGGCCAGCGGGGAGAGCTTCCGCGCCCTGCAGATCGAGACGATCGAGCGCGTCTGCATCCAGCGGGGACTGGCCGAACCGCCGATGGCGTCCGCCGCGCTGGCCGCGCTGCTCTCGGCG
>DATKFS010000385.1:0-51051 GCA_035511275.1 Novosphingobium sp.
TGGGGGTCGGGCGGGCGCCGGTGCTGGGCTGGTCGCTCGGCTGCTCGGTGGCGGTCAATGCCGCCGCGCGCTGGCCGGAGCGGATCGCCGCGCTGGTGCTGGTGGGAGCGCCCGACCCGGCCCGCGCGGTGGACGTCGCCGCGCTGCGCCGCCGCCAGGCCGAGTACGCCGCGCTGGACGCCGCAGAACTCACCCGCCGCGCCCGCGCCGACCTCGCCGCGCAACTCGCGCCCGACTTCGCGGAGGATGCCGCCATCCTCGACATGCTCGTCGCCGACCGCATGGCCTCGCCCCCGGCGATGCAGGCGCGCGTGATCGACGGCTATGCCACCGGGCCCGACCTGCTGGCCGCCGCGCAGTCCGTGCGCGTTCCCGCCCTGCTGGTCACCGGCGAGTACGACCGCATCAGCCCGCCGCAATCCGGCGTGGCCATGGCCCGTGCCCTGGGCGCCGGTGATCCGGTGATCGTCCCCGGCGCCGGCCATTATATCGCCGCCGAGAAACCCGAGGCGCTCGCCCGCATCGTCGAAACGCTCCTGCCTGCCACGAAAGCCCGCCCATGACCCAGACCGCCACGCTCGACCGTCCGGCAAAGACACGCACGTCCTACCCTCCGCTCGGGCTGTGTCTGGGCTTCGGAGTAGGCACCTCGGGCATCTCGATCCTGCTCAACACCGTCTCGGTCTACTTCCCGGCGCTGATGGCGACGGTGCTGGGCGTGGACCCGGCGGTGGCGGGGACGCTGGTGATGCTTTCCAAGGTCTATGACGCCTTTGCCGACGTTGCCATCGGTGCGTGGAGCGACAAGGTGCGCGCGCGCCTCGGGCGGCGACCGTTCCTGCTGGCGGGCGCGCTGGTTTCGTTCGTGTCGCTGCTGATGATCTTCCTCGCGCCGCCGATGGGCGAGACCGCGCTGATCGCGTGGATGGCGGTGGGGCTGGTGATCTATTCGACCGGCTATTCGCTGTTCAACGTGCCCTACCTCGCCATGCCGTCCGAGATTACCTCTAACAATGCCGAGCGGCTGAAGCTCATCTCGTTCCGCACCGCGTTCATCGGTATCGGCCAGCTGACCGCACTGGCGATCTCGGCGTGGCTGATCCAGGCGGGCGGCGGCGGGCGCAGCGGCTACATCGTCATGGGCTGCGTGATGGCAGTGCTGGCGCTGGTGACGATGCTGGGTTCCTGGTGGGGCACGCGCGGCGCGCGCAGCGACGCTCCGGTGGGCGCGCCGCACCGGCTGTCCGCCGCCGACTTCCGCTCGCTGCTGGAGAACCGGCCGCTGTTCGTGCTGCTCGGCGCCAAGCTGTGCCAGTACGTCGCGTTCGGGGTCTTGATGCCGATCACGCTGCTGTTCCTGCTCAACGTGATGAGCGTGGGCTACACCGGCATGATCCACCAGTCGGTGGTGCAGAACGGCGCGGTGTTCGCCTCGATGCCGGTGTGGATGCGGATCGGGCGCAGGATCGGCAAGCGCAACGCCTACCTGCTGGCGCAGGCGATCATGATCCCCGCCGTGCTGACCTGGTACTGGGCCGACGCCACGACCGGCTATCCCGGCATCTGGTGGCGCTCGGCGGTGTTCGGCTTCGCCTCGGGCGGGGCGCTCCTGATGAGCACCTCGATGCTGCCCGACGTCATCGAGTTCGACCGCCTCAAGAACGGCGTCGAGCGCGGCGGCGTCTTCGCCAGCCTCTATTCGGTGAACGAGAAACTGGGCTTCGCCATCGGCGCGCTGGTGCTGGGCTGGGGCCTGTCGGTGGCGGGCTACGTCGCCACGAAGAACGGCGCATTGGTTGAGCAGTCGGCCCGCACGATCTCGGCGCTCTACGCGATCAAGACCACGGTGCCGGCGGTCATGCTGCTGACGGGCGCGGCGCTGCTGCTGTTCTACGACCTCGACGAGCCGAAGCTGGAGGCGCTGCGGGCGGACAAGGGGTGATCCCTCGCCCCTGACCGGCAGACGAACAGCCCCGCAGCAGCACCTGCCCCCGGCCGCCCCATCCGCCATCATGCCCCTTCGAAAAGCCCCGAGGACCCCGCATGACCGAGAGCCCCGCCGAGACCCCGACCGACACGGACGCCGGCTATCCCAATCGCGTCTACGCCTGGTTCGCGGTGGCGCTGCTGACGCTGGCCTATGCGCTGTCGCTGCTCGACCGCTGGGTGATGACGCTGCTGGTGGCGCCGATCAAGGCGGCGCTGAACATGTCGGACACCGCCATGGGCCTGCTGATGGGGCCGATCTTCGCGGCGGTCTACGTGCTGTCCGGCCTGCCGTTCGGGTGGGCGGTGGACCGGCTCAACCGCCGCAACCTGGTGAGCGGGGCGATCGGCTTCTGGTCGATCATGACGGTGGCCTCGGGCTTCACGCGCAGCTTCTTCCAGCTCGCCGTCTGCCGCTTCGGCATCGGCTTCGGCGAGGCGGCACTGAGCCCGGCGGCGACCTCGCTGATCGCGGACATGTTCCCGCGCCGCAAGGTCAACGCGGCGGTCGGCGTGTTCAACCTCGGCATCTACACCGGCATGGGCCTGTCCTACCTGATCGGCGGGGGCCTGCTGGCATGGGCGACGGTCCATCATGCGAGCTTCCTCGGCGGCGGTCTTGCGCCGTGGCAGATCGTCTTCGTCCTCGTCGGCGTGCCCGGCTTCCTCGTCGCCGCCGCGCTGATGGCGGTGATCCGCGAACCCGCGCGCCGCGATACCGGCAGGAAGAGCGGCGGCTCGATGAAGGAGTGCTTCGCTCACGTCGGCCGCCATCGCTCGGCGCTGGTGCCCCTCGCGGTGGGCATGGGGACGGTGGCGCTGTTCGGTTATGCCTTCACCTGGCTGCCGACGCTGTTCACGCGCGTCTGGGCCTGGCCGCCCGAGCGTTTCTCGGTGTACTACGGCGTGATCCTGCTGACGCTGGGCCCGCTCGGCACCGTGACCGGCGGGCTGATCGCCAACCGCCTCTACGACCGCGGCCACAAGGACGCGCCGTTCCGGGTGCTGGCGGTCAGCCTGCCCGCGCTGGTGATCGTGGGCGGGACGGCGGCGCTATGGCCCAACCCCTACATGGCGATCGGCGCGCTGGCGGTCTCGGCCTTCTTCAGTTCGATGTCGACCTCGACCGGCGTCGCCTCGGTGGTCTTCGCCACGCCCTCGCAGTACCGTGGCCGCGTGCTGGCGCTCTACACCATGACCAATTCGATGATCGGCACGCTGATCGGCCCGACCGGGGTGGGCCTGCTGAACGACACCGTGTTCGGCGGCGGGGCGGGCATCCGCTGGTCGCTCGCCAGCATCCTCATCGTCGTGGGCGGCGGGTTGACGGCGTTCCTGCTGACCGGGCGCAAGGGCTATGCCCGCGCCGTGGTCGAACTCGAAGCCGCCTGACGGCACCAAGGGAGTAACTTCATGCCTCGCGACTATTCCGGCCTCATCCGCTACGCCTCCGACGCCGAGGGCGAAATCGGGCGGGAGACCTTCTCCGTCAGCGTCCACGAGGACGGCACCCGCACCTTGCGCTGCCAGTGCTGGATGGACCAGGTGCCGCTCGTGCGTGACGTGACCTATACCGTCAACGACCGGTTCGAGGCGGTGGACGCCTTCGTGCGCGTCTTCGCCCGGGGCGCGTTCGTCGGCAGCGGTTTCTTCCGCTTCACCGACACTTTCGCCGAGGCCGAAGTGGTCACCGCCGCCGAGGGCCGGGTCAGCCAGCGCATCGAGACGCCCGGCCGCGTGCGCCTGTTCGGCTCGCACCCGATCAGCATCGACATCTGGAAGTGCGCGCATACCCCCGCCGAACGGCCGGGCGAGAAGCAGGCGCTGACCAACTGCTTCTCCAGCTCGCTCGTCCCCGCCGGCGCCTCCGGCCCGATGCTCAATGCCAAGAGCTACGACATCGTCTTCGAAGGGCGCGAGGAAGCGCAGGTCCCGGCGGGCCGCTTCGACGCGCTGCGCTACAACTGGGACACCTACACCGGCCGCACCCTCGTCATGCACACGGCGGGCGAGGACTGGCTGCCGCTCAACGTGCGGGTGCCGGAAGTGGGCCGCTACTACGAACTGGTCGAGCTGAAGGGCGACTGGAAGTAGCCTGACCGGGGGCGGGCCGCGACCGGGCGGCCCGTTTTCCTACACGCCGCGAGCCTGCAACTTTCGCGCAGGTTCTTTCCCATCGTCGGATTCCCGCCGCGCCCCGGCCATCGTCGATGGCAGGCCCCGCATGTACTTCCTCAACCAACTCCCACCCCGGGGGTCCGGGGCGGACAGGCAGGGTTAAATTCCTGTCAGAACGAGCGCGGCATCCCCAGCACATGCTCGCCCATGTACGAGAGGATGAGGTTCGTGCTGATCGGTGCGACCTGGTAGAGCCGGGTCTCGCGGAACTTGCGCTCGATGTCGTATTCGTTGGCGAAGCCGAAGCCGCCGAAAGTCTGCATGCAGGCGTTGGCGGCCTCCCAGCTGGCCTTGGCGGCAAGGTACTTCGCCATGTTCGCCTCGGCGCCGCAGGGCTGGTGCGCATCGAACAGTTCGCAAGCTCGAAACCGCATGAGGTCGGCCGCGCGAACCTCGATATAGGCTTCGCTGATGGGGAACTGCACCCCCTGGTTGCGGCCGATCGGGCGGCCGAACACCTCGCGCTCCCCCGCATACCTGGCGGCGCGATCGACGAACCAGTAGCCGTCGCCGATGCACTCAGCCGCGATCAGTGTACGTTCCGCATTAAGTCCGTCCAATATATACTTGAAACCCTTGCCTTCTTCGCCGATCCGGCAATCCTCGGAAATTTCTAGGTCGGTAAAGAAAAGCTCGTTCGTCTCGTGATTGACCATGTTGGGGATGGGACGGACCTCCATCCCTCCGGCCATCGCCTGTCTCACGTCGACGAGGAAGATCGACAGCCCCTCGCTGCGCCGCGCCACCTGGTCGAGCGGGGTGGTGCGGGCGAGCAGGATCATCAGGTCGGTGTGCAGCACGCGGCTGATCCACACCTTCTGGCCGTTGACGACGTAGCGGCCGTCCTTGCGCACCGCCGTGGTCTTGAGCTGGGTGGTGTCGGTGCCGGTGGTAGGCTCGGTCACGGCCATAGACTGCAGCCGCAGCTCGCCGCTGGCGATGCGCGGCAGGTAGAGCGCCTTCTGCTCCGCCGAACCGTGGCGTAGCAGCGTGTTCATGTTGTACATCTGCCCGTGGCAGGCGCCCGCGTTGCCGCCGCAGCGGTTGATCTCCTCCATGATGACCGAGGCTTCGGCGAGCCCCAGGCCCGAGCCGCCGAACTCCTCGGGGATCAGGGCGGCCAGCCAACCGTTGTTGGCCAGCGCATCGACGAAGGCATCGGGGTAGCCGCGCTCCTCATCGACCTTGCGGAAGTATTCATCGGGAAAGTCGGCGCACAGGGCGCGGATGGCGTCGCGGATCGGGGTGTAGGGGTCGTCGGCAAGGTCGGCGGGCATTTCGGTATCCTCGATGTCGGTCAGTCGAATTGCGCGGTGGCGTTCATGCACGGGGTGCCCGCGCCGTTGGTGGCCTGCATCCGCGCAGTCCCCCCGGCATCGGGCGGGGAAGCGCCGAGCGTCACGGCGTCGGTGTCGAACAGCGGGCTCGCGCCCCGGAAGGCGAAGCTGCGCGGCGCCCGGCCGACCTGCGCGACGAGGTGGTCGAGCAGCAGTGTCGCGGTCAGCGGGCCATGGACGACGAGCGCGGGGTAGCCCTCCTCGGCCTGGGCGTAGGGGCGGTCGTAGTGGATGCGGTGCGAATTGCCGGTCAGCGCCGAGTAGCGGAACAGGAGCACCGGATCGGGCACGAAGGGCTTTGACCACGCCAGCGCCGGCGCCGGGTCGCCAGGGCCGCCGGGCCCGGCAGAGGTGGTCGCGGGGCGGAAGACGATGTCCTGGTGCTCCGTCAGGACCGGGCCGTCGGCGTCGCCCACCTCGTGCCGGACGGTGACGAACACGAGGTCGCCGCTGCGGCCGGACTTGGCGGCGATGGATTCGATCGTCGAGACCTGCTCCAGAGGCACGTCGAGCGGGACGGCGCGGTCCCAGGCGACGCGGCTGCCCGCCCACATGCGGCGCGGCAGGGCGACGGGGGGCAGGAAGTCGCCCTTGAGCGGGTGCCCGTCGATCCCGGTGCGACCGCGCACCATCTCGGGGCGAAAGCACAGCCAGTGCCCGAGCAGCAGGGCGCCGGCACCGGGGTCGAGCGGCCGCGAATCCAGCGCGCCGAGCAACCGCGCCGCCGTTGCGCTCGAAAGCGTGTCGCGCAGGGTCCGGGTGCGCCCGATCCAGTCCTCGTAGGGATGCGATGTCATGCCTCTTCCCTTGCCACCGCCGCGCGCCGCGGACAGGCACGATGCGGATCTGTTCGCGGTCCGGTCAGCCGCCGGGCGTCTCCAGAATGCGCAGCACCGCGTTGGGGAGGCGGGAATCGACCCAGTCCGCCGCGAAATCGCCGATGCGCACGATCACGAGGTCGCGAGAGGCCGAGACATAGACCCGCTGCCCCACGGCCCCGTCGAACACCAGCATGTCCTCCGCCGCGAAGGGCTCGCCGATGGGGAGGGGGGGCACGCTGCCGCTGCCGTAGCTGCGAACCGGGGCGTAAGGCGCGCCGCGCCAGATCTGCATCCCATAGTTCGGATTGGCGGGCGAAGGCGCGGTCATCTCAGCCATCCATGCTCTCGACACGACCTGCCTGCCGGCGACGGCGCCGCCGTCCTTGATGAGCCTGCCGACGTGCACCCAGTCGCGCGGGCGGGCGAGCAGGCAGCAGAACGTGCGGGCCATGCCGTGAGGCCGGTCGAGCCAGGCGAAGGCGTCCGCAGCGCCGAGCGGCTGCCAGACGCTGTCCGACAGCCACCCGGCATAGCGCCTGCCGGTGGCGCGCTGCAGGACCAGCATGGCGAGCGCGTTGTCCATGTTGTTGTAATCGAAGCGCGTACCCGGCGGACGGGCGAGCGGGGTCTTCAGCACCAGCGCCTCCAGCCGGGTGCCGAGCATCTGGGCCTCCCCGTCGCCGCCCTTGGTTGCCGCCCCGTACTTCTCGAGGCCGGAACGCATCTGCAGCGCCTGCCGGACGGTGATCTGCCCGCGCGGATCGCCGCGCCACTCCGTGATCCAGCGCGATACCGGCGCGTCGATGTCGATGAGACCGCGATCCACCGCCGCGCCCACCGCCAGCGCCAGCACCGGCTTGGGCATCGAGGCGGGGGCGGAGAGCAGGTCCGGACCGAAGCCTTCGCCATAGTGCTCCAGTTGCAGCGCACCGCCGTGCCAGACCAGCAGCGCGGCGGTGGCGTGATTGCCGATCGCGCTCCGGGCGGCGGCGAGCAGGGCGTCGGCCCGATCGTGCGCGACCGGCATCGGCGCGGCCGGTGCGCCCCGGACCCGTTCGAGAGGGCGCAGGCCCGCCACCTTCAAGGCATGATCCGGCTCGGCCCACCATGCACGGCGATCCTCCAGAAGCCGCGCCTCGTCGAGCGTACCGGTGCAACCGGCGAGGAGCGGGAGCAGCGCCGCCATCAACCTGACGGAGCAGGCGGCGCGGAGTGCCTTCATCGCGCGGTGATCCGCCGGGTGAAGTCCAGCGAGGCCGCCAGCGCCTGCCGATGTGCTTCGAGAGTCGCGGCGTCGGTGGCGGCACGGAAGCCGTGGTCGGCGCCGGGGATCGTGACCAGTTCCGCCGCGATGCCCTTGGCCTTCATCAGGTCGAGGAAGTGCCGGCTCTGCGCGGGCGGAGCGGATGCGTCGGCATCGCCGTGGACCAGCAGGATCGGCGGGTCCTTCGCGTCGAGGTAGTGCGCGGCCGAGGGGTTCTCCAGCTCTTCCTGCGTGCAGCCCTCGGGCTTGCAGGCGAAGTACGGGTGCTGCTCGATCGCGAAGGGGCCGCCGATGGGCTGCGTGAAATCGAAGGCGCCGTACCACGCGACCGCGCCCTGCACGCAGTCGGAGACCGTGCCGGGTGGCGCATCGAGCACGGCACCGGGCTTCCAGCTACCCTTGGTCTCGATGTCGGGCTCGAACTTGGCGACGCCGCAGGTGGTGGCAGCGATGGCGGATAGCTGGCCTCCCGCCGAGCCGCCCCAGGTCACGAAGCGGTCGGGGTCGAGGCCGAATTCGTCGGAATGGGCGCGCAGCCAGCGGATCGAGGACTTCACGTCCTTGAGCGCGGCGGGGAAGGGGGCCTCGCTGCCGAAGCGGTACTCGACCGAGGCGACCGCGAAGCCCTGTGCGGCGATCTCGCCCAGCAGCTTGGGAAGGTCTGCGAAACCGGCTTCGGCGCGCGGATTGCCGAACAGCCAACCGCCGCCGTGGATGAGCACGATGACGGGCAGCGGACCTTTCCGCCTGGCCGGCAGGTACAGGTCCATGGTCAATGGGCGAAAGCCGAGGAGCGCGGCGTAATGGAGGCCCGGGTAGGCGACCGCGTCCGTGCCGATCGGGACGTGGGCGCGCTCGAGGCTGGTCGGCGCGCGGCACTCGGCCTTGGTGCAGACGGTGAAGGCCGGAACGTCCCCGGCGGGTTGGCCGGCAACCGCCGCGGGAAGTGCAAGGCAGGCGAGGGTGGCGCCGGCAAGGATCGTGCGGACGAAGCGGATGGCCATGGGCGGGTCCTCCTGCAGGGTTATCCCGGTCGAGCCGGGACGAACGGTGGGGTGGGCCTCCCGACCCACCCCACGTTCAGAGCTTCAGAACCGCAAGCCCACGGTCGCCGTGACGCGGCGCGGGTCCATCGGGTAGACGCGGCTCGCCAGCGCCAGCATGTACGCTTTCTGGCCGGTGCAGTTGGTGCAGGCGAGGCTGCCGTACCACGAGCCCATGTCGTAGCGGACGCTGGCGTCGATCATGTCCTGCGTCTTGGTGCGCACGGGGTTCAGGATCGCGATCTGGTAGGGCGACATGTGGCGCCACAGGCCCGAGAAGGTCAGCGTGCTGTCCTTGCCCACGTCCATCACATAAGTCGGACCCGCAGTGACCTGGAACTTGGGCGCCTGGGTCGGGATCTCCGAGTCCGAAAGCTGCGCCGAGGCCGGCACGTTCGGGAAGACATAAGTCTTCACGTACTTGGCATCGAGGTAACTGCCCGTCGCGCTCAGCATCAGGCCGTCCATCACTTCGAGGCTGGTGTCGAACTCGATGCCCACCGTCCGCACGTCGGCGATGTTCTGCAGCAGGGTGGTCAGCGTGCTGGTGCTGTCGAGGAAGACCTGCACGGTGTTCTGGTAGCCCTTCAGCTTCTGGTAGAAGCCGGTGAGGTTGACCTTGGCGCGCCCGTCGAGGAACTGCGAGCGCAAGCCGCCCTCGAAGGACCAGACTTTCTCGGGATCGACCGCGATCACCAGGTTCGGGTTGCTCACGCGGGCGTTCCAGCCACCGGCCTTGAAGCCGTTGGTGGCCGAGACGAACACGTTCACGTCGCGTGAGAAATCGTACTGCACGGCGATGCGCGGGGTGAAGCGGTTGGAGGTCAGCTTGGTGGGCTGGCCGCGCGCGATCACGTCCTCGGTGGAGATGGTGGGCGCGGCCACCTCGTCCATCGGGATATAGGCCAGTTCCTTGACGTCGTGGGTGAAGCGGCCGCCGAGGGTTACGGTAATGCCGTCCACCGGCTTGATGTCCGCCTGCGCATAGGCGGCGTAGGAATTGGTCGTCGTGTGGATCTTGATGTCCTGCGTGTACCGGATCGTCGATCCGGTGGCGGTCGCGTTGGACAGGCGGTTCTCGTCGACGAGGTTCAGGTAATAGAGGCCCGCGACGTACTCGACCTTGTCGTCCAGCGCCGATCCCGACCACTTGAGTTCGCCGCTATGCGAGTAGCCGTAACCGTCCGAGAACAGGTTGCTGCCGCCGTAGGGGAAGTTGTCGACCGTGCCGACCGGGAAGCTGTAGACCGCCCAGTACTGGCGGAAGCCGTAGAGCAGCTGGAGGTCGCCGGCGTCGGTCTCGAAGTCCATGACCGAACCCAGCCCCAGCGAGCGCGCGACCGAGCAGGCGCCGCCCTTGCCGGCGGCCCAGGCCGCCATCGGGTCGGAGCCGCAGTCCCCCACCTTCACGCCGACGCTGGTGTGGTAGTAGTCGGCGGGCGGTGGGCTGTGGATGTCCGGCGCCGGCTCGCCGGTAGGCGAAAGCGGGAAGCCGAGACCCTGGCTGCGGGTGTAGCTGGCGGAAAGGTCCCAGGTCATCGTGTCGGTAGGAAGCAGGCGGATGTCCTCGCGCACGCCCCAGTTCTTCTCGCCGCCCACGGTCTCGCCGGTCGCGTCGTTCTTGATGAAGCCGGGGTCGTTGACCCAGAAACCGCTGGTCTTGGTCAGCACCTTGTCGCTGATCGGCGTGTTGATCGAACCCTTGACGCGCACCTTGTCATAGCTGCCGTAGGACCCTTCGAGATAGCCGCCGAAATCCGCCGTCGGCTTCTTGAGGATGACGTTGACCGCACCGCCGCTGGTGTTGCGCCCGAACAGCGTGCCCTGCGGGCCGCGCAGCACTTCGATCCGCTCGACGTCGAACAGGCCGATATTGTTGGCGTTCGAGCGGGCGACGATCAGGTCGTTCTCGTAGATGGTGACCGGCGGGTCGTTGGTCGTGGTGATGTCCAGCGTGCCGATGCCGCGGATGAAGTAGGTCGCGGTCGCCTTGAACGAGGACTGGGTGATATGGGTGGACGGCACGAAGTTGGCGACGTCGAAGATGTCGTCCATGCCGAGGCGTTCGACGTCGTCGCCGGAGAACGCGGTGATGGCGACGGGCACGTCCTGCAGGTTCTGTTCGCGGCGCTGCGCGGTGACGACGATGTCGCCCGGCGCGGACGATGCCGCCTGCGGAGCGTCCTGCGCCTCGTCGGCGAAGGCCGGCGCCGCGAGCATGGCACCGGCGCACGCGGTCAGGTTGAGAAAAGTCCTCAGCTTCATGTAGCCCCCTGAAATGTTCTTGGATTGGAGGCGCAATGCTGCGGTGATTCGGCCAAATCGCGGGGCCGGTTTGTCAACTTGTTCGGCAGTCGATCATTCCACCTGCCGGGCCGCGCAATCGCGAAAATCCGGGCAATAAGGCGGAGTGCAGGGTGGAGACGGTTGCGTCACGCCCGCGCTTCCGGGCGGCCTGCCCGCTTTTGCGATAGAGGCGAATTGTGAAGTTTCAGAGAAGCTTGCGTAAGCATCCGATCCTGTATTCGCTGCTGGCCGCGCTGCTCGCGTTCGGCATCTGGACGGTGGCGACGGTCCCCGTGCCCAAGCCCCGCTTCGGCGACGCGGCGCGTCCGCTTTCGGGCGAGGGCGCGGTGATAGAGCGCAGCACCGGGCGCAGCGGCGACTGGTCCGGCACCGGCGGCGACCCCGGCGGTAGCCAGTGGTCGGCGCTCGACCAGATCACGCCCGCCAACGTCGGCAGGCTGGAAGTCGCCTTCACCCACCATTCGGGGGACTTCAAGGCAGGCGACACCTATTCCGGCACGCGCATGGAGTTCATCCCGCTCGTGGTCGGCCGCACGCTCTACTACTGCACGCCGTTCGACCGGGTGATCGCGGTGGACGCGACCGACGGCAAGCAGCGCTGGGCCTTCGATCCGTTCAAGGCTTCGGAGGGCAGGCCCGCGCTGTTCAAGGGCAAGATGGCGCCCAAGCACTGCCGCGGCGTCGCCTACTGGCACGACCCCGAGGCGGCGCCGGGCGCTGTCTGCGCCAACCGCGTCTACCGTTCCTCGGGAGACCGCGCGGTGGTCGCCCTCGATGCCGCGACGGGGCGGCCTTGCGAGGACTTCGGCGCGGCGGAGGGCCACCCCGGCTACGTCAGCCACACCGACTTCGACCCGCGCGGCGAAGGCCCGGTCCCGGCGAGTTCGCCCCCGATCGTCATCAACGGCGTGGTCGTCGCCGCCACCGGCGCGCGCGACAACCTGCGCGATGCCGCCGACGGCATCACCCGTGGCTTCGATGCGCGCACCGGCAGGATGCTCTGGGAGTTCGACCCGATCCCGGCGGAACACGAACACGACACCGGCGCGGCGAACATCTGGTCGCTGCTCTCGGGCGATCCGGGACGCGGGCTCGTGTTCCTCGCCACCACCAGCCCTTCGCCGGACTACTATTCGGCGACGCGCAACTTCGACATTCCCTATTCGGACGCCGTCGTCGCGGTGGACGTGAAGACGGGCAAGGTGCGCTGGCACTACCAGACCGTGCACAACGACCTGTTCGACTACGACCTGCCGACCAACCCGATGCTCGTCACCATCCGCAAGGACGGGCGGTTGCGCGACGTGGTGATCCAGCCCACCAAGAGCGGCCTCGTCTTCGTGCTCGACCGCGATACCGGAAAGCCCGTCTTCCCGGTGCGCGAGACGCCGGTGCCAGCCTCCCGCGTGCCGGGCGAACATGCCTCGCCGACGCAGCCGGTCCCGGTGCTGCCCGAAGCCTTCGCCAAGACCAGCGTGACGCGGGACGAGATGTTCGGCCTCACCCCGATCGATCGCGCGTGGTGCCGCGCGAAATTCGATTCGCTGCGCTACGATGGTCCGTTCACCCCGCCTGATGCGAAGGGCGCGCTCACCGTGCCAAGCTCGATGGGTGGCACCAACTGGGGCGGCGCGACCTACGATCCGGTCACCAACCTGCTCGTCGTGAAGACCGACAACCTCGCCTCCACCATGGCCATCCGCGAGAAGCCCGAGGGCTTCAAGAACGGCGACTTCATGACCCGCGAGCTGCCGAACTCCAACCTCATCGCGACGGGCGAGTTCTTCCTCTCCCCGCTCGGCATTCCCTGCATGCCGCCGCCTTGGGGCACGCTGACCGCGCTCGACATGAGCAGCGGCAGGATTGCCTGGCAGGTGCCGCTCGGCCAGTCGCACCGCTTCGGCATGACGGTGCCCGCGTTCCTCAACTGGGGTTCGCCCACCGTTGGCGGGCCGACCTCGACCAAGGGCGGACTGGTGTTCGTCGGCGCCACCCTGGACTCCCGGTTCCACGCCTTCGACATCCGGACCGGCAGGCAGGTCTGGAACGTGGACCTCCCCGCGCCCGGCATGTCGGTCCCGGCGAGCTACGAGGTCGACGGCCGGCAGTACGTGGCGATCGCGGCAGGCGGGAACGCCTTCGCGGGGACGAAGCTGTCCGACGCGCTGGTGGTGTACAGGCTGCGGGATTGACGGGTGGGGGCGGGACACCGGATCAAGGAGCGGGGCGCCGCTCCTCGCAAATCCGGTGTCCTACAGCTACCCCGGCGGGATACACCCGCCGGATGCTTTCGTGCCGTTCCTCCCCTCGCCGGCATCGCCATGCGGCCGCCCTCGCGAGCAAGGTGACACATCGCCGTCGCAAGGTGACACATCGGGCCCACAAGGTGACACTTTCACCCCTGGACAGTGTAAACCGTGTAAACCTGTGTCACCTTGCAGGCCGACGCAGGGCGGTCCGGATCAGTCCGGGCAGTGCGCTCCGGCCTCGACCCAGGCCTGCGTCAGGTCGCCGAAGCGCGCCTGCGTACCGGGGGCGGGCTCGCGGCCTTCGCCCGGATGCCAGGCCCAACCGACCAGATGATCGTCGCGGTTGTGCTCCACCAGCGCGGCGAGGGTCTTGCCGCCGTTGCGGGCGGGGTCCTTGATCTGGCGGCAGATCTCGCCCGGCGTCCTGCCCTGCCACGCCATCTCGCGCGGGGCGAGGTGCCAGTGCGGATCGCCGGGTATGCTGCCCTCGCCGCCCGCGAACGCCACGTTGGCGTCGCCGTGGCAGGTCTGGCAGCGCATGGCGGTGACGCCGTGGCCATCCGGTCCGCGCGTTACCGGCGGGCCGTGGGGCGTCATCGCGTCACCCTGCGTCGGGCTGTCGGTGCGCGGGTGGCAGTTCATGCAGCGCGGGTGCCGGATGACCTTGCCCATCTCGGCGAACAGGGCGAGCGAGCGCTTCCGATCGTCGCGGATGCCCGCGAAGGCCGAGGGCGCGCGCAGGCCCTCCGGCCCGCCGTCCGCCACTCTGGCGACGACGGTGGCGGAAGCGAGCGCGAGGCTGCAGGCGAGGGCGGCGCGGGCGATCCTCACGAGGTCGCTCCCCGCAGATGCGAGGCCGCGAGCTTGATGGCCTTTCGGATACGCAGGTACGTGGCGCAGCGGCAGATGTTGCCCGACATGGCCGCGTCGATGTCGGCGTCGGTCGGGTCGGCGACTTGCCGGACGAGGACGGCGGCGGCCATGATCTGGCCGGACTGGCAGAAGCCGCACTGCGGCACGTCCAGCTCCACCCAGGCCCGCTGGAGCGCGCTTGCAACCTGCCCGGCGGCGCCTTCGGCATTGGCGGCGCCCTCGATCGTCGTCACCACCTTGCCCGCGATGGTGCCGACGGGGGTCACGCAGGAGCGCCGCGTGCCGCCCTCGACATGCACGGTGCAGGCCCCGCACTGCGCCACGCCGCAGCCATACTTGGTGCCGGTGAGCCCCAACTCGTCGCGCAGCACCCACAGCAACGGGGTGTCGGCCGCGGCATCGGCGGTGACGGGCTTGCCGTTGAGGGTGAAGGCAGTGGTCATGCGCGGGCCTCCCGGATGGCGCGAGAGAACGGCAGGCGCTCGATCGCCTGGCCCGTCAGCCTCCGCCACGCGCTGGCGACGGCGGGGGCGAGCGGCGGCACGGGCGGCTCGCCAATGCCGGTCGGATCGGCGTCGCTGGCGATGATCGCCACTTCCACGTCGGGCATCCCGCCCATCCGCAGCGAGGGATAGTCGTCGAAATTGCGTTGCATCACCTGCCCGCCTTCACCCAGCACGATCTCGGCATGAAGCGCATGGCCGAGAGCGAAGCCGATGCCGCCCTCGACTTGCGCGCGGATGTTGTCGGGGTTGATCGGCAGCCCGCAGTCGACCGCGCACCAGACCTTGTGGACGCGCGGCAAGCCGTCCTCGCCGCGCGAAACCTCGGCGACCTGCGCGACGTGGGTCCCGAAGCTCTTGACGTAGGCGATCCCCAGCGCGCGGCCTTCCGGGCGTGCCCGCTGCCAGTCGGCGATCCCGGCGACGCGGCGCACGACAGCCCGCGCCCGCTCGTCCTCGAGCAGCGCGATGCGGCCCGCGACGAGGTCGATACCGACGGCGCCGAGCAGGCGGTCGACCATGGCCTCGATCACGAACCCGGTATGGCTGGCCCCCACCGACCGCCACCAGTTCACCGGGATCCGGCTCGCCATCTCGCTGACGCCGAGCCGGTGCGCGCCCATGCGGTAGCCGGTCTCGTTCGCGCCCTCGACCATCATCTGGTCGTAGCCGCGCTTCTTCGCGCCCGCCTCGAACGGGGTCCCGGCGACGATGGACTGGCCCGCCATGCGGTGATCCCAGCCCAGGATCGTGCCGTCCTCGGCGATCGCGGCGCGCACCTTGTGGACCATCATCGGCCGGTAGAAGCCGCCGGTCAGGTCGTCCTCCCGCGTCCAGACGAACTTGACCGGCTCCGGCCCGCCCCAGGCGGCGCAGACTTTCCCGGCCTCGTGCCCGAACTCGCGGCCCGGCGTCGCGCGGCGGCCGAAGCTGCCACCGGCGTAGCATTGATGGAGCAGCACCTTGTCCTCGGCGATGCCCAGTTCCGCGGCCATGGCGGCGGGCTCGAGCACCTGGAACTGGCTGCCCGCCCAGACGTCTAGCCTGTCGCCCGTGACTTTCAGCGTGGCGTTGAGCGTCTCCATCGGCGCATGGGCGAGGTAGGGCAGGACGAAGCTCGCCTCCACGATCCGCGAACCCGGCGGCAGGTGGACAGGGAAAGGCGCGGTTTCGACCACCGCGTGCCCGGGAAGCTCCGCGAGACGCAAAGCCTCCGCCTCGAGTTCGTGCGAGGAACGCGTCTCCGCCGCCGCCATGTCCCACGCTACGTCGAGCGCCGTGCGGCCCCGGAGCGCCGCCACGAAACTGTCCGCGTAGACCGCCACGCCGCTCCCGGCCCTTGCCACCTTGCGCACGCCCGGCACCGCCAGCGCCGCCGTATCGTCGAGGCGCGCGACCGTGGCGCCGAAGGCGAGGGGATGGGCCATTACCGCATGGACCAGCCCCTCATGGCGCACGTCCATGGCGAAGACCGCCGAGCCGTCGGACTTCGGCGCCGAATCCGGGCGCGGGGCGACCTTGCCGATGAGCCGGAACTGGCCGGGCGATTTGAGCGGCACGTCCTCCGGCGCCGCCAGCAGCGCCGCGGCCTCGGCGAAGGCGCCATATGGCGCCTCGTGCCTGCCCGAGCGCAGAATGCCGGCATCGGTACGGACGGCGGACACCGGCACGCCCCAGCGCCGCGCTGCCGCCGTCACCAGCAGCATGCGCGCGGTGGCTCCGGCCTTGCGCATCTGCATCCACGCGCTCGCCATGGTGGTGGACCCGCCGACCGCCATCGTCCCCATGCGCTGGTTGGCATATCGGGTGTTGTCGTTGGGCGCGAATTCGAGGCGGACTCGGTCCCAGTCGGCGTCCAGTTCCTCGGCCACCAGCGTCGCCAGCCCGGTTGCCGCGCCCTGTCCGAACTCGACGGCCTTGATGATCACCGTCACCAAGCCTTCGGCGTCGATGCGCACGAAGGCATTGGGCTCGAATACCGACGCACCAGCGGTGGCCGCCCGCGCCCGGCCCGGGAGCGGCAGCACGGTCGCGACGAGAAGGGCGCCGGCACCGGCCAAGACCTGGCGCCTGTCTGCTAGAACCATGCTCGGAGTTCCTGGGGAGGGACGGACAAGACCAACCCGCAGTCTATGCGCCAACCGAGATCCGTCCAGCCCGCCTTTCTGCCGATCATTCGGCCTGCGAGCATTGCGCCGCGCGGCCGGGCAAGCACTGCGCGAGGTCAGCCCGCCTTCTTTGCCTTGTGCTCCGCAAGCAGCCGGTCCAGCTCCACGATCCGGAGCCTTTCAGGCGTTCCCTTGGCGAGACCCTTCAGGCGGCATTCGGCCCACAGGCTCCGCCGTTCGGATTCCAGCGCCTTGAGATAGAGATCAGCCATGGGTCATTTCCTTTTTCCCGACTTGCGCGCGCGGGTTCGCCGCTCCGCCAGAGTGCCGGTGTTGACGATGTCTTCCGCCGTCAGCTTGCGCCAGCGTTCGAGACGATCGGGTTCGAGCACGCCTTCGGCCATTGCTGCCCGTATGGCGCAGCCCGGTTCGGCTTCGTGCGAGCAATTGGTGAACCGGCATTCGAGCGTCAGCGCGACGATGTCGTCGAAAACCTCGGCGATGCCCTGGTCCGCGTCCGAGAGCTTGAATTCGCGCATCCCCGGAGTGTCCATCAGCCAACCGCCGCCCGCAAGCCTGTGCATCTCGCGCACGGTGGTGGTGTGCCGTCCCTTGCCGTCATTCTCGCGGACCGCCTGGGTGGCGATGCTGTCGGACCCCCGCAGCGTATTGACCAGCGTCGATTTCCCGACCCCTGAGGACCCCAGCAAGGCGACCGTCTCGCCCGGGCCGCACCGGGCCGCGAGCCGCGCGACGCTGGCCGGGTCCCGCGCATTGACCGCTTCCACTTCCAGGCCCGGCTGAAGGCCGCGCGCGGTTTCGAGAAACGTCTCGGGGTTGTCGGCGAGGTCGATCTTGGTCAGCACCACGAGGGGCGTCACCCCGACCTCCCGCGCCAGCACCAGATAGCGCTCCAGTCGAGGGACGTTGAAATCCTGATTGCAGGACGTGACGATGAACAGCGTATCGACATTCGCTGCGATCAGTTGGACCCTGCGATCGTCGCCGGGGGCTGGCCGCTTGAACAGGTTGGCCCGCTCCAGGATGCGGACAGCCTCCAGGCTTTCGCGCTCGACGAGCAACCAGTCACCAACGGTGGGACGGTCCTCCTCTCCACGCATCGCCGGCCCCCCGGGCGGGTTGGGCAGGCGCGATGAAATCAGCGTTTCCAGACCGTCGCCGGCGACGGCGACCATGCCGCGGTGGACGGCCATCACCCTTACGGGCAGGCAGTCGACCGCTTCCTCGGGCGACACCTGCGCGGCGTGGAAGTCCGTCCAGCCCAACTGCTCGAGAGTGTGGTCGGCGAGGTTGTGGTCGGGCACTTCCATGGGCTTCAGCAGGGAACTCTCATGTCCTGATCCCCGGGCGCGAGGAATGTGGGCCGCCGAACGAGACTGGCGACGGGATGTCCGCACATACATATCGACGCACGTTTTGGATATGGCCCGTTGTCTGCGATGCCGCCAGCGATTGTCCGCTCCGTTTCGTCGGTAGACGCTCCTGAGATGACAAACATTTAATTTTACATAATCCTTATTATCGACACTTATGCAGTAGGGCCGCGCGAGTACGAGCCGCACATTTGACCGCCCTTTCAGGGGGAATTGCGCGTATCGGCCTGGCGTGTGCCGTGATCCCTTCGGGTGCGGCACCCGTGCTCCCCATTGTTATCAACGCATTGCTTGCGGAATGGTCTTTCCTCCGCGCCGCGCTCGTATAGGGGAACGTGGCCGTCCGGCTGATGAACAGGTCTTTCACAATCGGGCGGCACGGGGGCATACCACCTCTCGGGTCGGGGGCATGGACCGCAGCGAATCGGTCTGAAGTACTTTGAGAGCGCGATGGCGGATTATTCGGGCGAAAGCCTGGACAGCGGCACTGTCCAGGCGGTGGGGGCTCAAGGGGAATACTGGTTTTCGCTGAGGCTGCGGGTCGATTCTGCGGCCCAGTTGTGGCAGGCGGCGGCACTGCGCTGCCTCAGCCGGTCCGACCTTGGCCAGGACGAGGTGGAGGACCTGATCGGGCCCATCGAAGACCCCTCTATCGAGGATTGCCTGATGCTGCTCGCCCTGCCCGAGCGCTTGCCCGGATGCACGCGGCTGGAAACGGTTCTGGCCCCTGCGCCGCCTTGCGGCGCTGGCGCAGAGGCCGTGCAGGCCGCGCGCTAGGGCTCGACGATCAGTCCGTCGCTGCGAGGGCGACGAGACCCGTAGCCGACAGGCGGATGCCGTTCACGCCCAGCATGATCCCGGCGCCATCGGTGACGACATCGTCGACCACCCCGACCGAATTGATCGTCGTGTCGAGCCCCGATCCGTCGGCGGCGAGCGCGGCGATCGTCAGGGTGTACGCTCCTGCCGGCGCCTTGGTCCCGTCCGAACGGGTGCCGTCCCATTCATAGGCCCCCTGCGCCTCGGGATCGAGCGTAACCGTCGCTACGGTGCCGCCGAGCGCGTCCTTGACGGTCGCGGTAACCGTGGCTGGCGTACCGTTCACATAGTAGGTCCAGCGTGCAGGGCCGTCCCCGAGCCCCGCAACTGGCGAATCGAAGCGTGCCTCTCGGCCGATGTAGCTCGAGGCCTGCGCCATCTGCTGTGACAGCAACTGGTCAAGGATGTTGCCCAGGGCACCGGTCTGCTGGATCGACTGTTCCACCTGGGAATACTGCACGAGCTGCGCGGTATATTCCGAGGTGTCCATTGGATCGAGCGGATCCTGGTTCGTCATCTGCGTCGTCAGCAGCTTGAGGAACAGGTTGTAGTCCGTCAGCAGGCCGGATGCGGCAGCCGCCGTGTTGCCCGTGCCGGTGCCGGAGGCGGTATCGATAGCCGTCGTCATGTTCGTGCTGCCTTATGCCATGAGGTCGATGCGTCCGCTGCCCCTCAGCGGCCGCGAGATGAGGTCGTCGATGGCGTCGGAGGCGGGGCCGGACCCGACGTCCGGTGTGGCAGGGTTCTGCGACCGCCACCCCTGCCGATGCGGTCCGTTGCCGGAGCTTCCGCCGCCGCTGTCGAAGCGCAGCGACTGCGCGTCCGCCCGGATCCCGGCGTCGGCGAGGGCACGGCCAAGATCGGCGCTCTCCCGCCGCAGCATGTCGAGCGCGGCGGGACTGTCGGCAGAAACCACTGCGCGCAAAAGTCCGCCGTCCTCGAACGACAGCCGGACATCGACGCGGCCCATGTGGCGCGGGGAGAGCCGGATCATCAGGTCCGCGCCGCGGGCGGCCTTTGCTGTCTCCTCCCTCCCGCTGGCGGGAGTGAGTGCACGGGCGATCGTGACGCCGATGTCGAAGCCGAAGCGTCCAGCTTGCACCGCCACGGGAGGCGCGTCGCTTGCCGCGGTGCCGACTGGGTACTGGCTGCCCGCCACGAATGCGGGCGCGTGGGCACCCGCCGCATCTACGGATTGGGCAAAGAGTGGAGCCGGAACAGTGGCTTCGATCGCAAGGGGACGATCCGCGACCGCGCCGTTCGCCGCGATGGATGTATTGGGGGGGACGTGCCTGCCGGGGGCGGTTTTCACTCCGGGCGCTTGTCGTGCGGGAGCGGCATCGGAGAACACCAACGACGTGTCGCCACCCTCTTGCAGAGGAGCGCCGGTTGCCTCGACGACTTGTGACGGTGTCGCGAGCGCCTGGGGCGGAAACGCGGCAACGGCCGGCTCCGTCACCACTGCAGGCATCGCGGGAGTAGCTTCTTCGCCCGTTCTTTTCGTCGGGGCCGGAGATGGAGCCTCGGAATCATCCGCATCGACCTCTCGGCCATCGAAGGCGCTCTTTTCCGGCCGACCGACCGGCCCCTGCCCTGCGGCTTCCGCGCCAACGACCACTTGGCGAATGCGCGTCCGGTGCGCGGCGGCTCCTTGCGCTCCCTGGTCAGGCCTGACCGGAACGTCGAGGCTCGGTCCGGTGTCCGGCGTCGCGAGCGACGGCGGCTCAGGCGTCTGGTTTGCAGGCGTAGCGGATGCGGAAGCAAAATCGCCGTCGAGCAGCGGCACCATCGGCAGAGCTGGCGGCGGTGGTATTTCCGCTCCGGGCAATGGAGTGGCAACGCGCACATCCAAGGGCAACGCCGTCTCGATCCCGGCTGCTTCCATGCCGGCGTGAGCCGTTTCAAGCACCGAACCAAATGACACAGGACCGCTGTCCAGCGACCGACCGACTGGCGCGGTGGGGACGACGGGCATCGTCATCATCAGGGTCATCGTCGGAAGCGTCATTACTCCTATAATAGCATCATCCAGCCTTTTCCGGTCGCGGCCCCGATCTCCGCCGTCAGCCGATCGAGCCCAAGCTGCGCAGGCGGGCGCGGGGGTGGATTTCATTCTGCGAGAGCACCACGGTTGCCGGGCGCACACGCTCGATGATCGAGCGCACGAACGGGCGCAGTGCCGGGCTCGTCAGCAGGCAGGGGATCTCGCCCTGCGCGGCGAGACGGTCGTAGGTTTCGCGGACTGCGGCAATGAAGGCCTGGAGTTGCGAGGGCGCCATGGCAAGGTGGCGGTCGTCCCCCTGCCCAATGATCGCTTCGGAAAACGCCTCGTCCCAGGCGAGACCCAGCGCCACGACCGGGATCGTTCCGTCGAGCGCATGTTGCGCCGAAATCTGCCGTGCAAGGCGGGCGCGGACGTGCTCGGTAACGTGGGTCAGGTTTGCCGTCACCGCGCAAGCCTCGGCGATCCCTTCGAGGATGCACGGCATGTCGCGGATCGAGACACCTTCGCCCAGCAGGTTCTGCAGGACCCGCTGGACCCCGGAGATCGAGATGCGCGAGGGCACGACCTCCGCAATCAGCTTGGCGGAGTCCTTGTGAACCTCGTCCAGCAGCTTCTGCGTCTCGGTATAGGATAGCAGGTCGGCGATGTTGTCCTTGACGATCTCGGTCAGGTGGGTGGTGACCACGGTGCCGCAGTCGACGACCGTCAGGCCCCGGAACCCGGCCTCCTGCCGCATCTCGCGTTCGATCCACAGCGCCGGGAGCTTGAACACCGGCTCCTCGGTGGGCTCTCCGCTCAGGCCGGTGTCCCCGCCAGAAGCGTTGATGACCAGCAGCTTGCCGATACGCAGTTCGCCCCGCGCGATCTCGGTCTCCTTGACGAAGACGATATACTCGTTGGCCTGCAGTGCCATGTTGTCGAGAATGCGGACGGAAGGCAGCACGAAGCCATAGTCGATCGCCATCTGCCGGCGCAGCGCCCGCACCTGATCGTCGAGGCGCGGCTCCGCGCTGGCGTCGTTGATGAGAGGGAGCAGGCCATAGCCCAGCTCGATCCGCAGGGCGTCCATGGAAAGCGTGCGGGAGATCGGCTCCTCGGCCTGCGCAGACGCCTGGCGAGCCAGTTCGGCGGCCTCCTCGCCCCGCGCGGAGGCGGCATTTTCCTCGGCCTTGCGGGTCATCGTCCAGGCCAGCCAACCGCACAGCCCGCCGAACACCGCGAAGGGCAGGAACGGCAGGCCCGGCATCAGCGCCAGCAGTCCCATCAGGGCGCCCGCGATGCCGAAGGCCTTGGGGTAGCGGCCGAGCTGGTCGCCCAGCGCCGCACCGGTCTTGCCAACGACGCCGCCCTTGGAGACCAGCAGGCCGGCCGCCGTCGAGACGATCAGCGCCGGGATCTGGCTCACGAGGCCGTCGCCGACGGTGAGGATCGTGTAAGTGGTGAAGGCCTGCCCGAAGGGCACGCCGTGGATGACGACACCGACGATCAGGCCCACGACGATGTTGATGGCGGTAATCAGCAGCGCGGCGACGGCATCGCCCTTCACGAATTTGGACGCACCGTCCATCGCGCCGTAGAAGCCGCTCTCCGCCTCGATCTCGGCGCGGCGTTCGCGGGCCTGCGTCTCGCTGATGGTCCCGGCGTTGAGGTCGGCGTCGATCGCCATCTGCTTGCCGGGCATGGCATCGAGGCTGAAGCGCGCTGCCACTTCCGCGATGCGGCCCGCGCCCTTGGTGATGACCACGAAGTTGATGACCACCAGGATCGCGAAGATGGTGAGTCCGATCACCGTCTCGCCGCCCATCAGGAACTCGCCGAAGGCCGCGATCACGCCGCCCGCCGCCGTGTGTCCCTCGTGCCCGTGCCCCAGGATCAGCCGTGTCGAGGCGAGGTTGAGGCCAAGGCGCAGCATCGTCACGATCAGCAGGATCGTCGGGAAGCTGGACAGTTGCAGCGGCTTCTCGATGAACAGCGCCGTCATCAGGATCAGCACCGAGGCTGTGATCGACAGTGCCAGCCCCATGTCGAGCAGCCAGCCCGGCATCGGCAGGATGAGCATCGCGATGATCGCGCCGACGCCCAGCGCCAGTGCCAGATCGCGCCCCGGTCCGAGCCGGGCGAGGATCTGGCCGAGCCGGGCCGGGATCAGGGCTCCGGTGGACACGGTGGCCATCGCTCAGCGCGCTCCCGGGCCGCTCACGAAGCCCCTCAAGAGCCCGTCGCCATTTGTGCGGGCGGCACCGCCATCCCGTCGGCGAGGAACGCGCGCAGCTTGTTGCGCATGGTCCGCACCGAAATGCCCAGCATCGCCGCCGCCGCGCTGCGGTTGCCGCCGCAGTGGTGCAGCGTCTGGAGGATCAGTTCGCGCTCGACCTCGGCGATGTTCCGGCCGACCAGTGCCGACACGCCCGGCTCGATGTCCGCCACGTCGCTCACCCCTCCTTGCGGACGATTTCGGTGAGCGTGATGCCGAGTGTGCTGTCGATCAGCACGACCTCGCCGCGCGCGATCAGGCGGTTGTTGACGAAGATGTCGACCGGCTCGCCGACGCGGCGGTCGAGTTCCACCACCATGCCGGGCTTCAGCCGCAGCAGGTCGCCGATGTCCATGCGCGATCGGCCGAGCACGGCCTGCACTTTCACCGGCACGTCGAACACCGCCTGCAGGTCGTCGGGCGACGGCGGCGCGGCAGGACGCGGCGGCAGCGAAGATGCGGCGCCTTCCCTCGTCGCGACCTCGTCGGGGAGGTATGCGGGGGCGAGTTGCCGGGTCTCGATCTCGTCGCTCATCGGATAGCTTTCACGTGTTCATCCACTGGCGGATTACGGAGGCGGATTCGGCCGGGTTGGCGGAGATGGTGTCGCCGATGCGCCGCAGCGCCGAGAGCTTGACCCGCCCATCGACGTGGGCGAGCGAAACTTCCTGGTCGAGCAGGCCCTCAGGCTCGGGATCGTGTTCGAGCTGCGCGTAGGACACCGTTCCGGCCAGTTCCCCGCCCCGGCCGTCCCCCTCGCCGTCACCCGCCGGCTCCGCAGGCGGCGGCAGGCGGGGGACGCCCGAACCGCGCAACATACGGATGGCGAAGAGGACGATGCCTCCCACCAGCACGATCTTGAGCACGTCGAGGATGCGATCGACGGTCAGGCCGAACGGCAGGCCGCCGTCGATCCCGTCGAGGTCGCCCGGCGCGGCGAAGGGCATGTTCTCGACGACCACGCTGTCGCCGCGCTCCCCGTCGTAGCCGACCGCATTCTCGACGAGGCGCTTGAGCCGCTCCAGTTGCGGCCCGGGCAACCCTTTCTCGCCGCCGTCGACCATGACCGCCACGGTCAGTCGCTTGACCTGCCCCGGCGAGCGAACCGCGACCTTCTGGGTGCGGCTGTTCTGGTAGGTCACGTCCTCGGACGTCTCGTTCTGCGCCGATCGGCGGTTGTCGCCGGGCACCGCGCCGGGCGCGGCCTGGTTGTCGGGAAGCTGCGTGGCGACACTGGCACCCTGGGCGCCTGCGTCGTTCTCGTTGCTCTGGTTGCTCGATTCGACCGTGACCTGGTGCTGGATCACCTGCGTGTCGGGGTCGAAGACTTCGGATTCCTCGCGGACCTGGTCGCGCTCGAGCACGGCCGACACCTCGGCGCGGACCTTGCCGCGTCCGACGATCGGCTCCACCATGGTCTCGATCTGGTCCCGCAGCCGCGCCTCGACCGCCGCCTGGCGGTCCTCGAGGTCGCTGGACCCACCCTCCCCTTCGCCCGCGCGGGCCAGCAGAGCACCGGTCTGGTCGACCACCGACACCGCTTCGGGAGAAAGGTCGGGCACCGCCGATGCCACCAGATAGCGGATCGCCTGGACGGCCTCGGCGGGCAGCCGCCCGTTGGTCTTCACGGTGACGGATGCCGTGGCCTTGCGCGGTTCGGTCTCGAACATCGCCCGTTCCGGCATGACAACATGGACGCGGGCGCGCGTCACGCGGTCGAGGCTCTCGATCGAGCGAACCAGTTCGCCCTCGACCGCGCGCGTCTCGTTGAGTTTGGCGCGCGAGGAGGAAATGCCGAAGGGCTCCTCCTCGTCCAGGACCTCGTAGCCGATCTTGCCGCCGAGTTGCTCGGACGCCATCGCCATGCGCAGTTCGGGCAGCTTGTCCGCCGGAGCCATGATCGCCGAGCCGTCGGCGGAGAGCTGGAACGGGACGCCCTGCCCCTTCAGCTTCTCGGTGATCGTCGCGGCGGCGGCGGGGTCGAGGTCGGTATAGAGATAGCCCATGGCGCTCTGCGGCGTGCGCATGGCCATCCAGCCCAGCGCCAGCAACAGCGCCACGGCGACACCGCCCATAGCAAGGGCGCGACGGGCTCCGATCTGCCCGATGAAGTTGCGCAACGCGTCCAAGCCCGGCCCCTGATCTCGATGATCTCTGGTTCAGCAGCGCCCCCTCGAGGAAGGAGCCAAGGGCATTATAGGATGGGCCTAGGCAAAACTTGCCGGGTGCCGGAAAAATCTCGCGACGGAGCCGCCCGACGCCGCTTCAGGCGCCGACGCGTTCCGGCAGGATCCCCGCGAGTTCGGCCATGACGGCCGTCCAGCGCGCGGTGGCGTCGACGTTGAGGCCGCCCGTGCTCCACTCGATGCGAGCATCGCCCTCGGCGACGTCGGCGTCATCGACGACCGTGACCGTCAGACGCCGCCCTGCCCCGGCCTCGCGGGCGGCGACGAGGTCCTCCAGATCGGCCCGCATCGCGGGGTTGGCCCTCACCACGAGCGCGGTTTCCCGCGCGACCTGCTCCAGCGCGCGGCCCAGCGCCTCGTCTACCGCGCGCGCGGGGGCCACATCGACCGCATGGCCGGCAAGCATTTCGGCGGCATGGAGCGCGACGGCGCCTGCCTCCCCGATCATCGCCTGCACCGCGACATCGAAACGCGCGTCGATGTCGTCGAAAGCGGCGTGGAGGGCATCGGTCGCCGACAGCATGGCCTCGGCACGTTCGGAGCGGGCCTGCAATGCCCCCGCCTCGAAACCATCAGCCCTTGCCCGGGCCAGTTCCTCCCGGTGCTCGGCATGAAGGCGCTCGATCCGGGCGTCCCGTTCGGCGACCATCTCGCGCAGATCCGCAAGGCTGGGCTCCGACGGGGGCCCCAGCGGCAGTTCGGGCACGGCGAGGGCGTCCTCGACCAGGTGGAATACGCGGTCGAAGCCGAAGGGCCGTATCGCCGCGGAACCGTCCATCGCCATCTTCATCCGCGCATCCTCAATAGATCATCGCATCGTCGCTCTTGGGATCGGCGAGCAGGATCTCGCCGCGGTCGCCCAGTTCCTTGGCGAGCCGCACGAGGTTGCCTTGCGCGGTCTCGCATTCGCGCGCGCGGACCGGGCCCATCGCCTGCATGTCGTCGCGCATGAGCTTCGCGGCGCGCTCGGTCATCGCGCCGAAGAACAGCTTGCGCATGTCCTCGGGCGCGCCCTTCAGCGCCAGCGCCAGTTCGCGCTTGTTGCAATTGCGCACGATGACCTGGATCGCGGCGGGCAGCAGGTTGCCGAGGTCCTCGAAGGTGAACATCAGGCCCCGGATACGCTCCGCCGCCTCGGGCGCGCGCTCGTCCAGCGCGCCGAGCATGGCTTCCTCCGTGGACCGGTCCAGCGCATTGAACAGTTCGGCCATGGATTCGTGGGGATCGCGGCGCTGGGCACGGGACAGGTTGGTCATGAACTCGGTCTTGAGCGTCTGCTCGACCTGCACGATCACGTCCTTCTGCACCGTCTCGGTCCGCAACATGCGCATGACCACCTCGGTCCCGAAATCGCGTGGCAACGCCGCCAGCACGCGCGCGGCATGGTCGGGCTTGAGCTTCTGGAGGATCACCGCGACGGTCTGCGGGTGCTCGCTCTTGAGGTAGCCCGCCAGCACGCCCTCGCTGACGTTGGAGAGCTTGTCCCACATCGTGCGGCCGGACGGTCCGCGAATGTCTTCCATGATGTCCTTGACGCGGTCCGGCGCCAGCACGCCTTCCAGCAGGCGCTCGGTCGTCTCGTAGGAGCCGTGCAGCGTGGTGATGCTCGAAACCTCGCCCGAGAACTGCGACAGCAGATATTCCACGACGACGGCGGGCACGCGGCCGAGCTGGGAGATGCTGGCGGACAGCTCCTTGATCTCGTCGTCGTTCAGCTGCTGCCAGATGGGGATGCCGTGCTCCTGCCCCAGCGCCAGCAACAGCGCGGCGGCGCGCTGCAGGCCCGAGTACTTCTTGAGCTCCGGCGGTTCGCCCACCGTCGTCATCATGTTCACTGCGGCAGACCCCCTGAATTTTCCCGGCGAAAAATGCCGACTCCGCACCGCACCTCGGGAGTTCCTTCTATTTATAGGAGTAACCCCCGCGCAAGCGGCTCAGGAGGGACAATTGACGATAAGTCTGAACAATGGGTTGATCGGACTATCGGTTTTGGGTGGTGCCGGCACCTACTCCTCCTATCTGAACGGGGCGGCCTCCTCCGAAAGTCCCGCCGTGCTGGCGGCGAAGAAGGCATTCACCATGCCCGCCACCACGCCGCCATGGCAGGGTCTGACGGACAACAAGGGCGCCTCCGCCGCCCAGGTCGCGGCGGTCAAGCGGCTTGCCTCGATCATCGATACCGACGTCGGCCGGGGGCTCGAGGACCTTGCGGACGTGCGGACGGCCTTCACCACATACAAGGCGCTGGAAAGCCTGCGCATCCTCGCGGAGGCCGGAACGTCGAAGACGCTTTCGGCGACCGACCGGACCTCCCTCCAGGCCCGCTTCGCCAAAGGCCTCGGCGAATTGCAGTCCTGGCTTGGCACGGCCGAGACGGAACTGCTGACGCTGGCCTTCGGCAACACGACCAGCAGCGCCCGCACGGTGGGGGTGGAAACCCGGTACGCCACCGCCGCCATGGTCGGCACGGGCGTGTCCAGGACCCGCGCCGCGCCGGTTGAGGGGCTCGCCGGCAATGAAGTCCTGCAGGTGACGCTGGCGCGGGGCGCGGCCAGTGAGGTCGTCACCGTCGACCTCGCGCAGACGAGCCAGCCCCCGACACTGGATTCGGTCGCCGCCGCGCTCAACGCCGCGATCGCCGCCCGCCCCGCGCTCGACGCTCGGGGCAATCCCGTGCTCGATGCGGACGGCAACGCGACCTCGCACTGGAAATCGAACTTCACGGTCGAGAAGAACGACGGAAAATGGGGCCTCGTGTTCCATCCGATGGGGATCGAGAAAGTCTCGCTCGACCAGGTCGGCGCGGGCGATGCGCTGATGGTGGCCAGCGGCATCGCCGGCCCGTCCGACCCCGGCGCGGCCGACGTCTATCGGATCGAGGACCTGGAAGGCTCGCTCACATGGGAGCGGCTCGGCCGGATCAACGGCGTCGACACAGCCGCGACGGCGCGCGCCACTGCGGCGGCCAGGAGCACGAACGACTACGACGAGAATGCGGACCATACCGTCTTTGCGGATGCTGCCGCCAACGGCATCGTCACCGACGCCCAGGGTTACAGCTACGTCGTGGGTACGACCGACGGCGATCTCGGCGCGCAGCTTGGCGACGGGGCGGACGACCTGTTCCTCACCAAGGTCGACAGCGAAGGCCATATCGTCTGGCAGCGCGGCCTCGGCGCCGCCGGTAGCGCGCGGGGAGCGGCGGTGGCCATCGCGCCCAACGGGGAGATCGTCGTCGCCGGCACCGTCAGCGGGGCCTTCAACGGCGGCGATGACAGCCAGACCGACATCGTCGTCACCCGCTTCAACGCGCGCGGCGAGGAACTGTCGAGCACGGTGCTGCGACAGGTGGGGAGCGAGACGGCCTCGGCGCTGACGGTGGGACGCGACGGGGCCATCTACGTCGCGGGACGTGCCTCGACCGGCGGCGGCGATGCGGTGATCGCAAGGCTCGACCCCATCGGCAAGCTGGTCGAGCGCCGGACCATCGACAGCGGCGGTTCGGATTCGATTTCGGCGCTGGCGATCGACGGCGACGGCAACCTGCTCGCCCTCACCAACGAGGGCGGCACCGCCAAATTGCGCAGGATCGCCGCAGGTGCGCTGGCGGACGAGCTTGGCTCGGCGGTGCTCGGAAAGGCCTCCGCGCGCGCCATCGCGGTTTCCCCGAGCGGCGTGATCGCCGTCGTCGGCATGACGAATCAGGCGCTGGAAGGGCCACAAGGCAACGCCATGGGCGGCGGGCAGGACGCTTTCGTCACCCTCATCGACGCCGACCTCGGCATCGCCGGCACCAGTTACCTCGGCACCGCGCAGAGCGACCAGGCCGACAGCGTCACGTTCCTGAACGGCGCGCTCTACGTCGGCGGGCGCACGGCGGGCACGCTGAACGGAGAGAAATCGGGCAAAGTCGATGGCTTCGTCGCCCGGATCGATCCCGCGAACGGGTCGGTGCAGACGGTGTCGCAATGGGGCCGCCTCAGTTCCTCCGTCGAGCCCGTACGCGTTACCGCCGCTGCCGGTGGCGCAACCGCGCTGGGCGCGCTCGGCCTCCATCGCGGCGTGCTCAACCAGCAGACCACCGGAGATCTGGTGGACGAAACCGCGCTGCGCGTGGGCGACAGCTTCCGGTTGCGCGTCGACGGCGCCGCCGCAAGGACGGTCACCATCCAAGAGGGTGAGACGATGGCCACTCTCGCCCAGAAGATCCGGCGCATCACCGGCGCCGACGCCAAGATCACCACACCGTTCACCAACGGCGCTTCGAGCCTGAAGATCGAGGTGGCCTCGGGGCACACGCTGGAACTTGTCGCCGGCGCCGATGGCAGCGACGCGTTGTCCAAGCTCGGCCTCGATCCCGTGCGCCTCGTGCCGCCCAAGGTGACGCGGGACAGCGACCCCAAGGTCACCCCCGGCGGACGGTACAACCTCGGCCTGAATGACGGACTGGCCCTGCTGGATGCCAAGGCGGCGACGGCGGCGCTGGCGCGGGTCAGGTCGGCGCTGTCGATGACGCAGTCGGCCTACCGCTCCCTCTACTGGGACGGTGCCAAGGCATCACTGGTTGACGGCGTGCTGCCGAGCGGCGGCGGGTCGGCCTACCAGCAGGCCCAGCTCGCAAACTACCAGGCCGCGCTCTCGCGGCTCACCGGCTCCTGAAGGAATACGATGTCATCCTCGCTTCCTCCCATATTCGATGGCATGGGTCGCGCCATGAAGGCCATGGCCGAGCACCAGCGCGTGATCGCCGAGAACATCGCGAATGGCGAGACCGCCGGTTACAAGGCCCGCACGGTGGAAGCGCCGGACTTTTCCACCCTGGTGGAGCAATATTCCGGAAGTGGCGGCGCACCCCATGTCGCGCGCCCAACGGTAGGCCTGTCTGGCGGAATGGCCGCCCTTGGCGCTCACGCCCCGCAAGCGGGCGGCCGCGTCGTCCTCGACAGCGGGACCAGCGAGACCAAGCCTGACGGCAACAACGTCACCCTGGAAGACCAGTTGCTCGCCCTCGGGCAGGTCCAGTCCGACTTCGCGGCGATGACCAACCTCTATCGAAAGCAGATCGGCCTGTTGAAGTCCGCCATCGGCAAGGGATAGCGCCTGGAGCGCCCTTTTCCTCCAATTCGGGAACCACCGAGCCTTTTCCGGGTTATGGGACGAGCGCCCCGGGCGCGATCGTCTCAGAGGTCATCCATTATTTACAGTCAATTTGGATCGGATGCGGACTTTCGCCGCGCTGCCGCGGTTTCCGCTGGTCCCCGTCGCAATGAAACGGGAATCCGCACTTCACTTCGGAAGTTGCGGACGAGCCGACCGGCTTTGCATAAAAATCGCGAAATCTTAACGATATTTGCGCAGGATACTGGCGTTTCTTCAAAGTAGCCGGTGTTCCGGAAACTGAGGAATGCCTCCGATTTGGTGCGACTGCCGTGCCGACTGCATTGACCATAAGGCGTGGACATGAAAAAGCCTGCGTCGCGTATGGACGGACAAGCACAGCGATGAGCGAGAAATCGCCTGTATTACAGAGGATGCCGGAGCATGAACTCATAAAGGAGTCGGCCATGCCCGAAATCGATTTTCATCGTGCCCTGGTCTTCCCCAATCACATCAGGAAATTCCGCAAGCAGCTCAATATAGGGTCACTTCTTGAACTATCGGAGGGACTCCCTGCGATAACCTATATCCGCCTGTCGAAGATCGAGCGGGGTGAGATTTTCGCGCGCGCCGACGAACTGCGCGCACTGGGCACGGCGCTGGGGGTCGAGCCTGCGAACCTGCTGATCGATGTCGATGATCCCGCGTTCGACATCGCCGCCTGGGCCGAACCCTTCCATGGCGCCGCCCCCACCGATCTGGAGGGCGAGCGGGGCGCGGTGCTGCTGGCGGCGGCGCTGCGCGCGCGCCGGGGCGGAGACCCGGACCTGACGATCGCCGTGCTGGAAAAGGACTGGGGCATCGCGCCGGTCATCCTTTCCCGGATCGAGAATGCGCTGAAGCCGCTCGACCGCTGGAACGAGGACGTCCGTGCCGCACTGCGGCGCCTGTTCGACGTGGCGGACGACGCCGCCCTGATGACGCGGGTCGAAGCGATGCAGGTGGAAGGGGCATTGGACGCGGTGCTGCCGCTGGTCGCCAACCCGGAAATCCGTCTCGCGAAATCGCGCGCCCGCATCGCGCGCCTTCGCCACGAACTGGCG
This sequence comes from Novosphingobium sp., assembly GCA_035511275.1. Taxonomy (GTDB): domain Bacteria; phylum Pseudomonadota; class Alphaproteobacteria; order Sphingomonadales; family Sphingomonadaceae; genus Novosphingobium. Next base: position 31,528 of record DATKFS010000385.1, read on the forward strand.
GAGCCGATCGAGGCGGCGCCGATGCCCGAGATGCCCGAGATGCCCGACAAAGTCGCAGCGCTTGCGAAACCGGCTCCGGTGAAGGACCAAAAGGCGACCGCGCTCGTGCACCTACTGCCGGTGTTCGGAGCGCCACTGCCGGCGGGCTTGATCGCGCGCACGCCCACCGATGCCCTCGTCGAGGCTCCTCGCGGTGCCGGGCCGCGCGCATATGGCCTGCGCCTCGGCCGTCCGACGCTCGGCGCCGGGCTTCCGGGACGGGCCACCTTGGTGGTCGATCCCGACCGCTACCCGGCGGCGGGCGGTTTGGCGGTGATCGAGGGCGATGGCGGACTGCGCGTCGTCTCGGTCACGGCCGACCGCCACGGTCACATGCTCGGCTACAGCGAGAATCCGGACGTCGAGATCGCGCTCGATGCCCTCGACCCTGCAACGGTGGCCGCCGTGCTTTCCGCCGTGTTCGAGTAGCGCCCTAGAACTCGCCGTTGAGCGAGATCGGCGTCGCCAGGTCCGAGCGGGCAAGGCTGCCGGACGCCCCATACGTCGAGGCACGGTTGCCGGAAACGCGCCGGGCTTCGGCCGAGATGGCGGACATGATGTCGGCGGACAGTTCGATCTGCCGCTCCAGCAGCGCCGCATTGACCATCGAAGCCGCGCGCAGTTCGCCCAGCGTCTCGGCGAAGCGCTCGCGTGTCGGCGTGTCCATCTGCGCGGCCCAATCGGCATCCTGCCGGCCGAGCCGCGCCAGCCTTTCCTCCAGCGAGCCGACCAAACGCGCCTTGGCCGATGCGAGTTCGGCCAGGTCCGGAACCCGCTCCTGCGCCTGCAGCCGGCCCGTCTCCTCGCGCATCACGGCCGAGAGCGAGGCCATGATCGCGATCACTTCATCCGCCATCGGCGCCGCCTCCCTGAAGGCGGATGATCTGCGCTTCCACGGCGGCGGCGATGCCCAACCCCCGCCCCTGCGCGATCCGGTTGCCGATCTGCTCGGCGAGGATGCCGCGGAACATCTCCTCTCCATGGCCGCCCGAGAAGGACGCGTCCTGCTCGACGGTTTCCAGCATGATCTTCGTGACCTGCCCGGCGAAGACGCCTTCGAACTGCCGCGCGACGGCAGCCGGGCTGCGGTCCGGGGAGACGACTGCCGGCCGGGTGGGGAGCGAGGGGGAGACGGGGTCTGTCATGTCATTGCACCGCTATGTCCGCCTGCAGCGCGCCGGCCGTCTTCAGCGCCTGAAGGATGGTGATGAGGTCCCGGGGGCTGACCCCGAGCGCATTGAGCCCGGCGACCAGCGTCTGCAGCGAGGTGCCGCTTTCGAGCACCGCCAGCGAGGCCCCGCCACCGTCGTCCGCCTGGATCGTCGTGCGCGGGACCACAGTCGTCTGCCCGCCGGAGAGCGGCGCGGGCTGGGAGACGACCGGGGTTTCGGTGACGCTGATCGTCAGGCCGCCCTGCGCGATCGCCACCGGACTGACACGCACGTCGGCGCCCATGACGACGGTGCCCGCCGCCTCGTTGATGACGATCCGCGCGGGCTGATCCACCTGCACGGGCAGGTTCTCAATCCGGGTGACGAGGTCGATGATCGCGCCGTCCTCGCCCCGGATCTCGACCGTGCCGGGATCCAGCACTTGCGCCGCGCCGGACACCTCGCGGTTGATGGCGGCGGCGATCTGGCGCGCGGTGGTGAAGTCCGGGTTCTTGAGCGCCAGCTTCAGGCTGCGCGCCGAGCGCAGGTCGTAGACGACCTCGCGTTCGATGATGGCGCCGCCCGCGATGCGCGCCGTCGTCATGACACCCCGGCTGAGCTTGGCCGCCGCGCCCTGCGCCTTGAAGCCCGAGACCGCGACCGGCCCTTGCGCCACCGCATAGATCTCGCCGTCGAGCGCGCGCAGGGACGAGACCAGGAGGATGCCGCCCTGCAGGCTGGTCGCGTCGCCGAGCGCGGAAACCTGCACGTCCACCGTCGATCCGGCGCGGGCGAAGGGCGGCATCGTCGCCGTCACCGTCACCGCCGCGACGTTCTGCGTGAGCATCTGGGTGCCGCGGATGTTGACGCCCATCCGCTCCAGCATGGCCTGCAGCGTTTCCTCGGTGAAGGGGACGTTGCGGATGCGATCTCCGGTGCCCTGCAGGCCGACGACGAGGCCGTAGCCGACCAACTGGTTGGTCCGCACGTTCTCGACGTCGACGATGTCCTTGATGCGCGGCTGCGGTCCGGCAAGCGCGGCGGGCGACACCAGCATCGCGGCCAGCACGGCAAGCAGGGACAGGAACGAAGCGCGCGACATTGCACGCATTATAGGACGATAGCCCGCCCGACCGGGCGCACCGCAGCGTTTTTGCAGAGCCGTCACCGCTATTTCCCCTTCGCGCGGGCAAGGCGCATGACGTAGCCGATGATCTCGGCGACGGCGGCGTAGTGCTCGATCGGTATCGGGTGGTCGATCTCCACCGCCGCGTGCAGCGCGCGCGCCAGCGGCGGGCTTTCGACGACGGGAATGCCCGCCTCCCCGGCGATTTCGCGAATGCGCAGGGCCACCGCATCCATGCCCTTGGCCACCACGGTCGGTGCGGCGGTGACACCGTGCTCGTACTTGAGCGCGACGGCGTAATGGGTGGGATTGGTGACGACGACGCTGGCGCCGGGCACCGCCGCCATCATCCGGCCGCGGGCGCGCTGCATCTGGATCTGGCGGATCTTCGCCTTGATTCGGGGGTCGCCCTCGCTCTGCTTGTGCTCGTCCTTCACTTCCTGGAGCGTCATCATCATGCGCTTGAGGAAGGCACGGCGCTGATAGACGAAATCGACGAGCGCGATCCCCGCGACGAGCACGACCACCGCCCGCAGCGCCTCGAACGCGAGGCCCGCCGCTGCCGCGCCGACCGCGCCGGGCGCGCGGCCGACGAGCCCGTCCACCCCTTCGAGGCGCGGTGCCAGCGCGAGATAGACGACGAGGCCGATGGCGCCGATCTTGGCCAGCGTCTTGGCGAATTCGACGAGGGCGCGCGTGCCGAACAGGCGCCTGGCGCCACTTGCGGGCGAGAGCTTGGACCACTTGGGCGCCACCCGCGACCAGCTCAGCGTCACCCTGCCCTGCAGGAACACCGCCGCAAGCGCGGTGGCCGTCAGCACCGCGAAGACCGGGAGCAGCGAAAGCGCCGCATGGGCCGCGACCCCGGTGGCAAGCGCGTGGGCGCCGTCCGCGTCGAGCGTGAAATCCCCGGCACTCCCCCAGAGGCGCTCAAGCATGGTGCCAAGGCGGCGCAGCGCCGAAAGGCCCAGCCATCCGGTGACGGCGAGCGCGCCCGCCATCATCGCCGCGTGGCGGACCTCCGGGGACATCGCGGTTTCGCCGCGCTTGCGCGCCTCCTCGAGCTTCCGGGGCGTCGGCTCGTGCGTGCGCTGGTCCTTGTCCGCGTCCCCGGCCATCGGCTAGAGCTTCCACCCGTCCTGCATGAACGTCGCCATCGCGGCGGCGAAGGCGGTGAGCATCGCACCGAGGGACATCGCCAGGACCGACAGTCCGAGCAGCAGGTTGAGTGGCTGGGCGATGAAGAACACCTGGATCGACGGCGCGACCCGCGCGGCAAGGCCGAGCCCCAGGTTGAACAGCATCCCGTAGAGGATAAGCGGTGCGGTGAGGCTCACGCCGAGCGCCAGCGCCTTCCCCATGACCGAGACGGCCAGATGCGCGAAGTCGCTCGCCGGGGGCAGCCCGCCCACGGGGAAAGTCGCGTAGGAGCGGAAGATCGCAGCGATCCACAAGTGATGGACACCCGCGCCCATGCACGCGACGATGGCGGCAATGCCGATCAGACGCGACAGCAGCGGCGCCTGCCCGCCCATCGAAGGGTCCGCGACGAGCGCCGAGGACAGGCCCACCTGCTGCGCGGCGATCGCCCCTGCCATGGCGGCGGCGCTGAACAGGATGCGCACCACCATGCCGAAGGCGAGCCCGACCATGACCTCGCCCATGACCAGCAACGGCAGCGAAAGCTCCGATTTCACCGCCGGGGCCGCCCTGCCCTCCAGCAGCCCGTACATGCCGAAGGTGAAGGCCAGCGCCATGACGAGCCGGATCTGGGGCGGCACCGATTCCTCGGAAAAGGCGGGCAGCAGCATGATGACGGCGCCCACGCGGCAGAACAGGACGAGGAAGGTCGCCGTGTCGATCGGCAGGCGGAGCAGCGTCGCCAGGTCCAGCGCGTCCATGGCTTCAGCCCGAGACGATGATGTCGGCGATGCGCTCCATGAACGCGCCAAGGGCATGGCCGATCATCGGCAGGCTGACGAGCATGACCACGCCGAGCACTAGCAGCTTGGGCACGAATGTCAGCGTCATTTCCTGCACTTGCGTCAGCGCCTGGAGCAGGCCGATGACCACGCCCACGATCAGCGCGGCGATCAGCATGGGCCCCGCGATGGTCAGCATGAGCATCAGCGCGGCGCGCGCGATCTCGATGGTCTGATCGGGGGTCATGGCGCGCGGCGCGGGCCGGCCGCAGCGATGGTGGGGAGCCAGGCGACTGCGCGGCCGGCGCGGGTGGGGTTCGCCATCTTCGGTGCGCGGCCTAGATCTGCATCCGCATGATGTCGGAGTAGGCGGAAACCACCCGGTCGCGCACGGCGACGACGGTGTCGAGCGCGGTTTCAGCCGCGCCGATCGCGGTGACGACGTCGATGAGATCGCCCTTGCCGCCGATCTGTCGGACGCTCTGCGTCTCGGCATTGCGCAAGGCCCCGGCGGTTTCAGAGACCATCGATTCGATCATGCCGCCAAAGCCGCCCCCAAGCGGCCCCGCGCCGCCGATGCCCGGAGCAAGGCCGGGGCCGATGCCGCCCGCCAGCCCGCCAGTCAGCCCGCCAGTCAGCCCGGTCGCCGCACCGCTCGCCAGTCCTGCCCCCAGACCGCCCTTGTCGGCGGCGGGTTGCCCGCCGAGCGGCGAGCCTGCCCGCATCGCCCGACCATAGGCGGAAGCGGCGTCGAGTGCTCCGATCGACATGGGTGCCTCCTTACTTCAGCAGGTCGATCGTGCGCATGGTCATGCCGCGCGCGGATTCGATGGCGTTGAGGTTGGCCTCGTAGGAGCGCTGGGCGGCCTTCATGTCGGCCGTCTCGATCAGCGGGTTGACGTTGGGCTGGGCGACGTAGCCTTGCGCGTCCGCCGCCGGGTTGCCGGGCTGGTAGATGCGCCCGAAGGCGCTGCGGTCGGCCTCGATGGACTTGACCACGACCTCGCGGGCGCCGCTGGCGCGGTCCACTTCGGCGGCGAAAGTGGCGACGCGGCGGCGATAGGGATCGCCTTCCGGCGTCGTCGCCACCGAGTCCGAGTTGGCAAGGTTCTCCGCGATCACCCGCATCCGCAGCGCCTGAGCCCGCAGGCCCGATGCCGAGACCTCGATCGAATTGCCCAGTTCCGCCAAGGATCGCTCCCCCACCGCGCCCGCCGACCGTCGGCAGGGCTCGCCGTCCTTATAGGCAACTTTTTCCTAGTGGCGGGACAATCCTATAATTATTTTCCTATAACTCGACCTGAAAGGAGACGCGCTTGTCCGTCCTCGAAGGCATTCCCATCGACCTGCAGATCGTGCTCGGATCGGCCAGCGTCCCCATCCGGCAAGTCCTCAAGATGAGCCGTGGCGCGATGATCCCGCTCGACTGCGGACAGGACGATCCGACGCGCGTCTACGTTAACGACAGGCTGGTCGCCGAAGGACGCATTCTCGTCAATGGCGAGGCAATGTCGCTGGAGATCACGCGCGTCGTCGAGCGGGAGCGCTGAAGGATGGACGCATGGTCGCTCATGCGCATGTTAGGTGCGCTTAGTGTCGTGCTAGGTGGACTTACGGGCGCGCTCTGGCTGGTGCGACGCCACGGCCTGACGTTACCGGCCCGGTGGCTCGAACGCCTGGGGCCAGGGCCGGAAAGGCGGCTCCGGGTGGTGGAACGGCTCGCGATCGACCAGCGCCGCTCGGTCGTCCTGCTGCGCCGCGACGACACCGAATTCAGCGTGATGATCGGCCCGGAAGGCGCGGTCGTGCTCGACAGCAACGCCGCTCCGGTGATTCCAAAACCCGTGGTTTCCGGGCCGTCCGCGCCCGAACCCGCAGCGGATTCGTTCGCCTCGAAGATCCCGGTCCTGCCCGAAGTCTGGTTCGCACAGGAGCCCGCGAACGATCGCGCACGGGACGTCGGGGGCTTCCACTGATGGCTCTCCTCCGGCGAAAACTGGCGGCAATAGCGGGCGCAGTGCTGCTCCTCGCGGTGCCCGCTACGGCGATGGCACAGGAAGCGGCAGCGCTGGCGGGCGCCGCAAGCGGGGGCGGGATGACCGGCCGCGTCCTGCAGCTCGTCATGGTCCTGACCGTGCTGAGCCTCGCGCCCGGCATCCTGATGACGGTCACGTCGTTCACGCGCATCGTCGTTGCGCTGTCGCTCCTGCGCTCGGGCCTTGGCGTGCAGGGCGTGCCGCCGAACCCGATCGTCATCAGCCTCGCCCTGTTCCTGAGCTTCTTCGTGATGGGCCCGACATTCGATGCCGCCTGGAAACAGGGGATGGAGCCTTACAACGCCGGCACCATAACCGAAACGCAAGCGCTCGAACGGGCAAGCCGGCCGTTCCATGCCTTCATGCTCAAACAGGTGCGCGACGATGATGTAAGGCTGTTCGTCAGGCTTTCCGGCAAGGTCCCGCACAGCCGCGCGGAGCTGCCGATGACGACGCTGATGCCGGCCTTCATGATCTCGGAACTGCGCCGGGCCTTCGAGATCGGCTTCCTGCTGCTCCTCCCGTTCCTGGTGATTGACCTCGCCGTCGCGGCGGTGCTCATGGCGATGGGCATGATGATGCTGCCGCCAGCGACGATATCGCTGCCGATGAAGATCATCTTCTTCGTACTGGTCGACGGCTGGGCGCTGGTCGCCGGATCGCTGGTGAAGAGCTTCGGCGGCCCCGGCTGAGCGGCCTCAGGCCGGGGCCGCCCGCGTCACCGCCACCGAGCGCACGACGTCCTTGCCATAGACTTCGGCCGCCGCCTCCATCACCACCCGGCGGAAAGCGTCGAGGCCGGGGACCAGACCGTCCGGCCCGCTGGCGAGCGGCGCGCGATAGGTGCGCAGGTTGATCGCGTTGAGCAGGAGCGGCAGCCTCGCGCCGACATCCTCGGCGTGCCCCTCCCTCACTTCGAGCTGGCACTCGAACCCGGCATAGCCCGACAGGCGCCCGTCGGCGAAGACCAGAGGGGCAAGGATTTCGCCCGCCGGCACGAACTCGGTCGCCTCGACCGTTGCCTGCGGCTTGCCGCCGATGGCATCGGGCAGATAGCGAGATACGCCCCAGGCCCCCGCGCCGCCGACCCCAAGCCCTGCTGCGACCGCCACTATACCGATGCCTATGCGCCTGATCATTGCTCTCAGAACCGAAAACTGGCGTCGTGGGGGAGCGAGCCGGGCTCCGCCATGACGACGATGGTGATGCGCCGGTTTTCCGGACGATCCGGCGCATCGGGGTAGACCGGCTCGGTAGCGGCCTTCCCGACGACCTCTGAGAAGCGGTCGGTCGGCAACCCGGCCGCGACCATGGCCGAGCGCGCCGCCAGCGCGCGCTGGGTGGAAAGCGCCCAGTTCGCGTCGCCGTCTCCCCCGCTGGCGTCGGTGTGCCCCTCGATCGCGATCCGCATGTCGACTGCCGCCAACTTTCTGGCGACGCGGCCGAGCATCCCCCTCGCGAAGTCGTTCAACTGCGCGGTCCCGCCCTTGAACATGGAGCGCTGGGGACTGTCGACAAGGTGGATGCGCAGGCCTTCGCGGCTTGGCCGGACATCGATGTTGCGCTTGCCCTGCTCGTCGCCCGGCGGCGATTCGAGGGCGATGCGCATCTCCTCGGCCATGACCCGCAACGCCGCCTCGGGCACGTCCGCAGTGCCGCCACGCGCGACCCCCACCGTGCCCGCCTCCGTGGCAGGCTGTCCGGACGGGCGATCGTCGTCGGACTGTGAGTTTCGCGCATTCCCGCCAGCCCCCGGCTGCGCGCCGGGACGGTCGGTAAGCGTGGTCGACAGCGCGGACTTCTGGGTTTCCGGGGTGAAGTACTCGGCCAGCCCCTTGAGCTGCACCTCGTCCGGGTTGGCGAGCAGCCACAGGAGCATGAAGAAGGCCATCATGGCAGTCACGAAATCGGCGTAGGCGACTTTCCACGCCCCGCCGTGGTGACCACCGCCGACCACTTTCTTCACCTTGCGGATGACGATGGGACGCTGCTGGCTATCCTTGCTCGACATGGCGTGCGTCAGTTCCGAGCGTCAGGCCGGAGCGGCATTGAGCTGCTGCTTCACCGCATCCAGCGCGGTTTCCATTTCCTGGAAGCTGGGCGCGTAGGGTGAAGGCGTCATGCGGCGGGCGAGTTCGATCGCGATCTCGGTCGGCTGTTCCTGCGCGTGGCCGACAATCGCGGTCTTGACGATGAGATAGGGCTTGAAATCGGCGTCGATGATCTGCTGCAACTTCTGCGCGATCGGGCCGACCAGGCAGTAGGCGAGCAGCACGCCGAGGAAAGTGCCGACGAGGGCGCCGCCGATCATGGCGCCCAGCACTTCGGTGGGCTGGTCGATCGAGCCCATCGTCTTGATGACGCCGAGCACGGCCGCGACGATGCCGATGGCCGGAAGCCCGTCGGCCATCATCTGGATGGCGTGCTGGGGCGCCAGTTCCTCATGGTGATGACGCTCCATGTCGCTCTCCATCGCCTCCGCAAGCTGGTGAGGGTCCTCGAAGTTCACGGTCATCATGCGCAGGTAGTCGCAGGTGAATTCGACGAGTTCGTGGTCCTTCAGAACGTTAGGGTAGCGGGAGAAGATCGCGCTTTCGGCGGGCGCGTCGAGGTGCGGCTCGATGGCATTGGCGCCGCCCTTGCGGAAGGTCGCGAGGAGGGCATAGAGCAGGGCGAGAAGGTCCCGGAAGTCCGCCTCGGCCCAACGGTTGCCCTTGAACACGCGCACCACCCCGGCCCACGCCTTCTTGAGCGTCGTCATCGGATTGCCGAGCACGAAGGCGCCAAGGGCCGCGCCCCCGATCGCCAGCATCTCGTGCGGCAGGGCATGAAGGATGACCGCCATGCTCCCGCCCGACATCAGGAAGCTGCCGAATACGCACAGCAGGATCACGACGAGACCGACGACGTTGAGCATGAACTTTTCCGCAGGTTGTGGCCGCACTCCGCAGCCAGTGCACTAGTTATAGGACAACCAAGCCCCGGGTGGTGCAGTTCCAGCCATTTTCGAGCGCGGTGACCGCTTCCCCTGCAACCGTCCTATATGTCTCAAGCGCCCCAACCGAGCCGGAGCCCCGATGTCCGTCAATGCCTATGCCCGCGCCCAGAAGGTGGCGGCAACGCCCCGCAGCACCGAATACCGGCTCATGAGCGAGATCACGGGAGAGATGATCGCCGCACGCGAGGCCGGCCTCACCGGCGCCAGGCTCGCCCCCGCGCTGCACCGCAACCGACAGGCATGGACGATCTTCCGCAACGAATGCGCGGAGCCCGGCAACGGCCTGCCTGCCGAGTTGCGGGCCGGCATCATCTCGCTCGGCCTGTGGGTGGACAGGCACACTTCGCTCGTCATCACCGGGCGCGACACCATCGACGAACTGATCGCCGTGAACCGCGCGGTGATAGACGGGCTGGCCAACGCGAACGGCGGCGCGCCGGGCTGATGTCAGTGCGCAGCCTGCATGGCCTCGCGGTATTCCGCCATGAGCGCGAAGCGCGGATCGACGACCGCGAGGTCGCCCATGGTCTTGGCCGCCCGCTTTGCGACCTGGCGGATCCGCTCGCGGGCAAGGATGCTGTCGTCGTCGCCAAGCTCGAGCGGGGCGATCTCGAACAGCCTGCCCTCCACGACCTGGCGATTGTGCTCCAACCGACCCTCCAGTTCGCGCAGTTCCGCAGGGTCTGGCACAGGCCTTTCCGGGCGGCGCACCGGCGCGGCTTCCGCAAGCCGTTCGCTGCGGGTGAGCTTGCGCGGCTGCGCGCGGCGGCGGATCCGCTCGAGGCCGGAGTTGCGCATGTGCTCGACGTAAGTCTCCGTCAGCGCCTTCATCGCGGCGCGGGCAAGGTACTCCGACGCCCCCGCCTCCGTGCGATCGAGCGCATCCTCATCCGCGATCGAGGCGAGGATGGACACGCCCTCGCCGTCTTCGCCTCCGGTGATCGCGTCGAGCGATATGGTGCTGGCCTCGACCTTGCGGGCGGAAGGGCGCTGGTCGGTCATGACGCGGAAACGCAGGCTCTGCAGTTCGCCGCGAATCTGCCAGTTCACGAACGTCGTGAACTGGGCTTTCTCCGGATCGTAGGCCTGGATGGCACGATGGATGGCGATGGCACAGACCTGCTCGGCATCGTCCCAGTGGCCTGCAAGTCCGTATTGGCGGATGAAGTGGCGGATGCGCGGTGCGATCAGCTTGGTGATACGGGCAAAGGCATGGTCGACGCAGGCGCGCTGACGCCGCGTCTGGACTTCGTCTTCAGGCGGCGTGTTGGCCCTGACCGTCGCGACCGCGGACTCCAGAGCGGCAGTGATTTTTGACATGGCGACCCCCATGGACTCGGCACCCCTTGCGCCGAGCCCACGGATCAAATCTATATTCCTATAATTGTGGAACAAAATTCCTATATTATAGTTATCCACCAATGTGCGTTCGACTGCGGTTCCGTCCCCGCGTCATGCAAACCTGTCCGGGCGCACATGGCGATCGATATAGCCGAGCAACCAGCTACGGTGCGCGGCGACGGCACCGCCGGCCTGCGCAATCCGGCGCTCCGCATCGGCCCCACCGACCTGCGCGCCAAGCAGCCGGCGCGCCCGTTCCGGCTCCAGCCCACCATTGAGAAACCTGCGCGCATCCCCGATGCCGAGATGGTGCCCGAGGTACGCCGCGCGCGCCAGATCCGAAACCCCGTCGCCAATCCTCACGCCCGCTCTGCGCAAGGTTTCCAGGTTGGCGCTGGCATAATCGGATACTGTCTCGATCGCCGCTTTCGGATCGTAACGCAGTGCCAGCAGCGCGCCCCGGCTCTCCGGTCGCACCCTGCCCTGCGCATCGAGCCAGCCATTCGCCCGAGCCGATTCGTTCAGCCAGGTTCCGGCACGCTCGGCTTCGCCTTCCCAACTACCTTTGAGAAACTGTCCGAGACCTGCTGCGCTCGACCGGGGATTGCGCGAATAAGGCTGCCAACTGCCATCCGCGCCCTTGTCCGCCTCGGCGTCCACGATCGCGGCGAGCGCGGCGACGGGAATGCCGGTGCGCCCGGCCGCATTCTCAAGCATGACGGCATAGCGCGCGTTGGCGCCATTCCGAAGCGACACCCCCGCCGCCAGGGAATCCTCGGCAGCGCATGAGGGATCGGGAGACGCCGCCGCTACGACAGGCGCGGGACCCTCTGTCGTAGCCGCGCCGGGCCGCGGGCCAAGGAGCGCCAGTAGCCGATCCAGTCCGGCTGACGGGCCTTCACCGATCAAACTCGCCCCGCGCGCCGCCGTCGAAGCGCCCTCATCCTTGGCTTCTGCAACGCCCAACGCGGCGCGCCACAGGCGCCCCGCCACTTCCGCTCGCGCCTCGCCGGAGATGAGCGATGCCTTCTGCACCGGCGTAAGATGGGGCGCAAGAAGGCTCGATGGTCGCGAGGCCTCGGTCATCGCCCGCTGTCGCGCCGTGCCTTGAGGAAGGCGACCGCGCCGAGATCATCGCTCGCGGCCTGTTCGGCGGCCGCTTCTGCGCGCGCCGCTTCACCGCGATAGTGATCGGCGGCCATCTGGATGCCCCGCGCCGTCCCCAGCGCATCGGCGGCACATGCCCGAAGCCGGTCGATGCGCGCGTGCGTCTCGGCGCGCCTGACGCCGAGCTGTTGTCCCTGGCGGCGCATATGCGCCAGCCACCCGGGCGAGGACAGCGCCAGCTCTGTGGCGGCAAGCCGCTCCTCGTTCAGCAGCATCGCTTTTGCCCGCCGCCCCGCGTTCTCCAGTTCGTCGAGCGCGAGCGCCTCGGTGCGGATCGCCATGCCGATTTCATCAAGCTCGCGCTGTCGAACGCGCAGCGCGGCATCATAGGGTGTCTTCATAGGCATCCTCCAGAATGGCGGCGAGCGCGTCGAAGTCCCGTTCGGCAAAGCTGCGTTCCCGTCGATCCTGACGCAGCAGGCTTTCGATGCGGGGAGCAAGCGCGATCGCCCGGTCCACCTCCGCGTGCGATCCCGGCCGATAGGCGCCGAGCCGGACCAATTCCTCCATGTCCTGCCACGTAGCCAGTACACCCCGCGCACCAAGGCGGATGCGGTTGCTTTCCGGTGGCAGGCAATGCGGCAGGGTCCGCGAGACCGAGCGCAGCACGTCGATCGCCGGATAGCGTCCGCGCTCGGCAATCTTGCGCGTGATGACGACATGCCCGTCGAGGATGCCCCGCACCGCATCGGCGATCGGCTCGTTGTGATCGTCCCCGTCGACGAGGACCGTGAACAGGCCCGTGATCGACCCTTGCCCAGGAAGGCCCGGCCCGGCGCGCTCCAGCAGACGAGGCAGTTCAGCAAAGACGGTAGGCGTATAGCCCTTGGTGGCCGGGGGCTCGCCTCCGGCCAGGCCGATCTCGCGCTGGGCCATGGCGAAGCGGGTAACCGAATCCATGAGGCACAGGACTTCGAGGCCCTGATCGCGGAAATGCTCGGCAATGGCGAGCGTGGTCCACGCCGCCTGCCGCCGCAGCAAGGCCGGCTCGTCTGACGTGGCGACGACGACGACGCTGCGGGCAAGCCCTTCCTCGCCAAGGTCGTCCTGGATGAATTCCTGCACCTCGCGACCGCGCTCGCCGATAAGCCCGATCACTGCCACGTCGCATTCTGTCCAGCGGGCCAGCATGGAAAGCAGCGTCGATTTGCCGACGCCGGACCCAGCGAACAAGCCGAGACGCTGCCCCCTGCACAGCGGTGCGAACAGATCGAGCGCCCGCACCCCCGTATCGATGCGCGCCCCCAGCCTTGCCCGGGCCGAAGCGGGCGGAGGAGCGCCCCTGATACGGCGCTGCTCGGAGCCCTGCAGCAACGGTCCTTTGCCATCCGCCGGTCGGCCGAGCCCATCGACGATACGGCCCAGCCAACCGGCGGATGGACGCACTATGCTCTGCCCCGAGGAGAAATCCGCTCGCGTCCCCGAGGCGATGCCGTCCGGCTCGTTGAAGGGCATGCAGAGGGCGAGGCCGTGGTCGAGCCCGATCACCTCGGCCTCCACCGGCCCTGCGGGCGACCGCAAGGTCACCCGCGAGCCGATCCGCGCAGCACCGGCGAGGCCGTCTACCTCGATCAGCGCGCCGCGCACCGCGACGACGCGCCCATAGCGCTGGTCGGGCTCCAGCATACGCAAGCCCGCAGCGGCGGCGGCGAGACTGTTCATGCGCGTCGGGCGGGTCAGGCTGCGGGTACGGACGCGCCGGGAGCGATGCGGGCCAGCGCCTCGGTTTCGTAACCGATCAACCAGCGACAGTCGGCCAGCGCATTGTAGAACTGGCCGGTCGCCACCTTCTGCGCAAACTGGACGCAAACGCCTTTGGCCTCCGGCGATTCGAGCGCGGACATCAACGTCTCGAGCCGTTCCAGCAGGGACTGCTGATGGCGGGCAGTGTCGGCCGGATCGATGTAGGCCATCATGCAGGCGAAGTAGAGCTGCTTGGCAGGACTGTCGGCATCTTGCGGCTTCATTACCTCGCGCCCGCGCAGGATCGTCGCGCCGTTCTCCAGCACCAGATCGGTACGACCCACCGCGCGCAGCACCGCACCGTTCACGATCACCGGCTCGCCGTTGCGAAGTGAAATGCGAAGCGTCATGTCCGAATAGTCCCTGTGTAACAGGCGCATTATAGGATGGAATTTGCAGCACCGCCGCAGGTAGGCAACTTTTGCCGCGACAGCAGGAATTTTTCCAACACATGCGTAACCCGGCTCTCGCAAACATTCCTACAATACCGTGGCCGGGGTCTTGTCCGGCACGCACTGGAGAACACCATGAGCCTTTATTCCGCTCTCTATGCCGGCGTTTCCGGCCTCAGCGCGCAGTCGAGCGCCATGGCTACGGTCGCGGACAACATCACCAACGTGAACACGATCGGGTACAAGGGCGTCTCCGCGCAGTTCGAGACACTTGTCACCGGTGGCAGCCTCACCGGCAGCTATTCCGCCGGCGGTGTGTCCGCGACGCCCAAGGCTCTGATTTCCAAGCAGGGACTGCTGCAGGCTTCGAGCAGCCTGACCGATATCGGCATCGACGGTGCGGGCTTCTTCGTGGTAAGATCCGGCCCCGGTACGGATGCTGCCACCGCCTATACCCGGGCGGGCTCGTTCACGACCGACTCCTCAGGCTACCTGCGCAACACGGCGGGCTACTACCTCATGGGCTGGCCGCTCGACGCACAGGGCAAGTACGTCAACAACGGCAGCGAGACGGCGCTTCAGCCGATCCGCCCCAACGCGCTGACCGGCGCCGCTACGCCGACGACGGCGGTCCAGTTGCGTGCGAACCTCGACGCCACGGCCGAACCGGTGGCCGGCTACGTCAAGGGCGCGATGGCGAACGGCGACGTCACCCCCCAATTCGCCCGCTCGGTCGTCGTCTACGACGCGCAAGGTTCGTCGCACACGCTGAACTTCAACTTCGTAAAGACGGGGCCGAACGCATGGCAGGCTGAGATCACCGGCAGCCCGGCCGACGTGAAGTCGTACAAGGACGATGCCGGCAACCTCGTCACCGTCGATCCGGCGTCTTACAAGACGGGTGAGAACGTGCTGATCGCCAGCAGGGCGATTTCCTTCGGAAACGACGGAAGCCTGAACCTCGGCACCGCGACGGGGCTGTTCGACGATCTCGAACTCGGCTGGTCCAACGACGCCAAGGCGGAACTCATCTCTCTCGATCTGGGCAAGAACGGCGCCTTCGACGGGCTGACCCAGTTCGGCAGCACGTCCGCGCTGCTGTCCTCCACGATCGACGGCGGCATGTTGGGAACGGTCGCCTCGGTGAAGATCTCCGAAGACGGCGTGGTCAGCGCGGTGTTCGACGACGGCACGTCGCGCGCGATCTACCAGCTTCCGCTCGCGACTTTCCAGAACCCCGACGGCCTGACCCGCATCAGCGGCAATGCCTATCTCGTGTCGGAGCAGTCAGGCAATGTCGCGATCAACGAGCCGGGCACGGTCGGCGGCGGCAAGATTTCGGCGGGAATGCTGGAGGCGTCGAACGTCGACCTTGCGGCCGAGTTTTCGAACATGATCCTGTTCCAGCGCGCCTACAGCGCTTCGTCCAAGATCATCACCACTGTGGACGACATGCTCCAGGAAGTCAGCAACCTGAAGCGCTAACCAATACAGCTTAATTTATCAGTGATTTGACGAGTGTCCCTCAACTCGATTCTCAACTCTGCGATGTCGGGGCTCGCGGCCTCGCAGGCCGGGATGCAGACGGTTTCGACCAACGTCGCGAACGTCTCGACGCCGGGTTACGCACGGCAGAAGGTCGCCCAGAGCGCTTCCGTCGCCGGCGGGAACGTCAATGGCGTCGTCGTGGGCGAACCGTCGCGGGTGGCGGACAAGTTCCTCGAGAACGCGGTCTATACGCGCGCGGGAACGGCCGGCCGCACCGAAGCCGTCTCCGGCTATCTCGACCGCCTGCAGGCCCTGCTCGGCGCGCCGGACAGTGCGTCCGGCCTCGCCGCGCGGCTGACCGCCATATCCAGTTCGGTCGCCGAGATCGCTGGGCTCCAGGGGTCGCCGGAAGCGATCGCGATGTTCACCGGCACCCTGTCCGACGCCCTCGACACGCTGGGCGGGCTGCAGGACGATGTCGCGGGCCTTCAGGCGGACGTCGAGAGCGAGGTCTCGGAAACCGTTGGCCGCATCAACGTGCTCCTGCGCAAGGTCCATGATCTCAACGGAGAGGTATCCCGCCTGCAGGGGCTGGGCCTCGCCACCTCGGGTCCATCGGACGAGCGCATGTCGGCGCTGCAGGAACTGAGCGGCCTCGTCGAAGTGAAGGTGCGCGAGCAGCCGGACGGCCGCGTCACCATCGACACCGCTTCGGGGCAAGTCCTGCTGGACAGGCGGCTGCGACAATTGAGCTATCCGACCGGAGTCGCGGCGTCGCAGGCCAGCTATGCCCCGATCGAGATTCGCTTCGCAGAGGCGGATGGCACGATGAAGGCGGCCACCGGCGAGAAGATCGATTCGACCGCAGTCGGTGGCAAGCTCGGTGGCCTCATCGACATGCGCGACCGCGCGCTTCCCAACTTCTCCGAGCAACTGGGCCAGCTCTTCACCGGCCTTGCCGAGACGCTCAACAGGGTCTCGAACGAGGGCACCACCCTGCCGCCTCCGCGGGAGCTCGTCGGCCAGCCCAACGGCCTGGTCGGCGCGGATCGCTTCGGTTTCACCGGGAAAGCTACATTCGCGGTGCTGGCAAAGGACGGCACTCTGGTTTCGAAGGCCGTGGTCGATTTCGACGCACTCGGACCCGATGCCACCGTCGATGACGCGGTGTCCGCCATCAACCTTCGGCTCATGCCCGAAGCCGCTGCGCGTTACGAAGACGGCGTCCTCTCGATTAGCGCGACATCGAGCGCCAATGGCATTGCCATCGCGCAGGACGAGGATGCACCGAGCGCCCGCGCCGGCGTCGGCTTCTCGCAGTTCTTCGGGCTTAACAACATCGTGCGCTCGAACGACAGCGCGCTGGCGCCGTCCGGCTTCACGCGCGCCGATCCCCATGGCTTCGATGCCGGGCAGACCGCGCAGATCGTCCTTCGCGACCTCTCGGGCAAGGTTCTCGCCACGCAGGCGCTGGCGGTCGTGCAGGGCGGCACTTGGGGCGATCTCGTCGATGGGTTGAACGAAGGGCCACTGGGCGCCCACGGCACATTCACCCTCGACGAGCGCGGACGCGTGGCCTTCACCGCCAACCCCGCCAGCGCCGGGGCGACGATCTCCATTCCCTTGGATTCGACCGACCGCCTGGGCACCAGCCTCTCCTTCTCTGCATTGTCGGGCCTGACGGGCGCGGCGAGCGGTTTGCGCACCGCGCAGGTGCCAGCTGCGATCCTCGCCGACACCTCGCGACTGCCGCTAGCCAGGCTGCAGGCCGACGCCGCCGTGGGCCAGAAGGCGATCGGCTCCGGAGACATCCGCGGTGCCAACGCCTTCGTCGATGCACTCGCCGCGACGACCGACTTCGGCAAAGACGGCCGCGCCACCATTTCGATGTTCGCCAACCGCCTGCTCGGCAAGGCGGGCTCGGACGCATCGCTCGCCAAGACCGCTCATGAGGACGCCTCCGCACGGCTTGGTGACACCGTCAACCGCCGCGATTCCTATTCCGGCGTCAACATCGACGAGGAACTGGCGCAGATGGTCGTCCTGCAGAACAGCTATTCCGCCGCCGCCAGAGTGATGACCACGGCCTCGCAGATGTACGACACCCTGCTGGGCATGTTGTGACGAGGACAAGCGCATGACCCGCGTGGCCACAATTCCCCTGCAGGCGACCCTGTCGGGCGCGATCCAGCGGTCGCAGCAGAACCTCGCCGCCAGCCAGCTTCAACTCGCCACCGAGAAGAAGGTCGGCGACTATGCCGGGCTTGGGCTCGACGCGGTGCGCACGTTGTCGGCCCGATCCATGCTGGCGACGCAGGAGAGCTACAAGACGAACATCGGCCGCGTCACCACGACCCTCTCGCTCTACCAGGCGAACCTCGAGCAGATAGACACGTCGATGGCGGACCTGCGGGAGGAACTGTTCACCGCCATGGGCACCGGCAATTCGCCGGGCCTGCAGGACATCGTGAAAGACGCCTTCGCCGACCTGCGCACCGCGCTCAACGCCAGGGAAGCCGGCATCCCGCTCTTCGCAGGATCGCAGACATCCACCTCGCCGTTCCTGCCGACCAGCCTGGAAGACACAATCGGACTGGACTCCGCCACGGCATTCGCAAACGACGGCGTTCGCCAGTCCACTCGCGCGGGCGACGGGGTCGATGTCGAATATGGCATCGGCGCCAGCGACGTAGGCGCCGGGCTCATTCCCGCATTCCGGGCGCTGGCGGAGGCAGGTCCCTTCGGCGAGTCGCTGACCGACGCGCAGAAGCAGGCCATCTCCGACGCGCTCGACCTCCTCGACACCGGCATCGCCCAGGTCCGCTCGGTCAATGCGCGCAACGGGCGCAAGCAGGCACAGGTCGAGACGCTCTCAACCCGAGCCGGAGACCGGGTCGACCTGCTGAAAGGCGTCATCGGATCGGTCGAGGATGCCGACCTCGGGCAGGTCGCCATCGACATCACGCAGCGCCAGACGATTCTCCAGGCCAGCTACTCGGTGTTCGCGCAGTTGAACTCGCTGTCGCTGGTGAAGTTCCTCAAGTAGAGGGTCCTACTTCTTGCCTTCGAGCAAATCGGCGAAATCACCCGCCGGGCTCGCCGAGGGAATCGCCGCCATCGCCTGCGCGAGCTTGGCCGGATCGACGGCGCCCGGCGCGCCCGTCAGCATCTCGAACACGGGCGCGGATGGCAGTGCCCTGAACGCAGCCGCATAGCGCGCGTGAAGTGTGGCGAGGGCGTCCTCACGGCCGAGCATGGCCTGCGAAATGGCAAGGCGCAGTACTTTGGCCTGCGCCACCACGTCCAGTGCCCCGCCGCGCGGCAAGGCTTGCGAAGCCAGGTCAGCATAGCGCTTCCACTGGCGCTGTTGCCACAGCACCTCGGTCTGAAGCGCCTCGGCCCCGGGCAGATCCTGCAGGACCGCAAGGGCCTCGTCCGCGCGCCCGACTTGCACGAGCGCCGCCGCCTCGACGCGCTTGCGCTCGGCCAGCATGACCTGCGGCAATGCCGGGTCTTCCGTGTCCCGCAGGGTCTTGAGAGCCTGCGCCGGTCGCCCCGCGAGAATGTAGAGACCCGCGACCCGTGCCGAGAGTGGTCCCCGCGCAAGGTCTCCGGCCCGCTGCGTGAGCTGGTAGGAGAGCAGGTCTGCCGCGCGGTCGTACAACCCGGCCTGCTGCATCCGCAGTGCGAGCCGGCTGGCCATGAGATCGCCATCCGCCCCCGTCGGCGCCAGGTCGCGATAGTCCCAGTAGAGCCCCGCAGCACGATCCAGCGGCAGCTTGCCGGCCGGATCGAGCGTGGCGGCGAACTTGGCCCGCAAGTCCGGCAGGATGTCGGCACCCTGCCCAGATGGAGCGTGATAACGCACAAGTGCGGCCCCGATGGACAGCGCTGCGGGCAAGTCGCCTTCCCTGCCGGCGAGGCGATAGCTCAGGCGCAGCGCCCGCGCCTCGATCGCACCCCCGCGCCACTGGTAGGCGATCTCGCGGAGCCGCCGCACGGCTTCGGCCGGGCGGATGCTGGCGCGCGCGACATCGCCCTCGATCTGGCTCAGGCGGGCATCGACCCGCTGCTGCTGCGTGCCCGATCGAGCGACGCGTGCGAAGCGCAGCCGCGCCCCG
>DATKFS010000386.1:0-5517 GCA_035511275.1 Novosphingobium sp.
GAGTTCGTGAACGGCTTCCACGACACCGCCAACGCGGTGGCCACCGTGATCTACACCAATGCCATGCCGGCGAACGTCGCCGTGGTGTGGTCGGGCTTCTTCAATTTCCTCGGCGTCCTGCTGTCGAGCGGGGCGGTGGCCTTCGGCATCGTATCGCTGCTGCCCGTGGAGCTGATCCTCCAGGTCGGCACCGGCGCGGGCTTCGCGATGGTCTTCGCGCTGCTGATCGCGGCGATCCTCTGGAACCTCGCGACCTGGTGGCTGGGCATCCCCTCGTCCAGCTCGCATACGCTGATCGGCTCGATCATCGGCGTCGGCGTCGCGAACGCCATCATGCACGGCAAGAGCGGCACCGCCGGCGTCGACTGGAGCAAGGCGACCGAGATCGGCCAGGCCCTGCTCGTCTCGCCGCTCATCGGCTTCGGCGTGGCCGCGCTGCTGTTCCTCGCGCTCAAGGTGCTGGTCCGCAACAAGGAGCTGTACCAGGAGCCCAAGGGCAACACGCCGCCGCCGACGTGGATCCGCGCGCTGCTGATCTTCACCTGCACCGGCGTCAGCTTCGCGCACGGCTCCAACGACGGGCAGAAGGGCATGGGCCTCATCATGCTGATCCTGATCGGCACCGTGCCCACCGCCTACGCGCTCAATCGCGCCGTGCCCGAGAGCTACACCCAGGAATTCCATCAGGGCGCGGACGCCGCCTATGCCGCGCTCGGCGGCGCTCCGGCGGTCGACCTCCAGCCCGCCGCCGCGCGCCTCGCGGTGACCCGCTACATCGCCGACAAGACCTTCCAGCCCGGCACCGTCCCCGCGCTCGCAGTGCTCATCAAGGACATCGACCGGCAGGTGGACGAGTACGGCTCGCTCGCCAAGGTCCCTGCCGCCGTCACCGAGAACGTGCGCAACGACATGTACCTCGCCTCCGAAGGCATCAAGCGCCTCGGCAAGGACGAGGCGGCCGGCCTGAACGAGAACCAGACCAAGGCGATCACCGGGTTCAAGGCCTCGCTCGATGCCGGGACCCGGTTCATCCCGACCTGGGTGAAGATCGCCGTCGCCTTCGCGCTGGGGCTCGGCACGATGGTCGGCTGGAAGCGGATCGTCGTGACCGTGGGCGAGAAGATCGGCAAGTCGCACCTCACTTACGCGCAGGGCGCTTCGGCCGAGCTGGTGGCGATGGGCACGATCTTCGCCGCCGACCACCTCGGCCTTCCGGTCTCCACCACCCACGTCCTGTCCTCCGGCGTGGCGGGCACGATGGCCGCGAACCGTTCGGGCCTGCAGATGAGCACCGTGCGCAACCTGCTGATGGCGTGGGTGCTGACGCTGCCGGTCTCGATCCTGCTGGCGGGCGGCCTCTACGCCCTGTTCTCGCTGGTCTTCTGACGGGCGAGCGGCATATCCCGGCGCCCGGCGCCGCGGCGGGTGCCGGGCTGGGAGCCGGCCCCGGCCTCGTCTGGGGACTGGACTTCGCGGCCGACGGTTCGCACGTCCCGGCATCGTGCGACGGCGCGCGCCTTGGCGTGCTGCGCTGGCTGCACTTCAACCTCGCCGACCATGGCGCGCGTGTCTGGATCGAACATGCCACCGTCCTGCCGCCCGGCGCGCGAGACCTGTTGCTCTCCTCCGACGCGCACCAGCAGGCCATGGTGGAGGGCAGCGCGGTGTGCTGCATCCTCCAGGACTTCGAGCGCGACTTCGACGTGCGCGCCACCGCCCGCATCGGCGCGCTGCGCGTGGCGGTGCTGCCCGACCTGATCGTCACCGCACGCCGCCATCCGCTGGGTTCGGCCGACATCGTGGTCAACCGCATCCGCGACGGCGTGCGCGTGGACGGCCCCGCCGCCGCGCTGGACCTGCTGATCGGCGCGCTCAGCCAGAACATCGACATCGTGGTCCGCAACCTGTCGCACGACGTGCAGGCCGCCGAGGACGCCTTCCTCGACGGCCACCATCCGCCGACCAGCCGCAACCTGCTCGACATCCGCCGACGGCTGGCGCAGATCCATCGGATGCTCGACGGCGCGCAGCGCGTCTTCCGCCGCCTCGAACAGGACGACGACCTGCCCGAGCATCTGCAATCCACCGTCGAGAAGCTCTCGCAGCGGCTGCAGGGGCTCGACGCCGACGCGCTCGCGGTGCAGGGCCAGCTTCGCCTGCTGCGCGACGAGCTCGACCTGCAATCCAGCCAGCGGACCAACCAGAACCTCTACGTCCTCTCGCTGATGACCGCGCTGATGCTGCCCGCCACGCTCGTCACCGGCCTGTTCGGCATGAACACCGGCGGGCTGCCTTTCTCTGGCCCGGAAGGCACGCTGCTGGCCGCCGCGGTAGCGGCAGGCACCGCGCTCGCCACTTACCTGTTCCTGCGCAGCAAGGGCTTCTTCCCATGACCCGGGCAGGCTCGCGGGAACCGCAAGGCGTGGCAAGCTGTTGCAAATAGTCGCATTCGGCTCCCGAAAGGCGGGCGGCGCTCGACAACGGCCATCGGATGCGGCTGTCTTGGCGTCTGCACAACGGCGAACGGAGGGCGGACGAGCATGGTCGCACTGGACGACATCTACGACGCGGCCTTCGACAGGGAGCGGTTCCCGGCCCTGATAGAAGCGGTCGTCCGATCCTTCGGCGCGCAGTCCGGCTTCATCGGCTGGAGCGACATGGAGCGCGGCGTCGGCTTCCAGGCCGAGTTCGGCAACGACCCGAACTGGCTGCGACGCTATGTCGAGACCTATGCCGAACTCGACGTCATGCGCCCCCTGCTCCAGTCGGTCCCCGAAGGCGTCTGCGCCCCGGCCTATCCGCACATGCAGACGCCCGAAGTGCGCGAAAGCCGGTTCTACCGCGAATACCTCGCGCCGCAGGGCGTGGTGGACAACCTGGCGGTCAACCTCATCAAGCGGCCGGGGATCATGGCGCATCTCGCGCTGGTGCGCCTCGCGCCATCGGCCCCGTTCGGCGCGGCGGAGTTCGAGCGGCTCGACGCCCTGATCCCGCACTTGCGCCGGGCGGTCTACATCCAGAGCCATCTCGTGCGCGCGGCGGACCATGCCGCCGCCATCCACGGCTCGGCCGGGGCCAGCCGCCAGTCCATGCTGCTGAGCGCCGATCGCACCGTAGTGGAGATCGATCCCCCGCTCGCCGAACGCCTGCGCCTGCGCACCGGGGACACGCTGGGCGACGGCATCATCGGCACCATGGTCCATCGCGCGATCGAGCGGGGCGATGCGATCGCGGCAGAGACCATCGATGCCGCCGGAGCGCCGCTGCGGCTGCTGTGCGAGGTGCGGGCGCTGGAGCCCAACCGCTTCGGCGACATCGCCTCCGGCCCCTCGCCCACCCACGCCGCGTACTTCACCCTGCTCGACCAGCCGCGCTCGATCGCCTTCGATGCCGTCGGCGAACTCTACCGGCTGACGCCCACGGAACTGAGGGTGCTGCGCGATGCGATCGAGCATGGCGACCTCGCCGGCATCGGCGACCGCCTTGGCATGGCGCGGGCGACGGCGCGTACCCACCTCCACCGCATCTACGACAAGACCCATACGCGCAGCTTCGCGGGCCTATCCAACCTCGCCCACCGCTTCGGTCGGCTCACCCCCGACTGAGAATGCAACTCCGCAAAATTACCCTCTGAAAATCAGGGGTAAACAGATGGTGGACGCACCCGCGCGCCGCATCGGGTAAACTTCTGCGCAGGAGTCGCAGGCGGGGGCATGGGTTCTGCAGGTGGGGAGCATCGTTCGTCATGGCTCGGCCGCTCCGTCGGCGCAGGTTCCGGACAGGCTGGATGGCTGGAAGGCCATCGCGGCCTATCTCAACCGGGATCGGACCACGGTGATCCGCTGGGCGCGAGAGCGCAGCCTGCCGGTGCATCGTCTTCCGGGCGGGAAGACGGCGACGGTCTTCGCCCTGCGCCACGAACTGGATGGCTGGACCGGCGGGTTTCAATCCCCTTCCCCGGCCATCGAGGAACTTCCGGCCGCCGCGATGATGCCCACGCGCTTCGGGCCGCCGATCGCCGATGTCCCGCCCGCCGGCATGACGCTCGCGCCGGTGCACCGGCACTGGGTCGCCCTCGTGGCGCTGGCGGGCCTGGTGATCGCCTTCGCGGCCCTCCTCGCCGTCTACGAGGCTTCGGGGGCGACGACCCAGGGCAAGGCGGCGCCCCTCGCCCTCCCTGCCGATCCCGCCGTCGCCGCCCGCTTCCTCGCCGCGCGCGACCTGATCGCCGAACGGGAGGCGCACGGCCTCGAACGCGCCATCGCGCAACTGGAGCGCGTCGTGCGCGATGCGCCGGACTACGCGCTAGGCCATGCCAGCCTTGCCGAAGCCCTGTTGCTGTCGCGAGAGTTCGGGATGCGGCGGGACACCGACGCCTTCCGCCGCGCCCGCAGCGAAGCCGAGACCGCCACGAGGCTGGACCCCTCGCTGGCAGCGGGCCACCGCATGACGGGCTTCATCGCCTACTGGGCCGATCACGACTTCGCGCAGGCCGATGCCCGGTTCCGCAGGGCGCTTGCGCTCGACCCTGCCGACGCGCTGTCGCATTTCTGGTACGGTAACATCCTCAGCGACCACGGCGAGCACGCGGCGGCGCTGCGCGAACTGAACCGGGCGCGGCTGATGCTGCCGGGTTCGGTGGCGATCCGCACCGACCTTGCGTGGGCGCGATGGGCCGCCGGGGACGAGACGGCGGTGCGCGCCCTGAAGGACATCGCGCGCGATCACCCCCGTTTCGCCGTCGTGCACGATTGCCTCGCGGTGATCGCCCTCGCCAACGGAGATGCCGCCGGATACGTCCGCCACTTCGCCCGCTTCGCGGCGCTGCGGCAGGACGCCGGCCTGGTCGCACGCGCGGGTGAGCTGGACGCCGCGCTGCGTCGGGGACCTGCCGCCATGCGCGGGGAGATCATGCACCAGGCACTCGCCGAAACCACGCACGATCCCGCCCGCAACCATGCCTGGCCCGCCATGGTCGCCTCCGTCACCGGCGACCGGGCACGGCTGCGCGCCGCACTCGAGATCGCGGACAGTCGCGACGAGCGCTGGGGAGACGCCGGAATGCTGCTGCGCATGGAGCGCGCCTGGCGCCGCGATGCGGAGATCCAGGCGCTGCTCGACCGTCGGCGATCCTGGCGATAGCCCCGCTTCCCGGCCCGCTCAGGGGTTGGCCGCTGCGGCAGCCTCCACCTTGCAGGCGTCGGCGGGCGGAGCGAGTTGCTTGCCTGCTATTTCCGCGCGCGCGGCGGTGATGTCGGCGCGGAATTGCTGCGCAGCATGAAGGCGCGCGACGGTGGCTGAGGCCATCAGTCGCCCGGCGTCCACGTCGCTCGCCCAATGGACGTTGCAGACGAGCCTGCTGTCGCCGAAATCCTTGCCGCGCTGGAGGATCGCGTCGGCGCGATCGGACACCACTTCCGCCAGGATCAGCGCCCAGCCCCAGCCGACGGCGCTATGGCCGGAAGGGAAGGAACCATCGCTGCGCAGGGCCTGCTCGTCGGGCGGGAAGCACGAGGT
>DATKFS010000387.1:0-20816 GCA_035511275.1 Novosphingobium sp.
CGCGCTCAAGGACGTCAACGCCACCCGCGCCTCGCTCGGCGCCGGCCAGAACCGCCTCGAATCGGCGATCAACAACCTGACCAACAACGTCACCAACCTGTCCGACGCCCGCAGCCGCATCGAGGACGCCGACTACTCGACGGAAACGACCGCGATGGCCAAGGCGCAGATCCTCAGCCAGGCTTCGACCGCGATGCTGGCGCAGGCCAACCAGAGCCAGCAGAACGTCCTGTCGTTGCTGCGCTAAGCGGTAGCGAACCGACACGGCCTCCCGTCCCCCGGAGGGCCCAGCCCGGCGGTCAGTCCCTGACCGCCGGGCGTTTCGGTTTTTTCGGCAGGCGCGGCCGGACGGGCAGTTGCTGTAGGGATGTTGGACGCAAGTTGATGAAGTGCATCCGCGCGGGATGGCTTCCCGGGCGTGCGCGCCCCGCTTTTCCCGACGATGTGAAAGACCCGCCGCGAAGCTATCAGCGTTTGCCGCTGTAGGAAAACGCGGGCGGCGTCAGTCCTTCGTCAGGTGGCCGAGTTCGATCCAGCCCTTGTCCCTTGAATTGTTGCCGTGGTCCGACGGGTTCGACCAGTTGCGCAAGTCGCTCCTGATCGATGCCGCGCGCCCGGATTTCAGGTTCCGCACCGGCGCCAGGATGCGCAGCGCTTCGGCCAGGGGGACGAGGCGATCACGGTCGGCGGCAGCGTTCAGCGCCTGCCAGCGCTCAAGGGCGAACGCCGTATCGGGTTGCCGCAGGACGCGAACGTGGGTGACGTCTTCCCACCGCGTCGGCGTCCTTGGCCGGTGGGTGATGGCCCGGAACATCCCTCAGGCCTCCTTGTAGTAGAACGGGCCCGGCGCCTCGACCACGGCCTTCGCGTCCAGCGCGCGGGTGCCGGCGGCGGGGTCGGGGAGGAAGCGGACGACCATGTCGGTCTTGTCGCCGGTGGGCACGATGCTGATCGTGGAGCCGTACTGCGTGGTCGTCATGGTGCGCGCATAGAACCGGTCGGCAAGTCCGCATGGCGCCGGAGGCGTTGCGATCGCCGGGAGAAAACGGGCTCGGCCATCAGGCCTCGATGTTCATCACGTAGGTCCGGCGCGCGAAGGTCCAGCCGCCATCGCGGCGCACCAGTTCGTCGTCGTAGCGGGCGCAGAGCCGCGTCACCCCGTTGGCCCGGCGGACCACCTCGCGCACGTGGCAGCGGGCCCTGGCGCTGTCCCCGGTGACCGCGATGGCGCCGGGCATGGCGAAGAAGCCCAGCGCCTCGACGCTCGCGAAGATCGTGTCCCAGGCCTGCGACAGCGCCGCGTGCCCGACGATGTCGCCCTGCCGCATCGCCCAGACCGCGTCCGGCGCCCAGCAGCCGAGCCACTGCGCCTTGTCCATGCGCGAGGCGGCGTCGGCGTAGCATTCCATCAGCTCGCGGATCGCCATGCGGTCGGCCTGCGGGCCGGTGAAGGTCGATCCGGCGCCGCTCATTCCGGAAACTCGCCGATGGTGAGGGTGTAGTCGCGGCGGGCGAACTTCCATTCGCCGTCGCTGCGCACGAGCGCGTCCTCGTAGCGGCCGCAGAGCTTGAAGACGGCGCCCGCGTTGGTCTGCACGACCTCGCGCGCATAGCTGCGCACGGCGGCGGCATCGCCCGCGACCTCGATAGAGCCGATCTCGGCGAGGAAGGCGACCGAGGCCCAGTCCTTCCACAACCCGTCCCACGTCGCCGCCAGCGCCTCGTGGCCCTGCGCGTCGAACAGGTGGCTGGTCCAGCGCCCGTCGGGCGTGAAAGTGGCGAGCCACAGCGCCCGGTCGCCCCGCCAGCTGGCGTCGGCGTAAGTGCCGTAAAGCTCGCGGATGGCAAGGCGGTCCTCGACCGGCCCGGTGAATGGCATCTGCGCTCTCCCTCTCGTTTTGCGAGGGATGGTGCTGCGGGTGCCCGCCGGGTGCAAGCGCGGGCGGATCGCAGGCGCGATGGGGCGTGCTCAGTCCAGCACGGTGATCGAAATCCGCCGGTTGCGCGGGTCGTGCGGGTTGGCGGGGATCAGCAGTTCCTTGTCGGCGACGCCCTCGATCCGGCGGAAGCGGTCTTCGCCCACGCCGTCGCGCATCAGCGCCTGCCGGGTGGCCTCGGCGCGCCCGGCGGAGAGCGACCAGTTGTTGCCGACGAGCCCCGGCTTGTAGGGCAGCGCGTCGGTATGGCCGCGCAAGGTGAGGCCGCCCTTGTCGTCCGCCAGCGCCTGCCCCAGCGCGTCGACGAGTTCGGAGGCCTCGGGCGTCAGGATCGTGGTGCCCATGCGGAACATCGAGAAGTCGGCATCGTCGACGAGGTCGATCCGCACGCCCTCGGTGGTGTCGACGAGGCGGACCTGCCGGGCGAGGCGACGCAGGCGCTCGGTCGAGCGCAGCTTGGCCTCGACCTGCTGCTTGGCGCGCTGCGAGCGCTTGGCGCCTTCCTTCGATCCGCCGGTGGTGTCCTTGGGAACGGTGATCGCCTTGTTGCCGCTGCCGCCGGGGTGGGGCAGCTTGTCCTTGGCGGTGAGCGAGGTGCCGCCGAGCAGCCCCGTGCCCGAGCCGGAGCCCGACTTGCGGTTCTTCACCAGCGTCGGCGAGAAATAGTCGGCGATGCCCTTGCGCTGCTTCTCGGTGGTGGCGCCCAGGATCCACAGCAGCAGGAAGAACGCCATCATCGCGGTCACGAAGTCCGCATAGGCGACCTTCCACGCACCGCCGTGGTGTCCGCCCGCGACGACGGTGATCTTCTTGACGATGATCGGCCGGACCGGCTCGTCGGGCTTTTTCGCCATGTCACGCGGCTCCGGTCACTTGCCGCGCATCGCGTCGAGCAGGTCGGACAGGGTGGGGCGGAAGGCATGGCCGAGGCCCGAGCGCGCCGATTCCACCACCAGCGGCTGCGGCCAGCCGTGCAGGCTCGCGATGACGACCTGCTTGACCGCGTGGAAGATCTGCTCGTCCTGCTCCAGCACCTGCTTGAGGCGGCCCGCCATCGGCGCGACGATGCCGTAGGCCAGCATCACGCCCATGAACGTGCCGACCAGCGCCGAGCCGATCATCCCGCCCAGGATCGAGGGCGGCTTGTCGATCGAGCCCATGGTCTTCACCACGCCCAGCACGGCGGCGACGATGCCCAGCGCCGGCAGCGCGTCGGCCAGTCCCTGCAGCGCGTGCTGCGCCTCGTGCTCCTCGTGGAAATGCGTCTTCATCGCGTTGTCCATCACGTCCTCCACCGCGTGGACCTCCAGCGTGCCCGAGGAGACGACGATCAGCGTCAGCGTATCGGCGATGAGGTGGACCAGCGCGTCGTTCTTGAGCAGGCGCGGGAACTCGGCGAAAAGGGCGGAGGACTTGGGGTCGGCGACGTGGCTTTCCAGCGCCACCGGCCCGTCCGAGCGCAGGATCTTCATCAGCCGGCTGGTCAGGATGATGACGTCGATGTGGTCCTGTTTGTTGTGCTTGGGGCCCTTGAACACTTTCATCAGCCCGCCGCCCAGGCCCTTCAGTTCGTGCATCGAGTTGCCGGTGACGATCGCGCCCAGCGCGGCGCCGCCGATGATGAGCATCTCGTGCGGGATCGCCTCCATCACCGGGCCGAGCGCGCCGCCGGTGATCGCGAAGCCGCCGAAGACCATCACCAGCAGGATGACGACGCCGATGATTGCGAACATTGTAGGAGGTCCTTCGTGTGCGGTTGCACGGCAAGCGCCGGGCGCGTCAGGAATCACGCATCAGAGCGCGGGGTGCAGGTTAGTCGGAAGTTGGTTATTTCTGCTTTTCCCGCGCTTACGCAGGTTTACGTGGGGGCGAAGCGGGGCCTCGCTGACCGTGCCTTGCGCCCCGGACCGGAAAGCGAGCCCGCATTTCCAACCGCTCCGCATCTCCTATCGTCCCGAGTTCCCAAACGGTCCGTATCCCCAAACCACCCGTCATCCCGCGCAGGCGGGGATCCCGCTTTCGTCGGCAAGGTCGAGTTCCCGCTGTAAGGTTGGAGAACAAGCGAGGTTCCACTGACGCAAGAGCGGCGGGGCTCTCACGATTCACCACGGCCCGTCACTCTTCTTCGTCGCCCCGGGGGCCATCGCGGGGCAGATTCCCTGTTCTCGGCAGCGAGCCGCCTGCGCGGCTCCATGGCGCCGACCATCGCGCCAGGATGAGAGATGGCCCCTGGCACAGGTTCAGGGTGACGAGGATTCTTGGCGAAGGACCACCGCCGCCTCTCGTCACTCTCAGCGGAGCTGGTCGAACAGGCTGAGGCCGGAAAGTCGCGAGAAGCTAGCCTGGCTGGCTTCCAGCACGGTCAGCGTTTCCTGCAGGCGGCTGACGGTGGTGGCGATGTCGGTGCCGCCGATCTCGGTCTCCTCGGTGGAGCGCAGCTGCGAAAGGTCCGCGCGGCGTTCCCCGGTCAGTTCGATCCAGGCGAGGCGGGTGCCGACGACGGTCTGGCCGGTGGTCAGCGTATCGAGCCCGGTCTGGAGATTGGCCAGCGCGTCCGACGTGGCGGCGGCGGTGCTGCCGCCGGTCTTGAGCGCGTCGGACAGGGCCTTGACGGTCGCCATCACGTCGGTGGCGGAGCCGTCCTTGCCGGTGAAGGACAGGAACTGCGGCCCGGTCATCGACCGGGTCACGTTCTGCCCTTCGCCCAGCGGCAGTTCCTCGGAGCCCGCAGTGCCGACGTAAGCGGCCTTGCCGGCGGCGTCGAGCTTATAGGCATCGCCCGAAGCCTCGCCCCCGAACAGCGCGTGGCCGTTGGAATCGCGCGCGTTCGACAGCGCCAGCAGGTTCTGGCCGATCTGGTCCAGCTCGGTGGCGATGGCGCTGCGCTGTTCGCCGGTGAGGGTGGAGGAGGCGGCCTGCGTCGCCAGTTCCTGTGCGCGGATCACGGCATCGGCCATGTCGGACATGGCGGCGTCGGCCAGGGTCAGGTCGGCGTTGGCGCGGCTGGCGTTGGCGGTGTCGATCTGCGAAAGCGTTTCGAGCCGCGAGAGCGAGCGCAGCCGGGACGCGGCCACCGGATTGTCGGACGAGCGGGTCAGCCGGGACCCGCTGGAGAGCTGCGCCTGCAGCGATTCCGCCTGCGTGCGCAGGTCCTTCATGTCGAGGCGCGAGCGTTCGTAGAAGGCGCCCGTGCTGCCGGTCGTGATCGTGGTCATGGAGCTTTCACCTGATGGCCAGGATGGAATCGAAGATGTCGGAGGCGACCTGCATAACCCGGGCGGAAGCCTGGTAGGCCTGCTGGAAGCGCACGAGATTGACCGCCTCGTCGTCGAGGTTGACGCCCGCCTGCGCCTGCAGCGACACCCGCGCCGAGCCGGCGATGGACGCGAGCGCATCGCGCGTGACGGTGCGGCCCGCGACCGCGCTGGAGACGCCGAACAGCAGCGTGTCCATCGCGCCCGCCGGATCGGCGGAGGCGAGCGCGGTGCGCATGGTGTCGAGGTTGGTCACGTCCCGGCTGGCTGCCGCCGCGCTGGCCGGGGCGGTCGCCAGCGCGCTGCCGCCGCTCGCCACCATGGCGATGTCCGCCGCGCTCGTACCCGAGAACAGCGGCTGGCCGGGATTGCCAGCAAGGTCCACGCCCGAGGCCTGCGCCGTGTTCATGGAACTGACGATGCCGGCGGCGATCGCGTTCAGTTGCGTGCGCGCGCCGCCCAGTTCCACCAGCGCCTGCGCCTTGCCGGCAATGGCGCCGGAGCTGAGCGTGGTCGCCTGGCTGTTCACCGTGAACGACAGGGTGCCGTTCGCCGCCGTGGTCATCGCCAGGATGTTCGCCGTCGCGCCCGAGACGAGCGCGGCGCCGGTCGGCCCGCCAAGCATCACCGAAACGGACTTGTCCGCGTTGATGGTGGTGGTGATGTCGGCATGGTCGCTCAACTGCTGGAGCAGGTTGTCGCGCTGGTCGAGCAGGGCGGACTGGTCGCTCGACGAATCGGCGGCGCGCATCAGTCGCAGGTTCACGCGGCCCAGTTCCCCGGCGATGCGGTTGACCTGGGTGACGCCGTCCTGCGCCTCGAACTGGAGGCCGCGCGCGGCGGCGTCGAGGCTTTGCGAGGCGGTGTTGAAGGTCTGCGCCATGGTGCGCGCATCTTCCACCGCCTGCGCGCGCAGCGAACCGTCGGTGGGGTCGGACAGCAGCTGCTTGAGGCTGCCTTCGAAGGCGACGACCGATTCGTATACGCCGGTCTGTTCCAGCGCGGACTGCACGTTCTCCAGCCCCTGCACTTCGGCGGAGGCGCGCGCGGCGTCGGAGCCGGTGCGGCGCACTTCGGACTGGCGGAAGGCATCGGCATTGCGCACGATCCCGGTGATCCGCGCGCCTGCGAGGTTGATCGCGGCGGGCGTGCCCAGCGACGTGCCGCCCGAAACCTCGCTCACCGCGACGCTGCGGCGCACGTAGCCTTCGGACGAGGCGTTGGCGATGTTGTTCGCCGTCACGTCCAGCGCACCGCGCGCGACGCGGGCGCCCGATCTGGCGATGGAGAGAAGGTCTGCGCCCATGGGTCAGCGGGGTCCGTTGCGTTTGATCTGGTGTCGCGTCTGTAGAACGGCAGCGCGGGCTTTCGTTAAAGGATGCGTCGGTTTTGGAGCCGGTTTCCGCGCCTTCGCGTGAACCATCACGAGCCAGACTTCGGTTCTGCCGCCGAACTCTCGCCGGCCGGGGGTGCGGCGTCGACGAAGCGCGCCATCTGCGCCTCGATGATCTTGGCGAGGCCGAGCACGCCGCTTTGCGCGGTGACGTCGGCGGCGCGTTCGTCCTGGAGCTGGCGGAAGGTCTGCACCGCCTGCCCGCCGGAGATGTCGCCCGCGCCGCCGTCGCCGCCGAAGCTGGTCTTGCGCGCGGCGGCGAGCATCTCGCGCACGAACACTGCCTCGAACTGCGCGGCGACGACCTTCAGCTTCTCGCGGTCGGTGGCGTCGGCCTTGGTGGCCATGCCGGCGACGGGGGGGAGGATCGTGCTCATATCACCACCATCTCCGCTTTCAGCGCGCCCGCCTGCTTGAGCGCCTCGAGGATCGCGACGAGGTCGGACGGGGTGACGCCGAGCATGTTGAGCGCGTCGACCACCTTGGAGAGCGAGGCGCCGCCCCGGAAGTGGGCGACCGAGCGGTTCTCCTCCTCGACCGAGACGTTGGAGCGGTTCTCGGTCGCCGTGCGGCCGTTGCTGAACGGGCCGGGCTGGCTGACGCGGTCGTTCTCCTCGACGCGCACGGTCAGCTTGCCGTGGCTGATGGCGGCGGGCGACAGGCGCACGGCCGAGTTGATGACGACGGTGCCGGTGCGGCTGTTGACGATGACGCGCGCGGCGGTTTCTGCGGGCGAGACGTCGATCATCTCGATCGCCGCCATCATGCTGGCGCGGCTGTCGGCGTCGCCGGGGAGGCGCAGGGCGAGCGTCACGCCGTCCTCGACCGAGGCGATGCCCGGGACCTTGGCGTTGATCGCGTCGCGCACGCGCGCCGCGGTGAGGAAGTCGGCCTCGAACAGGTTCCAGCGCAGCATCTCGCCCGCGTCGAACCCGGTGGCGACGGCGCGTTCGACGCTCGCGCCCTCGGCGATGCGGCCGACGGTGGGAATGTTGACGGTGACCTTGGAGCCGTCCTTGCCCGAGGCGTCGAGCCCGCCGACCGCGAGGTTGCCCTGCGCCATCGCGTAGACCTGCCCGTCCGCGCCGTAGAGCGGGGTCAGGATCAGCGCGCCGCCGCGCAGCGACTTGGCCTTGCCGATGGTCGAGACGGTGACGTCGATGCGCTGGCCGGGCTTGGCGAAGGCGGGAAGGTCGGCGGTGATGACGACGGCAGCGGCGTTCTTGAGGCCGGGCGCGATGCCGGGCGGCAGGGTCAGGCCCATGCGGCCCGACACGCCCTTCATCGCCTGCGTCAGGTATTCGAGGTTGTCGTCGCCCGTGCCGGGAAGGCCCACGACGACGCCGTAGCCGGTGAGCTGGTTGGTGCGCACGCCCTGAAACTGGCCGAGGTCGCGCACGCGCTCGGCCGAAGCGGTGTTCGGCACGAACACCATCAGCGCGCAAAGCAAGTGGGCGATCAGCTGCGCGATCGGTTTCATCGTCATCCTCAGAACGGCGAGATCATGTTGAAGAACCGCCCCAGCCAGCCCTGCTTGCTGGCCTGCTGGAGCGCGCCCTTGCCGGTGTATTCCATGCGCGCGTCGGCGACGCGGCTGGAGGCGATCTGGTTCTCGGCGTCGATGTCGGCGAGACGCACGATGCCGGAGAAGCGGATCCACTCGTCGCCCTGCGAGATGAGCATCTTCTTCTCGCCCCGCACCAGCGCGGTGCCGTTGGGACGGACCTCGGCGATGGTGACCGACAGCGTCGCGTCGAGCGAGGAGGTCTGCGCCGCGTTGCCCTGTCCGTTGAACGAGGAGTTCGAGCCCGCCTTGAGCGCATCGGCGTCGAGCAGCTTGGAGATGATGCCCTTGGTCGGCGGCTGGACGCCGAGCGAGCCGCTCTTGCCGCTCTTGGAGCTGACCGCCTTGGAGGCGGTGGTGCTCTCGACCAGCAGGATCGTCAGCGGATCGCCCACCCGCGCCGCGCGCGTGCCCTGATAGAGCGGCGCGTAGCCGGCGGAGACGCTGAAGATGCCCCCGGTCGCCTGCGCCACGGGGGCGGCGGCGACAGGCAGGGTCGGCTCGAAGCCCGAGGGTTTGGGCTCCTTCTTGGCGAGCGCGGGCACGGGCGACAGCGAGAACAGTGCGACCGCCGCCGTGCCTGCGGCAAGGCGCAGGTGGGGGCGGACATGCTTCGACAGGCCGAGGCCCGGAATCCTGCCCTTGCGTCCCTCGCGGTTGTGGCTGCGCCGTCGCATGGTCATCACAGCGTCTGGTTGGCGTTGCGCAGCATCTCGTCGACCGCCGAGATCATCTTGGAGTTGATCTCGTAGGCGCGCTGGGTCTCGATCATGTCGACCAGCTCCTCGACGATGTTGACGTTGGAGGCTTCCAGCATCCCCTGGCGCACATGGCCGCGGCCTTCCTGGCCGGCCACGCCGATCTGCGCCGGGCCGCTGCCCGCGGTTTCCAGCATGAAGTTGTCGCTGGCCGCCTGCAGCGCGACCGGGTTGGTGAAGCTGGCGATGGTGATCTGGCCCAGCTCGCTGGGTTCCGACTGCCCGGCGACCTGCGCCGAGACGGTGCCGTCGTCCGAGATGGTGATGGTGGTCGCGCCCTCGGGGATCGTGATCGCGGGCTGCACGGGGTAGCCCTGCGAGGTCACCAGCTGGCCCTCGGCCGAGCGGCTGAAATTGCCCGCGCGGGTATAGGCGAGCTGGCCGCCCGGCATCGAGACCTGGAAATAGCCGTCGCCGTCGAGGGCGACGTCGAGCGAGTTGCCGGTGGTCTGCAGCGAGCCCTGCGTCTCCATGCGCGTGGTCGACTGGACGGCGACGCCGGTGCCAAGGTTCAGGCCGGTGGCATAGGCGGTCTCGGTCGAGGACTGCGCGCCCGCGACCCGCGCGTCCTGGTAGGCGAGCGTGGCGAAGTTGGCGCGGTCGCGCTTGAAGGCGGTGGTCGAGACGTTGGCGAGGTTGTTGGCGATGACGCGCATCCGCGTGTCCTGCGCCTCGAGCCCGGTACGGGCGACCTGCAGTGCTGAACTGGGCATCTAAAGTTCCTCTCAGGGGCTCTGGATCAATCCAGGCGCATCAGGCGCGCACCGGCTTCGTCGAGCGTGCCGGCGGTCTGGACAAGCTTGGTTCGCATGTCGAAAAGCCGCTGCGCCGCGACCATCTCCACCAATACCTCGGAAGGGTTGACGTTGGACTGTTCGAGGGCTCCGGGAATCACCTGAGCGTTCTCGTCCACCGGCAGGATTCCGCCGTTCGGCACGCGGAACTGGCCGGCGATGTCCTTGGCGATCTGGGTCCCGGTGGTGCTGACGAGCTTGAGCTTGTCCAGCACCTGCGGGGCGGCGTCGGGCGTCTCCGGATCGGAGGCGAGGACGCCGCCGTCGGGGCCGATCGTGACCTTGGCGCCGGGGGGCACGGTGATCGGGCCGGACTGGCCGATCACCGGCAGCCCGTCGCCGTTCTGCAGCACGCCGGTCACGGTGACCGAAAGATCGCCGCGCCGGGTGTAGCTCTCGCCGCCGTCCATCGCCTGCACCGCCAGCATGGCATCGCCCTGCATGGCGACGTCGAGCGGGTAGTTCGTGCGGTTGAGCCCGCCCGCCTTCATCGAGGCGCCGGTGACTTCGGTGCTCGACAGGCTGCGCGTTTCCAGCTGCGGGCCTTCCAGCGTCATCGGCGTCGCCTGCAGGATCTCGGCCTTGAAGCCGATCGTCTGCGCGTTGGCCATGTTGCTGGCGATCACGCGCTCGCGGTTGAGCGAGGCGTTCATGCCGGAAACGGCGGTGTAGATCAGGCGGTCCATCGATGGATTCCTTTAGGTAGCCGCTGGGATCGGAGCGGACCCTTGAACGCGAGGCTGCAGGTCCGGCGCCCACCTCTGTCCCTCGAAGTGTTCGACGGGGCGGCCGGGTATCCCGCGAGATCATCCGGCCGCCCCGTCAGCACTATCAGGTGCGCAGGTTGATGACGGTCTGCGAGATCTGCGTGGCGGTATCGATGGCCTTCGCGTTGGCCTGGAAGTACCGCTGGGCGCTGATCATATCGACGAGCTCCTCGGCGATATCGACGTTGGAGCGCTCCAGCGAGCCCGAGTTCAGGTCGCCGAACAGGTTGGTGCCGGGCGTGCCGTAGAGCGGGTCGCCCGACTTGCCGGTGGCCTGCCAGGTCGAGGCGCCGAGCTGCTTGAGGCCGGTCGGCGCCACGAAGTTGGCGAGCGCGACGGTGCCCACTTCCACGCTGGAGCCGTCCTCGTAGGTGCTGGTGACCTTGCCGGTCTGGTCAATCACGACGCTGGCGAAGAAGGCGCCGTTGTTGGTCTCGGGCACCTGCGCGTCGATGCGGGTGTTCATGTCGGGCACGCCGTTGACCAGCGGGTTGACCTGCAGGCGGGCGCCCTGCTGGTTCTTGATGAAGCCCTGTCCGTCCAGCTCGAAGGCGCCGTTGCGGGTATATTCGGTCTGGCCCGAGGTCTGCGACTTGACGGTGAAGAAGCCTTCGCCGTTGATCGCGAGGTCGAGCGCGGAGCCGGTCTGCGCGATCGGGCCGAGCGAGAACTCCTGGCTGATCTTGCTGACGCGCGAGCCGATGCCCACCGTCAGCGCCGGGTCGGTGATGACCGAGGACGAGACGATGTCGGCGAAGGCGGTGGTGCTCTTCTTGAAACCGTTGGTCTCGGCGTTGGCGATGTTGTGGGCGACGACGTTGAGTTCGGTCTGGGCGTTCTTCAGGCCGGTGAGCGAAGTGTAATAGGACATCTGTGCGTACTCCGAAGGGAAGGGGTCAGGCGGTCTTGTCGGTCTGGGCGGCGGCGAGGGCGGACACCGCGTCGGCGGTGGACTTCTGCGCGCTCGCGAGCGTGTCGAGCTGGGTCGAGATGGTCTTGAGCGTCTCGCTCATCTCGGTCGTCCCCGCGAGGGAGGAGAACTGCGCCATCTGCGCCAGCATCTCCTTCTGATCGACGGGGTTGGTCGGGTCCTGCTGCTTCATCTGCTCCATCATGAGCTTGAGGAAGTCGTTCTGGTCGAGGTCGGACAGCGAGGACTTGGCCTTCGCGCCGGTGCCCGACGTGGCGGAGGTCGAGGTAACGGACGTGATCATTTCATCCTCATCGTTTCGAGCATCAGCTGCTTGGCGGTGGAGAGGGCCTCGACCATGTTCTGGTACTGGCGCGAGGCTTCGAGCATCTCGACCATCTCCGCGTTCTCATCGACGGGAGCGGACCACACGTCGCCGTTGGCGTCGGCGAGGGGGTGGTCGGGATTGTGCTGGCGGACCGCCGCGGCCTTCTCGCGCATCACGCCCGAGACGGCGACGGTGGAGAGGCCGCTGGCGCGGTCGAGGTCTTCGGAAAAGACCGCGCGTATCGGCTTGTAGGCGCCTTCCTCGGTGGCCGAGACCGACCCCGCGTTGGCGAGGTTGGAGGCCGCCGCGTTCATCCGCACCAGCTGGGCGGACATGCCGCGCTGGGCGACGCCGAAGAGGTTGAGCGAATTGGCCATGCTCAGTCTCCCCTGAGCGCCCGCTTCACGGTATCGACCCGCGAGCGGATGAACTCGAGCGTGGTCGAATAGCCGACCGCGTTCTCGGAGAAGGCGACCTGCTCGTTCTGCAGCTCCACCGTGTTGCCGTCGAGCGAGGGCATCACCGGCACGCGGTAGAGCGTGGCGCCGTGCGCGGCCCTGTCGGCGCTGGCGCCGGCGTCGGCGGCCTTGATCGCGGCACCGAAGTCGATGTCGCGGGCCTTGTAGCCGGGGGTCGCGGCATTGGCGATGTTGGAGGCCAGCACGCCCATCCGCTGCGAACGCAGCTCCAGCGCCTTGCCATGTATTCCGAACAGGTCCTGCGTCATCGAATTGGGGTGTCCCGAACTGTGTGCCGGGAGTTTCGCAAGAGGCGTGCCAATCGGTTGCAGTGCCGTGATCCGGCGCTTTCGGGCCGCGTGTTCCCGTCCGATCGCAGGGCTTTGCGGGGCGGGGCGGCAAACCTTTGCCGGAAAGCGGCAAATGTGGGCCTCCGCCTGAAACTGCACTTTTGCCGCCGTTCTTCCGTCCTGAATGGAGAACCGCCGATGATTGCCCATAGCCTGCTCGAACCCCTTGGCGCCGCGATCGTGGTGGGCGGCACCTGCCTCGCCACCGTGCTCCGCTGCGGCATCGGCGACACCCGCGACGCGCTGGCGAGCGCGGGGCGGCTGACGCGCAGGCGCTTCGATGCGGCGCGCGCGCGGGCGGAACTTGCCGGGCCGGTGCAGGAGATGCAGCAGGACGGCGTCATCCGCGCCGAGCCCCGCCACTTCGGCGACCCCGAGTTCGACGACGTCACCGATGCCCTGATCGGCACCCGCTCGCTCTCGGCGCTGGAGGCCGCTCACGTCGCGCACAAGCGCCGCCGCATCGGCCAGAGCCGCCGCGCGGTGCGCACCTTCGAGCAGGCGGCGGAACTCTCGCCCGTGTTCGGACTGGCGGGGACGCTGGTCTCGCTCACCCGCCTGCCCGCCGATCCCGGCGCGGCGGGAGACTTCAGCGCGGCGATCTCGATGGCGGTGCTCACCACGCTCTACGGGCTGTTGCTGGGCAACTTGCTGTTCGCCCCGATCGCACGGATGATCGCCCGCCGCGCCGCGCAGGAGGAGCGCGAGCGCCAGCGGGTGATCGACTGGCTGGAGGTCCAGGTCGCCGCCGCGCTGCCGCATCAGGGTGGCTCCTCCGGGGGCTCGCACGGGGGCGGCCGCGCGCGATGAGGCGGGGCTCCTCGTTCGGCTGGCAGACCTCGCTCGCCGACCTGTCGCTGATCCTGTTCATGCTGAGCGCCTCGGCGCTGCACCGCCAGCCGCCCGCGCCGCCGGTCGCCAAGGCGGCGCAACGCACCGCACCGCGCCCGGCGCCGATGTCGGAGCCGCTGGCGGTCTACGAGGCCACCCCCGGCGCGCCCTCTCTCGGCGCATGGCTGGCCGAGCAGGCGGTGGACCCGCGCCAGCAGCTCACCGTCACCGCGCGCTACGGCTCCGCGCCCGGCGCCCGCGACGCGGCCCTGCGCGAGGCCATGCGCCTCCTGGCCGAGGCGGGAGCGGCGGGCCTCTCCGCCCGGCTGGTGGTGGAGCCCGGCTCCGGCCCGGTGCGCGCGGCGCTGGCCTACGACGACCCGGCCAGAGTGGCACGGGACTTGCTGTAATCGCATGGACCGGGCGCGATGCCGCGCCCGCCTGCAGAAGGTCCCTGAATGTCCGCAAGCCTGCTCCTTCTCGTCGCCGCCGCGAGCCCCTTCGCCGACCTCGACGCCATCGACCGCCAGGTCGCCGCCTTCACCGGCGCTCCGGCGGGCGAGGCGGGCGGGGCGGCGACCCCGGTCGACCGGCGGCTTCGCCTGCAGCCCTGTCGCAGCGGCCTCGCGCTGTCGTGGCGCACGCCGGCGCAGGACAGCGTCGTCGTCCAGTGCGGCGATCCATCGGGCTGGCGGCTGTTCGTGCCGGTCAAGGCCGGGGGCGCTGCCGCCGGGCAGGGCGGCCCGGTCGCCGTGGCGCGCGGGGATGCCGTGGCGATCGCGGTCTCGGGCGAGGGGTTCACCGTCTCCCAACCCGGCGAGGCGCTGGAATCCGGCCCCGTCGGCGGCTGGATCCGGGTCCGCCCCGCCGCCGCGGCGGGCAAGTCCGCGCGCACCGACGTGATGCGCGCGCGCATCGAGCGCCCGGGCCTCGTCAGCGTGCCGATGCCCTGACCGGCACCGGCAAATTCCCGCAGGCAAGAATCTGCCGCCTGCCCCATTAATTCCGCCGTGCCCTTGCCGTTCTGCATCTCAGGACATCTCAAGGAGCGGCACTATGCCACCTATCGAAGTGGGGTCTGCCCCGCGCATCGGCGCCGTCGATCCCCGACTGGCCCGCGTGGCGGACACGAACACGGTCAGCACCGCCGCCCCCGTGGCGAAGGCGCA
Source organism: Novosphingobium sp. (assembly GCA_035511275.1). Lineage (GTDB taxonomy): Bacteria > Pseudomonadota > Alphaproteobacteria > Sphingomonadales > Sphingomonadaceae > Novosphingobium. Next base: position 14,514 of record DATKFS010000387.1, read on the forward strand.
GGCCGCCAACCCGGTCTCGGCGGCACCCGCCGTGGAGACCTCGAAAGCCCTGGACCCCGGCGCCGCCCCGGTCGACACCGACCGCGTCGCGCTGATCCGCAAGGCGGTGGAGACGGGCCAGTACCCCGTCGTCCCCGCGAAGATCGCCGACGCCATGATCGCGGCCGGCATGTTGCTGAGGAGCGCCCACTGATGCCCAATTCCGACCTTCGCGAAGCCCTGCGGCAGATGCTTGCCGTTCTCGAGGACGAGCGGCAGGCACTTGCCGGTCTCGACCTCGACGCGATCGTCGGGACCACGCAGGACAAGGGCCGCCTCTGCGGCACGCTCGACACGCTGGGCGCCATTCACCTCGACGACGAATGCCGCGGGATGCTCGACGCCGCGCGGCGGCTGAACGAGGTGAACCGGCAGGTCCGCAACATCATCGCCGCCAACGTCACTCGCCGCCTCAACGCGCTGACCGGCAGCCCGCAGCTCTACCGCATCCCCCCGGGCTACGCGATGGCCGCGCGCGGCTGAGGCGCACCGCGACTGGCACGGCTCTTGCTCAATCACTCCCGGCAAATGGGTTGCCGGGAGTTTCGGTTTGAGCGACGGACAGATCTTCGGGGGTGTGGGAACGCGGGTCGCAGCGGGAGGCGCGCAAGTGCGGGCCGCCATCGCCCAGGCCGCAGAGGCCACCGGCGTCGATTTCCAGTACCTCATGGCACAGGCCAAGCTGGAATCGAGCCTCGACCCCGCCGCCCGGGCCTCCACCTCCAGCGCGGCGGGCCTCTACCAGTTCACCTCGGGCACCTGGCTCAGCACGCTCGACCGCCACGGCGCCGAGCACGGCATGGGCTGGGTGAGCGATGCGATCCAGGGCGGCGCGATCGCCGATCCCGCCACCCGCGCGCAAGTCATGAGCCTGCGCTACGATCCGCAGGTCGCGGCGCTGATGGCGGGCGAGCTCGCCGCCGACAACCGCGCCGACCTCACCGCGAAGCTGGGCCGCGAGCCTGATTCCGCCGAGCTTTACCTCGCGCACTTCCTGGGCTCGGCAGGTGCGGGCAAGTTCCTCTCCGCCCTCGCCGACGATCCCGGGCAGAGCGCCGCCGCGATCCTTCCCAAGGCCGCCGCCGCCAACCGCTCGATCTTCTTCTCCGGCGGCGCACCGCGCTCGGTCGGGCAGGTCATGGCGCTGATGCGCGGCAAGGTCGATGGCGCGATGGAGGGCGGCTTCGGCCCCGGCAACGCCGTCGAGTGGGCACAGGGCGGCCCCAGCATCCCCTACGACACCGGTTTCGAGAGCGCCGGGTTCGAAGTGGCGAGCTACCAGCCGGCCGGCCCCATCGCGCGCGAGTTCCACGCCGGTCTTGCGGCCGCCGCGCCCACCGCGCCGCGCTCGATGGCCGAGACTCTCCAGGCCGCCTTCGGCGCCTCCGACAGCGCCGCCTCCGGCCATGTGCGCGAAGCCTATTCCAAGCTGGCGAGGCTTGGCCTGTGAGCCTGTTCTCGCGCATCCGCAACGCCGGCGCCATCGCGCTTCCGGCGGGCATCCTGGTGCTCATCGTGCTGATGATCGTGCCGGTGCCGGCCTTCGTCCTCGACGTCGCCTTCGTGCTCAACATCGCGCTTTCGGTGGCGGTGCTGATGGCGGCGATGAACGCGGAGAAGCCGCTCGATTTCTCCGCGTTCCCTTCCGTCCTGCTGTTCGCCACGCTGCTGCGCCTCTCGCTCAACGTCGCCTCGACCCGCGTCGTGCTGGTCCATGGGCACGAGGGCGAGGCGGCGGCGGGCAAGGTGATCGAGGCCTTCGGCGCCTTCCTCATCGGCGGCAACTTCGCGGTCGGCATCTTCGTGTTCCTGATCCTCGTGATCATCAACATGGTGGTCGTCACCAAGGGCGCGGGCCGCGTCTCGGAAGTCTCCGCGCGCTTCACGCTCGATGCGCTGCCGGGCAAGCAGATGGCGATCGATGCCGACCTTGCCGCCGGCCTCATGACCGCCGACGAGGCCAAGGCCCGTCGCCGCGAAGTGGCCACCGAGGCCGACTTCTACGGCTCGATGGACGGCTCCTCCAAGTTCGTGAAGGGCGATGCCATCGCCGCGCTGCTGATCCTGGGCGTCAACATCGTCGCCGGTTTCTGCCTCGGCATGATCTCGCACGGACTGTCTGCCACCGAGGCGGCGCAGGCCTACATCACGCTCGCCATCGGTGATGCGCTGGTGGCGCAGGTGCCCTCGCTGCTGCTTTCCATCGCCGCCGCCGTCATCGTCACCCGCGTGTCCGACAGCCGCGACCTGGCCGGGCAGATCGGCAACCAGTTTGCCGCCCCCGGCACGTGGTTGCCGGTCGCCGTGGTGCTGGGCGCCATCGGCATGATCCCGGCGATGCCGCAGTCGATATTCCTGCCCGCCGCCGCGCTCGCCGGGTGGATGTGGCATTCGCTGCGCAAGCGCGCCGAACGCGCCCTGATCGCCCCGGTTGTGGTGGAGGAGCCCGCGCTTCTCGCCGATCCGTCGAAGATCGAGCTGGAGGACGTCTCCGACCACACCCTCGTCACCATCGAGCTTGGCTACGGCCTCGTCCAGCTGGTCGACGAGCGGCGCGGCTCGCCGCTTGTCACGCGCATCACCGGGGTGCGCAAGCAGCTGAGCCAGAGCTTCGGCTTCATCGTCCCGCAGTTCCGCGTGCGCGACGCGCTCGACATGCCGCCGCACGAGTATCGTATCGTCCTGGGCGGCGTGAACCTTGGCGGCGGGGCGATCCGCGCGGACAAGGTGCTCGCCATCGACGCGGGCGAGGCGAACCTCAACCATGCCCTGCGCGGCGAGGTCTGCTTCGACCCCAGCTTCGGCTGTCCGGCGCTCTGGATCGACCCTGCCGCGCGCGACCATGCGACGGCGGAGGGCTTCCTCACCGTCGACCCCGGCACCGTCATCGCCACGCACCTCAACCAGCTGCTCTCCGCCCGCCCGCAGGACCTGCTCGGCCCCGACCAGGTGCGCGCGCTGATCGAGGCGTTGAAGGAGCATTCGGGCGGGCTTGTCGAGACCGTCTATCCCCAGCCGCTCGGCCTTGCCGCCGTCACCCGCCTGCTGCGCGCGCTGCTGGAGGACCATATCCCGATCGCGCATCTCGTGCCGATCTTCGCCAGCCTGTCGCGCGCGGTGCAGCAGACAGCGGACCACGACCGCCTCGTCGAGCTGGTCCGTGCCGACCTCGGCGCGCTGATCGTCGGGCGCATTTGCCCGCCCAGCCAGCGTCTGCCGGTGGTGACGCTCGACGCCGGGCTCGAAGGCGCGATCGTGCAGGGCATGGCGGACCCCGCAACCGGCCAGCCGGTGATCGAGCCCGACCTCGCCCGCATGATCGGCGAGCGTGTCGCGGCGCTGGGCGAAGCACGCGGGCCGCACGCGATCCCGCTGACGCTGGTGGTCCAGCCCCGCGCCCGGCGCACGCTCGCCGCGCTGCTGCGGCTGCGCGCGCCGTCCTGCCTCGTCCTCTCGATCTCCGAACTGCCCGCGACCCAGCCGATCGAGGTCGTCGACGTCATCGGCGCCGCCGCGCCGCCTCATGAACCGCGCGGCCTGCCCGCTCCCGATCACGCCGAAAGCATGGCTGCATGAACCAGATGTCCGTTCCCACGCCGACTACGCCCCATCCCGCTGCCGCCACCGCCGCGATGCGCGCCTACCAGGGCGATGTCGCCGACCGCGTCCGCCGCTTCCTGCCGATGGTCCGCCGCCAGGCCTGGCACGTCCACGGTAGCGGACGGCCGGGCATCGAGGTCGAGGATCTCGTCCAGGCCGGGCTCGTCGCGCTGACCGAGTGCGCGCAGAAGCACTCAGGCCCGACCGAGGACGGGTTCGCCGCCTATGCGAAGATGCGCGTGCGCGGGGCGATGGTGGACATGATCCGCCGCACCGTGCCGCTTTCGCGCGGGGCCGGCGAGCGCCGCCGCCTGCTCGCCGAGAAGGAGACGAGCTTGCGCGGCGCCCTCGGCCGCGAGCCCCGGCCGCAGGAACTGGCACAGGCCATGGGCATCGACGAGGGCGAACTGGCCTCGCTGCGCGACGCCAGCCAGCCGCTGCGTTTCGATTCGCTCGACGATGCCTATTCCGACCAGAACATGGCCTTCGCCGCCGAGACGCCCGACAGCTTCACCCTCCTCGCCGACGAGGAGACGCGCGGCGCCGTCATCGCCGCCATCACCGAGCTGCCCGACCGGCTCAAGCTGATCGTCCAGCTCTACTTCGTCGAGGAACTCAACCTCGCCGAGATCGCCGAGGTCCTGCAGGTCTCGGTCCCGCGCGTTCACCAGTTGAAGGCGCAGGCGATCGACAAGCTGCGAGCCAGCCTTGAGGGCGTGGCGGAGGTGCTTTGAGGAGGCGGGGTTCGACACTCAGACCTTCCCTGTCGCGCAGCGATGGGGAGGACGTCGGCAACCGCTTTCAGTAACGCCCCAAACCCGCAAGTCGCTCGTCGAAAAGAAAATGTCGCCGGTCGATTGAAATCCGGCGGCCTCCCGATAGTCTGGCAGCGACGCAGGATTGCGTGCCGGAGGGGACGTCCGGCGCCAGGGGCTTTCCGGGAGCACGATCGACATGGGCAGATTCACGCGCGCCGTTTTCCTTGCCGCCGCATCGCTGGCGGCGCTGTCCGCCGGCCCGGCGCTGGCGGCGCCCAAGGCCGCGGTCGCCGCGCCGGCCGCCAAGGGCGGGCAGGTGCCGGTGGAGTACCAAAAGCTCGCCAATGGGCTGAAGGTCGTCATCTCGCCCGACCATTCGGTGCCCACCGCCACCATCGGCGTCTACTACGGCATCGGCTTCCGCGTAGAGCCGAAGGACCGCACCGGCTTCGCGCACCTGTTCGAGCACATGATGTTCCAGGGTTCGGCCAACCTGGGCAAGGCGGAGTTCATCGGGCTGGTCAACTCGAACGGCGGCACGCTCAACGGCTCGACCCGGTTCGACTTCACCAATTACTACGAGGCTGTGCCCAGCAACGCGACCGAGACTTTCCTGTGGGCGGAGGCCGACCGCATGAAGGGCCTCGCCATCACGCAGGACAATCTCACCAACCAGCAGGGCGTGGTGAAGAACGAGGTCAAGGTCAACGTCATCAACCAGCCCTACGGCGGTTTCCCGTGGCTCGACCTGCCGCAGCTGGCGAACACCAACTGGTACAACGCGCATAACTTCTACGGCGATCTCAAGGAGATCGACGCGGCGACGCTGGGCGACGTGCAACAGTTCTTCAAGGACTACTACGTCCCCAACAACGCCGTGCTGGTGGTGGCGGGCGACGTCGACCCGGCGCAAGTGATGGGCTGGGTGAATAAGTACTTCGCCGCGATCCCGGCCTCGGCCAGCCTCAAGTTCCCCGACATCTCGGAACCGCGCCAGACGGCCGAGAAGCGCTCGAAGAAGACCGATGCGCTGGCGCCGCAGCCGGCGCTGGCCTTCGCCTACCACGTCCCGCCCAAGGACACGCCCGAGGCGGCGGCGATGCGGCTGATCGACCTCATGCTGATCCAGGGCGCCGACAGCAGGCTGGCCAAGGTGCTGGTCAACGACAAGGGCTATACCGGCGACGTCTCGGGCGGGATCAACTGGCCGCTGGGCAATGCCTACAACTACGACGGGCCGATGCTGTGGTCGGCGATGCTGATCCACGGGCCGGAAGTGACCGACGCCGCGATCCTTGCCGATGTCGATCAGGTGGTGAAGGACCTGCAGGACAATCCGGTCAGCGCCGCCGAGCTTGCCCGCGCGAAGATCAAGGCGCGCTCCTCACTCTACGACGCGATCGGCGACGGCAACCGCTTCGGCCTCGTCGACCTGCTGGCGAGCTTTGCGCTGTTCGACGACGACCCGGGTCGGATCAACCGGCTGGAGCAGGAGATCGAGGCGGTCACCCCCGCGCTGATCCAGAAGACCGCGAAGGAATACCTGCGCGCCACCAACCGCACCGTGATCACCCTGGAGCCCGGTGCCGCCGCCGCTCCGGCCGCCGCGAAGTAAGGGAGGCATGGCGATGACTTCGATCAGGGCATTCACCCTCTCCGCCGCCGCGCTGGCCTTCCTCGCCGCCGCTCCCGCCATCTCGCGCGAGGCGCCGCCCGCGCCTGCCGCGCCGCGGCCCTTCGCACTGCCGCAGCTCACCGAGTTCACCCTGCCCAACGGCATGAAGGTGACGCTGGCGCAGCACGGCAACGTGCCCAAGGTCTCGATCGTCGCGACCGTGCGCACCGGCAACATCGACGACGGCGCGAACGTCTGGCTGGCCGACCTCACCAGCGGGCTGATGCAGAA
>DATKFS010000388.1:0-10223 GCA_035511275.1 Novosphingobium sp.
GGCGGCGAACGGCGGGATCGACCTGCTGGTCAACAACGCCGGGCTTCACTCGGACGAATACGGCCAGCCGATCCTCAAGATGGGGCTGGCCAAGGTACGCCGACTGTTCGACGTCAACGTGCTGGGCGTGGTGTGCTGCACCCTTGCTGCCCATCCGCACATGAAGGGCAGGGCAGGTGCGTCGGTGGTCAACATCTCGTCGAGCGCGGCGCACATGGGCGGCTCGGCCTATGGCGACAGCAAGCTCGCGGTGGCGGGGCTGACGGTGACGTTCGCGCGCGAACTGGGCCCGGACGGGATTCGCGTCAACGCCATCTCGCCCGGCCTCATCCTCACCGAGACGATCCGCAACGAATTGCCGGAATCCACCAAGCAGCGCGTCCAGTCGATGCAGCTCATCGCCGGCGACGGCGCGGAGGCCGACATCGTGGAGGCGCTGCTCTACCTCGCTTCCGCAAAGGCCCGCTTCGTCACCGGCGAGACGCTGCGCGTGACCGGAGGCATGGCCGCAGGCGTGTGATCGCGCGTCACGCTTGCCGCCGGGGTCAAGGCCTGGGCGTCGAACCCCGGCCGGAGGCCTGCTAGGTTCCCGGCCGGGAGAATACCGGCATGATCGAGAGCGTGAAGACCTTCTGCCGCAACTGCAGCGCGCTTTGCGCGATGGAGATCGAGGTGGAAGACGGGCGGATGCTGCGGGCCCGGCCCGATGGCAGCGTATCGCCCTATGGCGCCTATCTCTGCCCCAAGGGACTATCGTCGATTGCGTTCCACAACGGGGCCGAGGGCCGCCTGTTCGGCAGCCTGGCGCGGGGCGTGGATGGCGTGCTTGCCCCGATCGCGGCCGAGGCGGCGCTCGATGCCATGGGCGCGAAGCTCAAGGCGCTCGTCGCGGAGCACGGACCTCGTTGCGTTGCCGTCTATCACGGCACCGGGGCCTATCGCTCCGTGCTCGGCGGTTTGATGGAGCGGGCTTTCGTCGCCGCGCTGGGGACGCCGAACTTCTTTTCGACCATGACAATCGACCAGTCCGCCAAGTGGGTGACGATGGCACGCATGGGGGTGATGGCGAGCGGCAAGAACGCCCTGCGCGACTGCGACGTGGCGCTGCTGGCGGGCGGCAATCCACTCGTCACCCACCAGGGCGCGCCCTTCGCGCTGGCCGAGAGCGGCGCACCCTCGCGCGGGTTCGAGGCGGCGCGGGCGAACGGGTGCAAGGTGATCCTCGTCGATCCGCGCCGCACCGAGACTGCCCGCTACGCCGATCTGTTGATCCAGCCGCTGCCCGGCCATGATGCCGCGATCTTCGCTGCCATCGCGCATATCCTGCTGCGCGACGCCAAGTTCGACCATGCCTTCGTCGACAAGTGGTGCAACGGCCTCGATGCGGTTCGCGCGGCGGTGACGCCCTTCACGCCCGAGCTTGCGGCGCGGCGCGCCGACGTTCCGGTCGAGCAGATCGAACTGGCGGCGAAATGGCTCGGCGAGGGGCGGCGGGTCTATGCCGGCAGCGGCACCGGGCCGTCGTTCTCGGCGCATTCGAACACCAACGACCACATGATCGAACTGGTAAACGCCCTGTGCGGAGGCTATCGCCGCGAGGGCGACCGGGTGCGCAATCCCGGCACCCTGCGCACCAAGCCGGCCTTCGAGATGGCCGTCTCGCCGACCCGCAGTTTCGAGCACGAGCCGCGATGCCTCAGCGCCGACACCGGCCAGTTGCTCGGCGAAATGCCGAGCGCCCTGTTGCCGGGCGAGATCACGGCGGACCATCCCGACCGCATCCGCGCTCTGATCGTGCTGGGCGGGGACCCGCTGATGGCGGTGGGAGATCCGGCGACGGCGCTGCCTGCCTTCCAGCACCTCGACCTGCTGGTCTCGCTCGACGCGCGCCTCAATGCGACGGGCCGGGTGGCCGACTATGTCATCGCCACGAGCCAGCCGTTCGAACGGCACGAGATATCGATTCCCGGGGACGCGCTCTATCCCGCGCCCTTCGCGCAATACACGCGGCCGGTCGTGGACAAGCCCGGGGGGGTGCTGCACGACTGGGAAGTGTTCTGGGCGCTGGCGGGCCGCATGGGCGTGCCGTTGACGTTCAAGTTCTGGAACTACGGCCTGCGGTTCGAGGACATCGCCGAGGGCCTCCCGCTCAGCGCCGACGAACGGCCAGACCCCGAGGAACTCTGCCGTTTCCTGGCCGCGTCCAGCGCCGTGCCATTCGACGACCTGCTCGCACATCCCGAAGGCGTGCGGCCTTCTATGCCAGACCGGTTCGTGCAGGCGGCGCCCGTCTCCACCGGCCGGCTGGAACTCATGCCTTCCGATGTCGCTGCCGAACTGGCGCTGATCTTCACGGAAGAGGAGGACGACGGCGCCCGGCGGCGCTTTCCCTATCGCCTCATCAGCCGCCGCGTGCTCCACGCCCTCAACGGCGCGTTCCGCGATGCCGACCAGACGCGGCGGCGGCTGAAGCTCAACTACGCCTACATGAACCCCGACGACATGAAGCGCGAGGCGCTCGTGGACGACGATCTCGTCGAGATCGCCTCTGGCCACGGCACGATCGCGACCCGGGTCAGGGCGGAGGACAGGTTGCGTCCCGGGGTGGTGTCGATGACGCACATGTTCGGGCCACTGGTGTCCAGCGGCGATCCCGATGCCGATGGCGGTGCCAACGTCGGCCAGCTGACGTCGCTCGGCGAGGGGCTGGAGCCGATCAACTTCATGCCGCGCTTTTCGGGCATTCCCGTGAGCGTGCGCGGGCGGCCCGGGCGGCGTTAAGGTCTCACAACGACAAACGCCGCGCGTGATCCGAAGATCGCGCGCGGCGCCTGCCTTTGGCGTTGGTGCGGCTTAGTTGCCGAAGGTGCGCTGCCACCAGCCACGGCGCGGCGAACCGTCGGACGACTGCTCGTCGGCGGGAGCCGCTTCGTCGCCGGGCACTTCAGCGGTGATCGCTTCCACTTCGGCGGCCGGTTCGGCCGGTGCGACAGCCGCTTCGCCGGGAGCGGCGGACGCCTCTGCCTTCTTGCGGCGCGGGGCGCGTTTGGGCTTGGCGGGCGCTTCCTCGGCGACCGGCTCGGCCGGAGCCTCGACAGGCGCTTCGACCGCTTCCGCGGCGTCAGCCTTCTTGCGGCGCGGGGCGCGCTTGGGCTTGGCGGGCGCTTCCTCGGCGACCGGCTCGACCGGGGCCTCGACGGGCGTTTCGGCAGCAGCTTCCACGGCATCCGCCTTCTTGCGACGGCTGCGCTTGGGCTTGGCCGGGGCTTCCTCGGCGACGGGCGCTTCGGGTTCGGCTTCGCTCACCGCTTCGACGGCTGCCGGAGCAGGCTCGGCGTCTTCGGTGACGTCGTCGTCACCCGAAGTCTCGCCGTTCTCACCTTCCACGCCGTTCTCGCCTTCACCGCGACGGCCGCGCCGACGACGGCCACCACGACGGCGGCGCTTCTTCGGAGCGTCGTTACCATCCGCGTCGGTTTCACCCTCGGCATAGGTAGCGTCGCCCTCGGCTTCGCCATCGGCCTGATCGGATTCGGCTTCCTCGCCCTCGGCTGCTTCGGCCTCGGTCGCTTCGCTGCCGTCCTCGTCGCGACGGTCGCGGTTGCGGCCACGGCGGCGCTTGCGGCGCTTGCGGCCACGACCTTCGCCATCCTCGCTCTCGGCACGCTCGCCACGTTCGCGGGGAGCGGCGTCCTCGCGCTCGGCCTCTTCCTCTTCTTCCTCCTCCTCGATGATGAAGTCGTCCTCGACGTCATCGGCGATCGGGTCGAAGCGCGGCACGAACTCGTTGCGCGGGCCGGAGGAGACGACGCGCATCTTCGCGCCTTCGTTCTCGCCCTCGGGGATCACTTCGACGGTGACGCCGTAGCGGTCCTCGATGTCGGCGAGATCGGCGCGCTTGGCGTTGAGCATGTAGATCGCCGCTTCGGTGGAGGCGAAGAGCGAGACGACCACGCCCTTGCCCTTGGCCGCTTCGTCCTCGATCAGGCGCAGCGCCGAGAGACCGGCGGAGCTGGCGGTGCGGACGAGGCCGGTGCCGTCGCAGTGCGGGCACGAGCGCGTGGTCGCTTCCAGAACGCCGGTGCGCAGGCGCTGGCGGCTCATTTCCATCAGGCCGAAGCTGGAGATGCGGCCGACCTGGATGCGTGCGCGGTCGTTCTTGAGCGCGTCCTTGACGGCTTTCTCGACCTTGCGGACGTTCGAGCCGTATTCCATGTCGATGAAGTCGATCACGACGAGGCCGGCCATGTCGCGCAGGCGCAGCTGGCGGGCGATTTCCTGAGCGGCTTCGAGGTTGGTGGCGACCGCCGTCTGCTCGATCCCGTGCTCCTTGGTGGCGCGGCCCGAGTTGATGTCGATCGAGACGAGCGCCTCGGTCGGGTTGATGACGATGTAACCGCCCGAACGCAGCTGCACGACGGGGTCGTACATCGCGGTGAGCTGGTCTTCCGCGCCGAAGCGCTGGAACAGCGGCACCGGATCGGAATAGGGCTTAACCTTGGGCGCGTGGCTCGGCATCAGGAGCTTCATGAAGTCCTTCGCCGCGCGGAAGCCTTCCTCGCCCTCGACGACCACTTCCTCGATGTCGCGGTTGTAGATGTCGCGGATCGCGCGCTTGATGAGGTCGCTGTCCGAGTGGATCAGCGTCGGCGCTTCCGAACGCAGCGTCACTTCGCGCAGGTCGTCCCATAGGCGGGCAAGGTAGTCGAAGTCGCGCTTGATCTCGGTCTTGGTGCGCTGCAGGCCGGCGGTGCGCACGATGCAGCCCATCGAACGGGGCAACTGCAGCTCCGAGATGATCGACTTGAGGCGCTTGCGGTCCGAGGCCGAGCTGATCTTGCGGCTGATGCCGCCGCCGTGGCTCGAATTCGGCATGAGCACGCAGTAGCGGCCCGCAAGGCTGAGGTAGGTGGTCAGCGCCGCGCCCTTGTTGCCGCGCTCTTCCTTGACGACCTGCACCAGCAGCACCTGGCGGCGGTGAATGACGTCCTGGATCTTGTAGCGGCGACGCAGCGCCATGCGCTTGGCGCGCAGGTCGTCGGCTTCCTTCGAGCGGCCCGAGGGACGGCCCTGACGGCGGCGCCCGCGGCCGCGGCGCCCGGACGAATCCGCGCCGTTCTCGCCTTCCTCTTCAGCGTGCTCGCCGTCGTCATCGGCCGGGAACGAACCTTCGACGGCCCCGTCCTCGATCGTGGCGACATGATCCTTGTCGGACGTGTCGACTTCGGTGATGCCGCCGTCGTCGTCTCCGTAGTCGCCATCCTCGTCCTCGTCGTCACCTTCGGTGGCGCGCAGGGCGGCTTCTTCCTCGGCATGGGCGGCCTCTTCGGCCAGCAGGGCCTCGCGGTCCTCCTTGGGGATCTGGTAGTAGTCCGGATGGATTTCGCTGAAGGCCAGGAAGCCGTGGCGATTGCCGCCGAAATCGACGAACGCCGCCTGGAGCGAAGGCTCCACGCGGGTGACCTTCGCCAGGTAGATGTTGCCCTTTATCTGCTTGCGTTCAGTCGACTCGAAATCGAATTCTTCAATCCGATTGCCCTTGAGTACCGCCACCCGCGTTTCTTCCGGGTGGCGCGCATCGATAAGCATGCGCGTTGCCATTTGATAGTCTCCGTGCGCGTCCGCGCCCGGCCGGATCAGCCAGGGGGACGCGATTATGTTCGATTGTGTCGGATGTGCCCGTATGCGTGGCGATGGCCCGGCCGTCTGCGGCGGGGCCTTTCGTTTCGCGGGCGTGTTGGTGCGTTTGCATCTGCCGCTTCGGGAGCGGCGAGGAGTCGAGGCAATCCAGCGCCTCGTGCGCGGCGAATGTATGAGCTGCCCCGAAGGCGATGTGCCCCGGGTATGCGCGTGTGTCTGCGAGCGGAAGATCGCGCGGCGCTAGGGCACGCGCGGAAAATTGCGACCACACCGCCACCGCCCGTTCGGGCGTCGGCTGGCAGGGCGGCAATTGGCTTCTCATGGCTCGCTTCAACCTGTGAGGTCTTCCGGAAAGGATTTCCCGGCTCCCTGGACCGGGGTTATGCTCTGCCGGTCCTGCCGGCATCATATGGTGATGTTGTTCCGGAATGCGAGGACCGAAAGCGTCGTGGCCCCGGTCAGGTAGGCCTAGCATCCATGGCGGATGACGGCAAGTTCCTTGGCTTGCCGGGTTTTATCCCTCGATAGCTGGCGATCGGTGCCGAGAAATCCGTGGGAAAGCGCGCCACTGGCGGATTGCGGTCGCGGCGTTGTGGACCTAGTCAATCCGGCCATGTCGCGCACTCTGCAGCTGATCCTGCTCCTTTTCACGCCGCTCGTGCTGCTGGCCGGCGTCATCGTGATGACCGGAACGATCGCGACGCGCGCGGACGCCTACGACTACGTGGTCCGCTTCGACCTGCCGGGCGTGGACACGCCGGTCGGCCTGCCACGGGTCGATGGTCCGGCCGACGCGAGCAGGCCGCTGGTGGTCATCGATCCCGGGCACGGGGGCTTCGATCCGGGCGCGGGCCAGGGCGAACTCCGGGAAAAGACCGTCGCGCTGCAGGTAGCGCTGGCGCTGCGCGAGAAGCTGCTGGCGGGCGGCGGACTGCGCGTTGCGCTGACCCGCGACACCGACCGCTTCATCGCGCTGGCCGACCGGCCCGACATCGCCAGGCGGCTCAACGCCGACCTGTTCGTCTCGATCCACGCCGACAGCGCGGAAAGCGATTCGGCCCGCGGTGCCAGTGTTTACGTATTGTCCGAAAGGGGTTCGAGCGATGCCGCGACCCGTTTCGCCACGCGGGAGAACGGCGCCGACCGCGTCAACGGCGTCGCCCTTTCCCGCACCAATGCGACGGTGGGCGCGATCCTCCTCGACCTGTCGCAGCGGGGCGCGCAATCGGGCTCGACGCAGGCCGCCAACCTGCTGCTGCGCGAACTGGCGGACGGCGGCATGGGCCTGCACCGCGATCATCCCGAAACCGCCGCGCTGGCGGTGCTCAAGGCGCCGGACATTCCCTCGATCCTGTTCGAGACGGGGTACATCAACAATCCCGACGACGCGAAAGTGCTGGGCTCGCGGCGCGGGCAGGACGCGCTCGCGCAGGCCGGGGCAAAGGCGATCCGGGCCTATTTCGCGAGGAAGCTGGGTGCCTGATCGCGGGTTGGCCTTCAAGGTGTCTGGCCTTGCGCGAAACGGCCGTGCTAGAGGGCGGGCGCAATGACCGACGCGAATGATCCCGGCGAGCAGCCGCCCGAAGACGCGACCTTCCGCATCCGCCGCGAGGCTTCCGGCGGTTTCGCCGCCGTGAAGCGGTCGATCGGCAGGGCCTGGCGCGAACGCAAGTGGCTCCGCCGGTTCGGCTATCTCTGCATGGCCGGGCTGGTCGGCCTGATCGGTTTCTGGGTGGTCCTCACGCGGGACATGCCCGACGCGAACAAGCTGCTCGAGTACCAGCCGCCCCTGCCGACGATGGTGCGCGGCATGGATGGCGAGATCGTCTATTCCTATGCCCGCGAACGGCGCGTGCAGCTGCGTTTCGTCGATTTCCCGCGCCCGCTGGTCAACGCCTTCCTCTCGGCCGAGGACCGCACGTTCTGGACCCATGGCGGCGTCGATATCGGTGGCCTCGCGGGCGCCGTGGTCGACTACGCCTCGAAGTACGGCACCGGGGAGCGCGCCAAGGGAGGCTCGACGATCACCCAGCAGGTCGCCAAGAACATCCTCATCGGCGACGAGTACTCGGTCACCCGCAAGCTCAAGGAAATGCTGCTCGCCCGCCGTATCGAAGGCGTGCTGACCAAGCAGCAGATCCTCGAACTCTACCTCAACGAGATTCCGCTCGGTCGTCGCTCGTTCGGTGTCCAGGCGGCCTCGCGCGCGTACTTCGACAAGGACGTCGAGGACCTGACGCTGAGTCAGGCGGCGTTCCTCGCCATCCTGCCGCGCGCGCCCGAAGTCTACGGTCGCAAGAAGAACGAGGAGCGCGCGATCGAGCGGCGCAACTGGGTGCTCGACCAGATGGTCCGCAACGGCTGGGCGACCGAGCAGGCCGCCGCTGCCGCCAAGGCCGAGCCGCTCGGCCTCGTCACCCAGCGCGGCAACGCCTACGAGCCTTCCAACGGCTACTTCGTCGAGGAAGTGCGCCGCCGCCTGATCGACAAGTACGGCGAGAAGGCCGAGGATGGCCCCAACAGCGTCTACGCAGGCGGCCTGTGGGTGCGCACCTCGCTCGACACCGAGATGCAAAGGGCGGTGCGCGACGCGCTGCGCGGCGGCCTGCTGCGCTATCACGGCAATCGCGGATGGGTCGGCCCCGTCGCCCACCTCAACGACCTGGAGAACTGGCAGTCGCAGCTCGTCGTCGCCAACAAGACGGTGGACTACAAGGACTGGCGCGTCGGCGTCGTGCTCGACGCCACCGGAACCGACGGGGGCACGGGCCGCATCGGCTTCTCCGATGGCAACATCGCCACGCTGACCGGCCTTTCCGAGCGGGTGAAGGTGGGCGACCTCGTCACCGCCGCGCCGGTCACCGCAGGGACCTGGGCCTTGCGCACGGTGCCTGAAGTGTCGGGCGGCATGGTCATCGAGCAGCCGGCCACGGGCCGCATCGTCGCCATGCAGGGCGGCTTCGATTCCGGCCTCGATTCCTTCAACCGCGCCGTCCAGGCCGAGCGCCAGCCGGGTTCGACGATCAAGCCCTTCGTCTATGCCACCGCGCTGCAGAACGGCATGACCCCGGCGACGCAAGTGCTCGACGGCACGTTCTGCGTGTTCCAGGGGGCGGGCCTCGGCAACAAGTGCTTCCGCAACTTCGGCGGCGCCGGCGGTTCGGGCAGCCACACGATGCGCTGGGGTCTGGAGCAGTCGCGCAACCTGATGACGGTGCGCGTCGCCAACGACGTGGGCATGAAGAAGGTCACGCGCACGTTCCACAACGTCGGCATCGGCGACTACCAGTCCTATCTCTCCTTCGCGCTCGGCGCGGGCGAGACGACGGTGGCGCGCATGATCAACGCCTACGCGGCGCTTGCCAACAACGGCGTGCAGTTCTCGGGCTCGGTGGTGGACTACGTCCAGGACCGTAACGGCAAGGTGATCTGGCGCGCCGACCGCAGCCGCTGCGATGCGTGCAACATGCCGCAGTGGGACGGCAAGCCGATGCCGCGCGTCCAGCGCAAGGGCAAGCAGGTGCTCGACGCCGCGACCGCCTACCAGGTCGTCCACATGCTCGAGGGCGTCGTCACGCGCGGCACGGCGGAGCGGCTGCGCGACCTCAAGCTGCCGCTGTTCGGCAAGACCGGCACCACCAACGGCCCGACCGACGTGTGGTTCATGGGCGGCAACCAGGACTATGTCGGCGGCGTCTACCTCGGCTACGATTCGCCGCGCTCGCTGGGTGGATACGCCCAGGGCGGTCGCATCGCCGCGCCGATATTCAAGGAGGTCGTCGAGGCCACCCTGCCGCGCTGGAGCCACCAGCCGCTGGTCGCGCCGGCCGGCATCCGCATGGTCCGCATCGACCGCGTCACCGGCAAGCGCGTCATGGGCGTGGAGCCCGGCGACGAGCCGAAAGCCGCGGTAATCTGGGAAGCGTTCAAGCCCGACACCGAGCCGCGCCAGTACACCGCCGAGGACGAATTCACCCGTCGCCGCGATGCGCTGGTGGCCCAGATCCGGGGCGCCCGCGATGCGCGGGAGGCCTCGGCCGCGGCCAACCACGCCGACGCGGGGAACTTTGCGGAAGAACAGGGCGGCGTATACTGATCCCGTGAAGGCCGGCGGCGAGGACGCCGCGGCCGCTCAGGGGAGAAGCACGAGATGCCGGGCCACCACCCGTCGCACCATGCCCGAACGACGCCGGACGCCATCGCGCTGGTCGTCGCCGACACGGGCGAGACGCTGACCTACCACGCGCTCGACGAGGGTTCGAACCGGGTCGCGCAACTGCTGCGATCGCTCGGGCTGAGGCCGGGCGACCGGATCGCGGTGATGCTGCGCAACTCGCCGGAGTTCGCGATGGTCTACTGGGGCGCGACCCGCTGCGGTTGCTTCGTGACGCTGCTTTCCACCCACCTCAAGCCCGCCGAGGCCGCGTACATCGTCGGCGATGCGGACGTGAAGGTGCTGTTCCTCTCCGCCTCCATCGGCGAGACGCCAAAGGCGCTGGCGGCGCAGCGCGAAAGCCTCGTGCCGGGTGTCACCCATGTCTTCCACGCCGGGGACGCAGTGGGCGAGGGCGCCATGACCGGCG
>DATKFS010000389.1:0-5770 GCA_035511275.1 Novosphingobium sp.
GATTGAAGGTGACGCCCTTCAACTCGACGGCGTAAGCGTTATCAGCGCTCATCTGTACTCCTTGCGATGCGGCCATCCCTGCTGAAGACGTCGCCTCCGGCAGCCGGGACACGATGCCTGAGGGGTGGCCGAACAGGCGGCAGCGTGGCAATGACCGCCTCGGCCAGCGGCATCAAGGCCGAGCCCGGCACGGCGGCCTACGGCGCCAGCAAGGCCGGTGTGATCCAGCTTGCAAAGGTCGCAGCCCAGGAAGGCGCGCCGCTCGGTATCCGGGTGAACGCCATTGCACCGGGCGGTGTCGATACGCCGATCTGGGACCAGGTACCGATGTTCCGCGACTTCGTCGCCGAGCAGGGTGGTCGTGAGGCTGCGATCGCCGCCATGGGCAAGCTGGCCACACCGCTCGGACGCTACGCCAGCGCCGGGGAAATCGCCGCGCAGATCGGCTTCCTGCTCTCCGACGCGGCAGCCACGATCACGGGAACGGTGCTGGTGACGGACGGCGGCTACTCGCTGTGATGGGATGAGGTAAGCTCTGAACCCAGCAAAAGGCCGGGCGATGCTGTCGCATGGCCCGGCCTCAATCCGCTTCAGGCGGTGTGAAGGATCAGAGACCTTCGATGTAGACGGTCGGGACGCGATAGCCCTTCTTGGCCATGGCCTTCACGTATTTTCCGCGCTCGCCGCGCAGTTCGACGCCGTATTCCTCCCAGGCATCGCGCTGGTCCTCGATGTCGCTGGCGTGACGCAGGTCGCTCGAAAGTTCCTTCTGGGTTTCATTCACGTTGGCCCGATAGTTATACCAGTTCTTGCCTTCGATCCCACCGATGGGGGCCTGGATGATCCGGTCTTCCTCGGCGCGGGCGGCGCTTTCCTCATACATCGTTGGCACGACCGCCATGGCGGTGACAGGAACGGCGGCGAAAGCCAGCGCGGCGGCGCTGATGATCTTGGTCTGCTTCATGGGTCTTCCCCTTTTCGCTTTCCATGCCGGGCGGAATTGCCTCGGCGGTTCGAGAGGGGAAACGGGCGCTGGCACGATTGGCCCCAGCGAGCGGGACGAAACGGGCCTGCAGCGGGACACGACGGTGTTGTGACGACTGGGTCACATACCTCGCGCCGTCGTGTTCATCTCCAGGAAATCCGGGGTTCATCCTGCGTGCAGATTTGTATCAATGCGGAAGCTGGGAAAAGTCCGTCAGCGCTGCATCGCGCAGGCCCCGCCATACACGAACCGCCTGAACCGTCTCGGCCACGTCATGCACCCGCAGGATGTGCGCGCCCGCGTCCATGGCCTTGACCGCCAGTGCCAGCGAGCCGCCGAGCCGCTGGTGCGCAGGCGCCTCGTTCGAGAGCGCGCCGATCATCCGCTTGCGGCTCACTCCCACCAGCAGCGGCTGGCCGAGCGCATGGAACAGCGGCAGTGCGTTGAACAGCGCAAGGTTCTCCGCAAGCGTCAGCCCGAAGCCGAAACCGGGATCGAGCACGATCCGCCCGGGCGCGATGCCGGCAGCGATGGCAGCGTCCCGGCGCTCCTCCAGCCAGTCGAACACGGCGAGCGCCACGTCCTCGTAGCCGGCGGGAGAGTGCAGGTCGTCCGCCTTGCCCGGGGCGTGCATCAGCACGACAGGCGCACCACTCGCGGCGGCAAGTTCGAGGCTGCGCGGGTCGTAGCGCAGGGCGGACACGTCGTTGATGATGTGCCCACCCGCTGCGAGGGCGGCTTCCATCACTGCCGGCCGCCGCGTGTCGAGGCTGATCGCCGCGCCCATCGCCGCCAGCTTGCCGACCATCGGGACGACGCGCTTTATCTCGTCGCCCTCCCAGACCGCGCCCGCGCCCGGCCGCGTCGATTCGCCGCCGATGTCGATGATCGCCGCGCCCGCCTCCAGCATTGCAGAGGCATGGGCGGAGGCCTCCGCCTCGTCGTCGAGGAACTGGCCGCCGTCGGAGAAGCTGTCGGGCGTCATGTTGAGAATGCCCATGACCTGCGGCTGGTCGAGCCGGATCGTGCGCTCGCCGCACCGGATGGGGGCGTGGACCTTGCGCAAGTTCGCCCACTGCGCCTCGCCCGCCGCGCCGAGGTCCGCCGACAATGCCGCCAGCGCCGAGGCCATCTGCGAGGCCGCCACCCGCTCGCGCGAAACGACGCGCCCGTCTTCGCGCACGATCACCGCGAAACGGCTCGCCCAGACCATCGCTCCGCCGAGGCGGACGGCATCGCCCTCCTCGCTCTGCGGGCTGTCGGCGAAAGCGATCGGGCGAATGTAGAGCTTGCGGGTCATGGCGCGGCCTTAGCGCGTCCGCGGGTTGGGCTGAACCCGTTTTCAAGCGGCCATCTTCCCCGGCTTGACCGGGGACCGCCGGGTTCTCTTGATGCGATAGCTCACGATGAGCCACTGCAACGCCGCACCCCGCCGAAAATCAGGCGCAGCCTTGCCAGCGGTCCCGGATCAAGTCCGGGACGACGTATTGATCACCGTGTACTGATCACGGCTCCGTGGCGAGGAGGTACAGTTGGCGGATCGCGTCGAGCGGCTTGACCTGCCCCTCGTGCTCCAGGTGCCAGAACGTCCAGCCGTTGCACGAAGGCGCGCCCTGAACGGCCGAGCCGACGCCGTGGATCGAGCCGGTGGCGTCCCCCGCCATCAGCGAACCGTCGGCGCGCACGGTAGCGACGTGGCGGCGCTTCTTGTCCCAGACCTGCGTGCCGGGCGCGATCCAGCCCGTCTCCACCAGTGTCCCGAAGGCGACCTTGGGCGCGGTACGCTTGGACTGCATGGTCTTGAGCGCGCTTTCGTCGAGCGGAAGCGCCATTTCGATGCGCTCCATCGCCGCTTCGCGGTAGTCGCTCTCCCGCTCGCAGCCGATCCAGTCGCGGCCAAGGCGCTTGGCGACGGCGCCGGTGGTGCCGGTGCCGAAGAACGGGTCGAGCACGACGTCGCCCTTGTTGGTCGTCGCCAGCATGACGCGGTAGAGCAGCGCTTCGGGCTTCTGCGTCGGGTGGACCTTGCGACCGCCCTTCTTCAGACGCTCGGCGCCGTTGCAGATCGGCAGCACCCAGTCCGAGCGCATCTGCAGTTCGTCGTTCAGCGTCTTCATCGCGCGATAGTTGAAGGTGTACTTCGACTTCTCGCCCATGCTCGCCCAGATCAGCGTCTCGTGCGCGTTGGTGAAGCGGGTTCCCTTGAAGTTCGGCATCGGGTTGGCCTTACGCCACACGATGTCGTTCAGGATCCAGAACCCCATGTCCTGCATGATCGCGCCGAGGCGGAAGATGTTGTGGTACGAACCGATCACCCAGAGCGAACCCTCGGGTTTGAGCACGCGGCGCGCTTCGGTCAGCCAGTCACGCGTGAACTGGTCGTAGACGGCGAAGCTGGAGAACTTGTCCCAGTCGTTCGTCACCGCATCGACGTGACTGCCGTCCGGACGCGAGAGATCGCCGCCCAGTTGCAGGTTGTACGGCGGATCGGCGAAGACCATGTCGACGCTGGCATCGGGGATGGTGCGCATCGCCTCGATGCAGTCGCCGGGGATGATGTGGCCGAGCGGAAGCAGCTCCTTCGGGGTCGGCGCAGGCGCCCGTGCCCGAATGCGTTCCTTGACCAAAATCTGCCCCATGACTGCTCCGATAAACTGTGGATATGCCTCTAGGGTGAGTCATTGCGGACTCCGCGTCAAGCCGCGACTCGTTGGGAATCCTTGTGATTCAGGTGTTCAGCGCGATGGAACAAAAGGAATCCGACACAACATATCGAGTCGCCGCGACTCGCTATGACTCAAGATATGGTGGGTGTGGCGACGCGGACTCGTGGAAAACTTTTCGGCGGCACCCGACCTGCAGAAAGCCAAGTTGCGTCTGGCGCAACTCCCGTACGCAACCTTGCATTTGCCGCAACCGGGCGTCACAGCCAAATGGGCCTCAGATGTTGCACCGCAGCAATCCCCATATCGAGGTCGCCATGTTTTCCCTGATTTCTCTCTACTTCGCCGCGCGCCGTGACGTCGTCATCGCCGAGCGCTTCATCGCCGGTCTCGCAGATGCCCCCGCTGCCCCCGCCGCCGTCGCGACCACCCGGCCTGCGACCGTCGTCGAAGCTGCGCCGCTCCCGCTGGCTGCCTGAGCCGGCACCCGGCCGGGATCGTCCCGGCCTAGATCATCAGCTGCAGCTGCGCCACCGGCGCGAAGCTGCGGCGATGATGCGGCGTCGCACCATGGCGACGCAATGCTTCGAGATGTTCCGCAGTGCCATATCCTGCGTTGCGCTCCCAGCCATAGTGCGGATGCGCCAGCGCGAGGTCCCGCATCAGGCGATCGCGGTGCTCCTTCGCGATGATCGAGGCGGCCGAGATGCACGGCTCGATCGCATCGCCACCGACGATGGCCCGCGCATTCCACCGCCATTCCGTGCGGCGCCCCAGTGGCGTCAGGTTGCCGTCGACCAGAACCTCGCCCGGTTCGTCCCCCATCGCCTCGCATAGCGCATGGACCGCGCGCGTCATCGCCAGCATCGTCGCGCCGAAGATGTTGAGATGGTCGATCTCGGCGACGTCCACCACGCCAACCGCCCAGCGGCACCGCCGCTTGATGACGACCTCGAGTTCCTCGCGGCGCTTGCGTGACAGCTTCTTGGAATCGTCCAGCCCCGGTGGCCGGGGCTTGCACAGCACCACCGCACCGGCGACAACAGGCCCCGCCAGGGGACCGCGGCCGGCCTCGTCGACGCCGATGACGTAACGTTTTGTTGCGATGGAACCGGTGGTGGGAGCAAGCATTGGGGTGGACATGATCGCTGCAAGAATAGTCATCGCCCTATCGCCCCTCGCCGTCATGGTCGCAAGCTGCGGCAGCGCGTCCACCGGGGAAAACACCGCGCCCGCCTCGTCGGCCACCGCGAGCGAGGGCGCCACGCCCTTCTCCGTCGAGAGCATCACGCAGTTCGACGAACCCTGGGCCATGGCCTTCGACGAGGGTACGGGCACGCTCTTCGTGACCGAGCGCAAGGGCACCATCCGCTTCGTGACGCCGGACCGCAGGATCGGCGAAGTCTCCGGCGTGCCCAAGGTCGACTACGGCGGCCAGGGCGGCCTCGGCGATTTCATCTTCGCGCCCGGACAGACGAGCAAGGCGCTGGACCGCCGCGTGGTCTACCTGAGCTGGGCCGAGGCCGGACAGGGCGACACGCGCGGCGCGGCGGTGGGCAAGACCGATCTCGTCTGCGCCGAGCCGCTCTCGTGCCGGCTGGAGAACCTCAAGGTGATCTGGCGCCAGGCCCCCAAGGTCACCGGGCGCGGCCACTATTCGCACCGCCTCGCCTTCTCGCCCGACGGCCAGTACCTCTTCGTCGCCTCGGGAGACCGCCAGAAGTTCACGCCCGCGCAGGACATGAAGGCGAACCTGGGCAAGATCGTCCGCCTGCTGCCCGACGGTACGCCCGCGCCGGGCAATCCCTATGCCGGGAAAGGTGCGCCCACCGACCAGATCTGGTCCTACGGCCACCGCAACGTGCTCGGCCTCGCGTTCGATCCGCAAGGTCGCCTATGGGACCTCGAGCATGGACCCGCGGGCGGCGACGAACTCAACCTCGTCAAGCCTGGCGCCAACTACGGCTGGCCGCTGGTCTCGGACGGCGATCATTACGATGGCCGACCGATCCCGCGCAATTCCACCCGCCCCGACCTCGCCCAGCCGGCGATCAGCTGGAACCCGGTGATCGCGCCGGGCGACTTCATCTTCTACACCGGCGACAAGTTCCCCGCGTGGAAG
>DATKFS010000390.1:0-2077 GCA_035511275.1 Novosphingobium sp.
GACCAACAACTTCCCCGACTGCTCCAACATGTGCCACGAGGCGACTTCCACCGGGCTGCCCAAGTCGATCGGCATCGGCAAGGGCACGGTGACGCTGGAGGACTTCGACCGCGCCGACGCCATCTTCTGCATCGGCCACAACCCCGGCACCAACCACCCCCGGATGCTCTCGACGCTGGCGGCGGCATCGAAGCGCGGCGTGCCGATCGTCGTCGCCAACCCCATGCGCGAGCGTGGGCTGGAGCGCTTCAAGTCGCCCCAGCATCCCACCGAGATGCTGACGCCCAGGTCCACGCCGCTGGCCTCGGCCTACCATCAGGTGCGGATCGGCGGCGACATGGCGATGCTCAAGGGCATGATGAAGGCGCTGTTCGCGCTGGAGGCGGCGGAAGGCGGCGTGCTCGACCAAGCCTTCATCGCCGCGCATACCGAGGGGTTCGAGGCGCTGAAGGCGGACGTCGAAGGCACATCGTGGACGTGGATCGAGGACCAGTCGCGCCTGACCCGCGAGGCGATCGAGAGCATGGCCCGCGTCTACGCCGGGGCGGAGCGTGTGATCGTCTGCTACGGCATGGGCATCACCCAGCACGCCCACGGCACGCAGAACGTGCAGGCGATCGCCAACCTGCTGCTGCTGCTCGGCCAGTTCGGCAAGCCAGGCGCGGGCATCTGCCCCCTGCGCGGCCACAGCAACGTGCAGGGCGACCGCACGGTCGGCATCACGGAACTGCCCGCCGAGGACATGCTCGCAAGGCTGGACGCCGCCTACGGGATCACCTCGCCGCGCAAGCATGGCCACAACGCGGTCGAGGCGCTGATCGCCATGCGCGAGGGGCGTTCGAAGGCGCTGATCTCGCTGGGCGGCAACCTCGCCGTCGCCATGCCCGATCCCGAGGCCTGCTTCGCGGCGGTGCGCGGGCTCGACCTGTCGGTCAACATCGTCACCAAGTTCAACCGCACCTGCCTGCTCCATGCGAGGGAGACGCTGGTGCTCCCCTGCCTCGGCCGGACCGAGCACGACGAGCAGGCCACCGGCCCGCAGTGGGTGACGGTGGAAGACAGCATGTCGATGGTCCACGCCTCGCGCGGGAAGCTGAAGCCGCCGGGGCCGCAGGTGCGCTCCGAGCCCGCCATCGTCGCCGGGCTCGCCATGGCGGCGATGCCCGGATCGAAGGTCGACTGGCAGGCCCTGGTCGGCAACTACGACCTCATCCGCGACGGCATCGAGGCGGTCTACCCGGACTTCCGCGACTTCAATTTGCGTGTACGCAAACCCGGCGGCTTCCGCCTGACCATCGCCCCCGACAAGCGCTTGTGGAAGACGCCGAGCGGCAAGGCGCAGTTCATCGTCCACCCGCACGTCGAGGACGGCGCGGCGCAGTCGCTGCTGCTGACCACCATCCGCAGCCACGACCAGTACAACACCACGATCTACGGCCTCGACGACCGCTATCGCGGGGTCACCGGGCGGCGCGACGTGATCTTCGCCAACGAGGTGGACATGGCCATGCTCGGCCTCGCGCATGGAGACCGGGTGGATCTTTCCACCCCCGCCGGGCGGACGCTGAAGGGCTTCACCGTGATCCGCCACGCCATCGCGCGCGGCTCGCTGGCGGCCTATTATCCGGAGGCGAACTGCCTCGTCCCGCTGGACGACTACGACCATGCGAGCGGGACGCCGGCGTACAAGTCGATCCCGGTGACGATCGCCGCGGCGGATTAGCCACGGCCCATCCCGCGAGGCGAACCTCTCGCCTACCGCAGTGCAACAAACGCGACGACCATCGGTTAGGTGGCGCGGATGCATTCGACCCGACCCCCAGGCCCACCCCTGCCCCGCCTAGACCGCCGCAGCCTGCTTTCCGGCATCGTCGGCAGCGCCGTCGCGATCGGGATGCCGCGCCTCGCGCTCGCCGCCGACGAGGTCTCGCGCGTCGACGACCTCATCAGGCGGATGACGATCGAGGAGAAGGCCGGGCAGATGACCTGCCTTGCCGACAGTTTCCGGCCCTTCAACCCGCCCAATCCCGCCGCCGGTATCCAGGACGAGAAGCGGCTGGCGCAGGAAATCCGCAGG
>DATKFS010000391.1:0-2087 GCA_035511275.1 Novosphingobium sp.
TGATCTGCTCACCCAGCCACAGGAGGAACATGGTGCCGCCCACGAGGCTGATGACCGCGCCGATGCGGAACATGATGCCCGGATCGACGACCGCCTGCAGCCCGCTCGACGCGCCGTAGGCCTCGAGGCTGACGGCGAGGAAGTAGCCCTGCAGCGCGCAGAGCCCGACGGTGCCGTAGCGGGTGTACTGGTTGAGCTTCTTGCGCCCGGCCTCGCCTTCCTTCTTCAGGGCGACGAGCGCGGGATGGAGCGAGGCGGCAAGCTGCACCACGATCGAGGCGGTGATGTAGGGCATCACGCCGAGCGCGATGAGGCTCATGCGCGAGAGCGAACCGCCCGAGAACGTGTTGAACAGGTCGAGAATGCCGCCCTGCGTCTTGCTGTAGAGCGATTCGAGGATCAGCGGGTTCACGCCCGGCAGCGGCACGAAGCTCAGGAAGCGGAACACGATCAGCGCGCCGATGGTGAACCAGATGCGGTTCTTCAGCTCGGTGGCCTTGGAGAAGTTGGCCAGGCTCAGCGTACTGGCAATGTTGTCGGCGCGGGAAGCCATGACGTTCTGGAAGCCTCGAATGATCTAATCGGATTCGCCCTTAGCGGCTGTGACCTGCCTTGTCGAACCTTGGTAAGGAAACTGGCCATATAGACATTAGCGCGATGTCTGGAAGGCCTTGCCTGCGCAAAATGCGCAGCGGCGTGTCGCCGGAGCACCACTCCTGCCCGATCCTCCCCTGCTCCGAAGGCATGGGGAGGACCTGCCTCGTGTCCCGGACAGCAAGAGAGGGCGAAGCGCCCGGCGCCCGCCCTCTCCCGTTAGCTTGGGTCTGTCGCCCGGCCTCAGGCCGCGGCTTCTTCCTTGGCGGGAAGAATGACCGAACCGCCGGCCTTCTCGACCGCGGCGACGGCACCGGCCGATGCGCCGGCGACGTTGAAGGTGACCTTCGAGGTCAGCTCACCCTTGCCGAGCAGGCGCACGCCGTCCTTGCCGCCACGGGCAAGACCGGCTGCCTGCAGCACGGCGTGATCGACCACGCCCGAGATGTCGAGCTTCTCGGCGTCGATCATCTTCTGGATGAGGCCCAGGTTCACTTCCGCGTAGTCCTTGGCGAACTTCTTGTTCGAGAAGCCGCGCTTCGGCAGGCGCATGTGAAGCGGCATCTGGCCGCCTTCGAAGCCGTTGATCGAAACGCCCGAACGCGCCTTGGCGCCCTTCTGGCCGCGACCGGCGGTCTTGCCCTTGCCCGAACCGATACCACGGCCGACGCGGATGCGACGGTGGCGGGAACCGGCGTTGTCGCGGATGTCATTCAGTTTCATGTCGTGCACTCGCTTTCGCTTTTATCGCGCTGATGGGAAGCGGCGCCGTTAGAGGAAACCGGCGCGCTTGTCACGCGCTGAATCGCCCAGCCCGCGGCTCAGCTGCCGCCGCCGAATCCGACCAGCAGCTTGGCGCTTTCGGGCACTCGGGTGCCGAAGGCGTCGCGCGCCGGGGTCCAGCGCACGATCTCCACCGCAAGGCCGCACAGCTCCTTGTCGAAGCCGGGCGAGACCGAGGCCGGCTCCATCCGGCATTCGGTGGTGTTGCCTTGCTCGTCGACCTGGAACAGCAGGTCGTGCCGCGCGAAGTCCTGCTTGCGCAGGATGCGGGCGTAGCGCTCCTTGAGTTCGGTCAGCGCGTGGTTGAATTCCGACAGGCTCGCATCGTCCCAGCGCGGCTTCTGGCGCAGCGCGGCGAACTCGTCCTCCGTCACCAGCGGGCGCATCCGGCGGATCATGGCGTACCAGCGCATGATCCGCGCGACCTGGAGCGGCGATTCGCGGTCGATGACCGACTGGCAGACC
Source organism: Novosphingobium sp. (assembly GCA_035511275.1). GTDB lineage: Bacteria > Pseudomonadota > Alphaproteobacteria > Sphingomonadales > Sphingomonadaceae > Novosphingobium. The sequence continues at coordinate 1,843 of DATKFS010000391.1, forward strand.
GCGCCCGTGGGGCTCGCCTTGGCGCGCAGCAGCGCCTCGGCGGCCGGCCAGCGGTGATAGGCGACCGCCCACGCGAGCGGGGTCAGCCCGAACATGTCCGGAGCGTTGACGTCCTGCTTCTCGCGTTCGAGCAGCACTTCGATGTCGGACACCGAGCCGCGCCGCGCCGCCGCACCTAGGCCATGCGCCATGCGCGCGGTGCCCAATTCGGCGAACCCATAGGGCTGGACGATCCCGGCGTCCTG
>DATKFS010000392.1:0-7705 GCA_035511275.1 Novosphingobium sp.
CCAACAGTCGTCATCCCAGCGAAAGCGGGGACCGCTGCGTACTCTTGAGGCAAAACCTCTGCGACAGCCCCCGTCACCAAGCGCCCAGCCTCACCTGAGGCGGGGCCTTGCCAGCGGTCCCCGCTTTCGCGGGGACGACGGTTTCCCGTCGCCCTAAATCTCCACCTGCGAGCCCAGCTCCACCACGCGGTTGGTGGGCAGGTTGAAGAATTCCATCGGCGTCGCGGCGTTGCGGATCATCCAGGCGAACAGCTTCTCGCGCCAGATCGCCATGCCGGGACGGTCGGAGGCGATGAGGGTCTGGCGGCTGAGGAAGTAGCTGGTGTCCATCATGCCGATCGGGCCCTGGCATTCGGTCACGGTCTTCATCGCGGCGGGGATGTCGACGTCCTCCATGAAGCCGTGCGACAGGCGCATCCGGTAGAAGCTGGAGCCATGGTCGGACACTTCGATGCGGCCCTCGTCCGGCATGTGGGGCACCGCGCGCGTCACCACCGTCAGGATGATGACGCGCTCGTGCAGGACCTTGTTGTGCTTGACGTTGTGGAGCAGCGCGGGGGGGACGCCGTCGCTGGTGGAGGACAGGAAGATCGCGGTCCCGGGCACGCGGCGCAGCGAACCGGCGGTGGAACGGATGAACAGGCCAAGGTCCATGGCGCCGACCGCGAGGTAGTGGCGCATGATCTTGCGCCCCGTGGCCCAGGTGGTCAGCAGCAGGAACACCACTGCCGCCACGACCAGCGGCACCCAGCCGCCGTCCGGGATCTTGGTGGCGTTCGACAGGAAGTAGGCGGCGTCGATCACCAGGAACAGCCCGGTGGCGCCGCCCGCCAGCAGCGGGTGCCAGCGCCAGACGCTGAAGGTCAGTACGCCCAGCATACACGCGGTGATGACCATCGTGCCGGTCACCGCGATGCCGTATGCCGCGGCGAGGCTGCTCGAATTGCGGAAGAACAGCACCAGCAGGATGACGCTGACCAGCAGCATCCAGTTGACCAGCGGGATGTAGATCTGCCCGGCGGCCGAGGCGCTGGTGTGGAGAATGCGCAGGCGCGGCAGGAAGCCCAGTTGCACCGCCTGCCGGGTGACCGAGAACGCGCCCGAGATCACCGCCTGGCTGGCGATGATCGTCGCCATCGTCGCCAGGATCACCAGCGGCAGGCGGGCCCCTTCCGGCGCGAGGAGGAAGAACGGGTTGCTGGCGGCAGCGGGCTCGTCGAGCAGCAGCGCGCCCTGTCCCATGTAGTTGAGCATGAGGCAGGGCAGCGCGGCGTAGAGCCAGGCGATGGAGATCGCCTTGCGGCCGAAGTGCCCCATGTCGGCATAGAGCGCCTCCGCGCCGGTCACCGAGAGCACGACCGAGCCGAGCGCGAGGAACGCCAGCTTCGGGTCGAGCGCGAAGAAGTGGTAGGCCCACCAGGGATTGACGATCCCCAGGATCTCCGGATGCCGCGCGAGGTTCAGCAGCCCGAGCCCGGCGAGCACCACGAAATAGACCGCCATGATCGGCCCGAAGAACGTGCCGACCTTCTCGGTCCCGTGCTTCTGGATGAGGAACAGCCCGAGGAGTATCACGATGGCGATCGGCAGAACCAGCCCGCCGAGCGAGGATTCGACCACCGTCAGGCCCTCCACCGCCGAGAGCACCGAGATGGCCGGGGTGATGATCGCATCGCCGTAGAACAGCGCGGTCGCCAGCACGCCCAGCATCGCGATCGCCGGGGTCCAGCGCGTTTCGCCCAGCGTGCGCGCGATCAGAGCGAGCAGCGCCATGCTGCCGCCTTCGCCTCCGTTGTCGGCGCGCATGACGATGAAGACGTACTTGACCGTGACGATCAGCATCATCGTCCAGAAGATCAGCGAAAGGACGCCGTAGATGTGCGCGGCGTCCACCACCAGCGGGTGGTGGCCGACGAAGCTCTCCTTCAGGGCATAGAGCGGCGAGGTGCCGATGTCCCCGAACACCACGCCCAGCGCGCCCAGCGCCAGCGTGGGCAGGCGTCCCTGCACGTGCCCGTTTGCCTGGGCTCCGTGCTGGCCAGAGGGCTGCGCATGATCTTCGGTCAAGTCGGGCCTCGTCGTTGGCATCCTGCGGGGCATGGCACGGAATCCCGTTTGATCTCCATAGGGGAAACCCGCCAGTCGCATATGAGCCGCATATGAATCGGGCCTTCGGCGCCGTTTTTCCTACGCAATCTCAACGGGGTTCGCCGGGTCTCGCTCTCGAATTGCTACGGGGCTGTCGGTAGATGGAGGGCCTCCTTCGGAGGTTCGACATGGTCAGGTGGCATGAAACTCTCGGCGCTCGCATCGGGTTGCGCGTGGTGGGCGCCGGGCTGCTGCTGGGCGCGGCGGCGGCGGTGCTGCGGCTCCATCGCGCGGTTCATGCGCAAGGAGTGCACGGGGAGACGGCGGCCGAACTCGGCCTGTGCCTGCTGGCGGTGGCCTGCCTGCTCGCGGGCAATGCCCTGCTGATCGTCGGCCCCGGCCTGTGGGCACGGGTGAGCGTGCCCGGCCGGTGGTTCCCCGAGCCTACTGCCAGGCGCGGAAGGTCAGGCCGATGACGCGCGGGTCGCTCGGCGTGCCGAGGATCAGGCCCGAGTTGCCGGCCTGGATTGTCAGGTTCTGGATGTAGTCCGACTTCAGCAGGTTGCGCGCGAAGACGCCCAGTTCCCACCGGTCGTCGGAGCGGTAGGCAAGGCTGGCGTTGGTGAGGTTGTACCCCTCGATCAGCGTGAAGCGCGAGAGGCTGGGGTCGCCGTAGTAGCTGCTGCGCCAGCTGGTGTCGCCGTGGAGGACGACGGCGCCGTCGCCGACCGGGACCTCGTAGTCCACCGTCACCGATTCCGCCCACTTGGGCAGGCCGACGAGCGGCTTGCCCGACAGGTCGCAGGCGGTGGTGGCGCTGCTCTGCAGTTCGAGCGGGCAGGGGCCGGCGGGGTACTTGGCATATTCGCCGTCCGCGTAGGACAGCGCGCCGCGGATCGTCAGGCCGGGCAGCGGCTGCACGGCGGCGTCCACCTCGATGCCCTTCACGGTGACCTTGGGGATGTTCGAGAGGTAGCCGCGCAGCGCCACCGTCTGCGTGCTGTCGACGATGGTCGCCTGGAAGTTGGTGACCTCGGTATAGTAGCCGGTGAGGTTGAAGGTCAGGCGGCGACCCCAGAGCTGCGACTTGAACCCGGCCTCGTAGGTGGTGTTGCGCTCGGGCTTGACCACGGCGGTGGAGAGGGTCGGCTGGTTCTGCGCGTCGAGCGGCAGGCCCGACATGTTGATGCCGCCGGACTTGAACCCGCGCGCGGCGCTGACGTAGCCGAACAGTTCGTCCGAGAAGCGGTACGACACGTTGGCGCGGCCCGAGAGGCTGCCGTCGGTGTCCGAGGCCGAATAGCTCTGCGGCCGCAGGATCGAGAGCTTGGCGTTGTTGAGCGCGGTGCTGGTGGTGGCGAGGCCGCCCGAAACGGTCGTCGCGTAGTCGCCCGACTTGTCCTCGTAGGTGTAGCGCAGGCCGCCGGTGAGGGTGAGGCGTGGGGTCAGGTCGTAGTTCACTTCGGCGAAGGCGGCGTAGCTGTCGCTGGTGAAGCGGGTGTGGCCGTCCTGTCCATAGCCGTCGAGCAGGTTGGCGGGGACCGGGGTGGCGTTGGCGCCGGTGGTCGGGCCGATCAGCCAGTAAGCCGCCATCGGGCCGTAGATGCTGATCGGGCGGCCGGTGATCTTCTGGTGGAAGTAGTAGAGCCCGCCGACGTAGCGCAGCGGCCCGCTGCCGTTGGAGGCGATGCGCAGTTCCTGGCTGAACTGGTCCTGCCGCGAGGGGATGTGCTGGGTGATCTGGATCGGGATGCCGGTATAGTCGCGGTCGTTCGCCGCGTCCCAGTTCCAGAAGCGCCAGGCGCTGACCGAGGTCAGCGTGACGCCGCCCATGTCCCAGTCGGCGATGGCGGACGTGCCGCCTTCGTTGGTGTCGGTGCCGAGGTCGGCGTCGATGTCGGTCACGCGGTCGTAGGGGTTGGTGCTGGGCGGCGCATAGCCGAGCCCGGCGGCCAGCGCGGGATACTGGCGCGAGGCGGGGCGCAGGCTGGTGCCGACGCGCAGGTAGACCTGCGTGCAGCATTCGGCCTCGAAGTTGGTGAAATCGGCGGTGAGGCGCAGCTGGAACGTCTCGCTCGGCTTGAACAGCAGCTGGCCGCGCACCGCCTGGGTGCCGAGGTTGTTCTGCTTGCCGCCGAGCGCGACGTTGCGGATGACGCCGTCACGCCGGGTGGACAGGCCCGAGACGCGGAACGCCAGCGTATCGGTGATCGGGCCTGAACCCGAGGCCTTGACCTGCAGGAAGTCGCGCTGGCCGACGCTGATCTCCTCGCTCGCTTCGGGCGTGAAGGTGGGCAGGCGGGTCGTCACGTTGATCGCGCCCGCCGTGGTGTTCTTGCCGAACAGCGTGCCCTGGGGGCCGCGCAGCACCTCGATCTGCTCGATGTCGGTGAAGTCGAAGGCGGCGGTGGCGGGGCGCGCGTGGTAGACCTGGTCGACGTAGAAGCCGACGCCCGGCTCCAGCCCGTCGTTCGACTGGCTCACCGCGACCACGCTGGAGCCAAGGCCGCGGATCGTGAACGAGGTATTGCGCGGGTTGGCCGAGGAATAGTTCAGGGTCGGCACGAAGCTGGTGAGGCTCTGCGTGTTGACCACGTAGGCGCGGTCGAGCTGGTCGCCCTGCACCACGGTCAGCGCGGCGGGCACGGCCTGCGCGTCCTCCTCGCGGCGGCGGGCGGTGACGAGGATCGGGGAAATGCCGGTCTCGTTGGCCTCGGCGGTGGGCGCAACCTCCTGCGCGGCGCCGGCCAGCGGGACGAGGCCCATGATGAGAGGAGCGGCGCCGAGCGCCGCGCGAACGGTGGAATGCATGTCGGTTCCCCCCTGGGACAATGTTTCTATATTGCCACGTATATAGATTTGGCGCGGGAGAAAAGCTTGATTTCTAACCTGTCGGGGAGGAAACCCGCGAGGATCGCGGCGATCCGGCCGCGACCGGGGAAGGACCATGCGATGAAGATCAGCGCGCGCAACCAGCTTACCGGCATCGTGTCCGCCATCACTCCGGGCGCCGTGAACGGCCAGATCAAGATCGACATCGGCGGCGGCAACGTCATCACCTCCAGCATCACCGAAGAGGCGATCGCCGACCTCGAACTGGCGGTGGGCGACACGGTGACGGTACTCGTCAAGGCGAGCGACGTGCTCGTCGCTAAGTGACGCGTTAGTTCGGGCTCTTTACTCGAAGCTAATCATAGTTGCTTATTGCAGGGCAATGCAGCGCCACGGCCCATACCCTGCCCTGAGATCCGTGACGGAGGCGGGGCTTACCGCGCTCGCCTATTTCGCCTGCTCCTCGACGACGCTCCTGCTGACGCGGTTCGATGGCGGCGTCGCCATCCTGTGGCTGGCGGGGGCCGTGCTGTTCGCCAAGCTCTGCGCCACGCCGCGGCGGCGCTGGAACGGCATTGTCCTCGCCTGCATCGTCGGTGGACTCCTCGCTTCGCAACTGTTCGGCATCCCGGGCTGGGTGGCGGTGCCGCTGCCGTTGATCTGCATCGCCGAGGCCTACGGCGCCGCGTGGCTGGTCAAGCGGGCCAGCCCCCGGTTCGGACGCTTCCAGTCGGTGCCCGAAGTGGGCTGGTTCCTGGCGATCGGCGGCGTTGCGATCCCCGCGTCGAGCGCGCTGCTCGCGGCATGGTCGGTGCATCTGGGCCGCGACCTGCCGTACTGGACCGCGTGGCGGGACTGGTACGCCGGCCACGCGCTGGGACTGGTGGCCTTCGCGCCGCCGCTGCTGCTGACGCTGCAGGGGCAGATGCGCCAGTGGATCGAGACGGCCGGCAGCCACCGGGTCGGAGAGGCGATCATCCTGCTCGGGCTCGTCGCCGCCGTATCGATGGTGACTTTCGGGCAGGACGAGGTCCCGCTGGTGATCCTGCCGTTCATGCCGATGATCGCCGCGACCCTGCGGCTGGGCCGGTTCGGCGCGATCGCCTTGATCGTGATCCTGCTGGCGATCGCGCTGCCGCTGTCGCTGGCGGGCCACGGGCCGACCACGCTCCTGCAGGGCAGCATGGCGCTCAAGCTGCAGGTCCTGCAGATCTACTTCGCCTCGATCGTGCTGATCCTCCTGCCGCTCGCCGCCGAACTGCGCGCGCGGCGGCGGCTGCTCGAGCGGATGAACGCGGCCGAGGCGCTGCACCGGCTCGTCCTCGACCGCACCAGCGACATCATCCTGCGGATGGGATCGGACGGCGTGCTGCGCTACGCCTCGCCCTCGACCGAGCGGGTCTGGGGATACCGGCCCGACGAACTGACGGGCCGGGTGCTGTTCCATCTCATCTCGCCCGAGGACCTGCCCGCCGTGCTCGATGCCCGCCGCCGCGCGCTCGCCCATACCGATGAGACGGCGATCATCGAGTACCGGGTGCTGTGCAAGGACGGCGCCACGCTCTGGATGGAAAGCCACATCCGCGCGACCCTGGGCGAGCACGAGGAGGCGGTCGGCACCGTCAGCATCGTGCGCGAGGTCACCGGCCGCCGCAAGCTGATGGAGGACCTGACCCGCAAGGCGATGACCGACCCTCTGACCGGCATCTACAACCGCCGCGCCTTCGACGAGGCGCTGCCGGCGCTGCTGGCCTCGGTGCCGGAAGCGGGGGTGCTGGGCTGCATCGCGGTGTTCGACCTCGACCATTTCAAGCGCGTCAACGACCGCTACGCCCATGCCGCGGGCGACGTCGTGCTGACGCGCTTCGCCGAGGTCCTGCGCGCCTCTGTGCGCGACGGCGACCTCGTCGCGCGGCTCGGCGGGGAGGAGTTCGCGGTGGTGCTGGGCGGCATGGCGATCGACCAGGCCCACCTCGTCTGCGAACGCATCCGCAAGCGGCTGGAACGGGCGGAAGTCCATGACGCTTCGGACAACGTCATCCGCGTCACGGTGAGCGCGGGCATTGCCCCGCTGGTCCCCGGGCAGGACGCCGAACAGGCGCTGAAGGCCGCGGACGCGGCGCTCTACCGCGCCAAGGACGGCGGCCGCAACCGCTCCGAACTCGCGGCCTAGCACAGATGGGCAGGGCGGGCGCGGATGTCTGCCCGCGCCCGCCCGCCGCCGTTCGTTACATCTTCACGCGGACAGTCACGCCGTAAGTGCGCGGGTTGCCCGGGTAGCCCTGGATGATCCCGGTCGACTTCGTGTAGCCGAGCAGGTTGATGTAGTATGCCTTGTCGAACAGGTTCTCGGCCCAGAGCTGGACGTCGAGGCGGCCGTTGTCGAGCAGGGTGCCCACGCGCGCGCTGGCGAGGGCGTAGCCCTTGATCTCGGCCGAGGGATCGAGCGTGATCGTGGTGTTCTGCTTCGAGCGGTAGTTGACGTCGAACAGGCCGTAGACCTGCGTCGTGTCGTTGATCGGCACCGTGTAGTCGACGGTGAAGTCCGCCGTCCACTTGGGCGCCCAGGCCACCTGCCGGCCGGTGAGGTCGCAGGTCAGCGCGGTCGACTGCGCGGGGCAGACCGAGTTGTGGAACGAGGAATAGGTCGCCTTGTTGTAGGCGACGAAGCCCTTGGTGTGGAGGCCGCGCGCCAGCCAGGTCTGCATCTCCGCCTCGATGCCCTTCGAGGTCACCGAGCCGACATTCGACAGGAACTTGAGCGCGGTGTTGCCCACGCCCACGG
>DATKFS010000393.1:0-16669 GCA_035511275.1 Novosphingobium sp.
CGCGCTCAAGGACGTCAACGCCACCCGCGCCTCGCTCGGCGCCGGCCAGAACCGCCTCGAATCGGCGATCAACAACCTGACCAACAACGTCACCAACCTGTCCGACGCCCGCAGCCGCATCGAGGACGCCGACTACTCGACCGAGACGACGCAGATGGCCAAGGCGCAGATCCTCAGCCAGGCCTCGACCGCGATGATCGCGCAGGCCAACCAGAGCCAGCAGAACGTCCTGTCGCTGCTGCGCTAAGCGGTAGCGAACCGACACGGCCTCCCGTCCCCCGGAGGGCCTAGCCCGGCGGTCAGTCCCTGACCGCCGGGTGTTTCGGTGTCTACCAGAGGCGCAGAGGATCAGAACTCGACGTCGAGTTCTTCCATCTCTTCGGGTTCGGCCCTGGCCGCTTCGGTCCATTCGTGCATCGGCGCCCAGTCGGCGATCGTGCGGCAATAGGCCGAGCATTCCGGCGGCAGCGCCACCGCATAGGTCACGAAGCGGGTGGTGACGGGGGCGTACATGGCGTCCGCCACGGTCGGCTTCTCTCCGAACAGGAACGGGCCGCCGTAGGTCTGGAGGCAGTCGATCCAGATCGCCTCGATCCGCTCGATGTCGGGGCGTGCGCCCGAGAAGACCGGGAATTTCTCGTGCCGGACCTTGAGGTTCATCGGCAGCGCCGAGCGCAGGTTGGTAAACCCTGAGTGGATTTCTCCCGAGATCGAGCGACAGTGCGCCCGCGCGATCGGGTCTGCCGGGAGCATCTGCGCGTCGGGGAACTGCTCGTTCAGGAACTCGGCGATGGCGAGCGTGTCCCACACGCTGGCGCCCTTCCACGTCAGGCGCGGCACCAGCACCGAGGGGGAGAGCAGCAGCAGTTCGGCGCGGTTGGCGGCGTCGTTGACCACCGTCTTCTCGGTCACGTCGAGCCCGGCGAGGCGGCACAGCAGCCAGCCGCGCAGCGACCATGCCGAATACGTCTTGCTGGAGATCGTCAGCGTCGCGCCGGTGTCGGGTTCCTGGATCACTCGCCTTCACTCCTCGGCCGTTCGGACGGGCTTTCGTGCTTTTGCTTGCATCAACCTATGATGCAGCGCAGCATGAATCCAGAACCGATTGCAGCCACCCGGTCGAATCGGGGGCTGCGGCCGGATCGGGGGGACCGCATCGCATGATCTACCAAGCCTACCAGGCCTATTGCGACGCCTTGGCGCCTTCCCGATTCGCCGCGCGGGCGGCGACCGGCATCCGGGACAAATTCCTGGGCGGGGCGGGGAAGATGCCCATGGCCCGCCGCTTCTTCGCGCTTGCCGAGACCTTCGAGAAGTCGGCCATAACCCATGCGCGCCCGCCTTATGCGATCGACGAGGTGCTCTCCGGCAATGCCATGACCCCGGTTGTGGAGCAGGTGGCGCTGTCCATGCCCTTCGGCGACCTGCTGCATTTCGCCAAGCCCGAAGTCGGCGCGCCGCAGCCCAGGGTGCTCGTCGTCGCCCCGCTTTCCGGCCACTTCGCCACGCTGCTGCGAAACACGGTCGAGACGCTGCTGCGCGACCACGACGTCTACATCACCGACTGGAAGAACGCGCGCGACGTGCCGCTTTCGGCGGGCAGCTTCGGGCTCGACGACTACATCGACTACGTGATCCGCTTCCTGCAGGAACTGGGCGATCCGCACGAGAGGCGCGGCGCCCACGTCCTCGCGGTGTGCCAGCCCTGCGTGCCGGTGCTCGCCGCCGTGGCGCTGATGGCGCAGGACGACGACCCCTGCCAGCCGCGCACGATGTCGCTGCTCGGCGGGCCGGTGGACGTGCGCGAGTCGCCGACCGCGGTGAACGACCTCGCCAATGCGCAGAGTTTCGAGTGGTTCGAGCAGAACCTGATCCACACCGTGCCGTGGCGCTACAAGGGCGGCGGGCGCAGGGTCTACCCCGGCTTCATCCAGCTCTCCGCCTTCATGTCGATGAATTCGGGCCGCCACTTCGCGCAGTTCCGCAAGCTCTACCAGCACCTCGCCGACCAGGAGCAGGCGGAGGCCGACAAGATCGAAGACTTCTACGACGAATATCTCGCAGTGCTCGACCTGACGGCCGAGTTCTACCTCGAAACCATCGACAAGGTGTTTCAGCAGGCGCAGCTCGCCAAGGGTGAACTCATGCACCGGGGGGGCCGGGTGGACTGCGGCGCCATCCGCAAGACCGCCCTCCTCACCGTCGAAGGCGAGCGCGACGACATCTGCGCGGTCGGCCAGACGGCGGCGGCGCACTTGCTCTGCACCAGCCTGCGCCCCCACCTCAAACGCCACCACCTGCAGCCGGGCGTCGGCCACTACGGCGTCTTCTCCGGCTCGAAATGGGAGCGCGAGGTCTATCCGCAGGTCCGGAGCATGATCCTGGCGATGGCTTGAGGCGCGGGCCAGAAACTGTCGTCCCCGGTCGAGCCGGGGACGACGTTTCCTTATCTCAGTACCCGGCCTTCTTCAGCCAGGCGTCGACTTCGGCCATGCGGGTTTCCTTGACCTTGATGCGGTCGCGGATCTTGGCGATGGCTTCGTCCACCGGGCGGCGGGCGCCGACCGGGAGGCGGGCGGCGGCGTAGGCCTTGAGCTTGCCTTCCATCGCCGGGTCGGCGCTGCCCTGGGCAAGCTTGGCGACGTAGCGGGTGGCGCCCGACGCATCGACGCGCGCCATGACGGCGTCGTAGTTGGCGATCGCGAAGTCGAACGCCTTGTCCGGCTGGCCACCGGTGGCGACCGAGCTGATGATGACCGGGCTGGTGGTCACGCCCGGCTCGTCGGTCAGCGAGAGCGCCAGCGCCTTGTCGGCGAGCGCCGGGTCGCGGGCCATGCCGAGCAGCGAGTAGAGCGTGGTCTTGACCTGCGCCGAAGTCTCGCCCTTCGCCATCGCGTGCAGCGCGTCCCAGGTCTGCGCGTCGGCATTCTTGGCGACGACGGTCAGGATCGACACCCGCAGCGAGGGGTCGATGGCCCCACCCGTTTCATTGGATGCGTCGGTCTTCGACGCGGCGAAGCGGCGGCGCGCCTCGGCGACGACGGTGGGCTCGCCAAGGCCGCCCAGCGTCTCGATCAGGGTGCCGCGAAGGTCGCCGTCGGTGACCGGCTCGTCGGCGCGCGGGGTCCAGCCGAGGCGCTCCAGAGCAGGCAGCAGGCGCGCATTGGCGAAGCGGGACAGGGCAGCCTGGCGCTTGTCGTCGCCCTTGGCATAGCCGCCGATCTCCGAGATCACCTTGGCGGCGCGCTCCATCACCTGCGGCGAGGCCTCGGCGGGCAGGCCCTTCACGACGTCGAGCATGTCGGCCATCGGCTGGCGGCCGGCATAGCCGAGCGCCACCGCATCGTTGAGGATGCCCAGCTGGTCGACCGGCTGCACCTTTGCGATGGACTTCGCCAGTCCGGCGAAAGTCGCCGGGTCGTAGAGCACACGGTAGTAGCCCGACTGCCCGGCATTGACGACGACCGGGCCGCAGCCCGCCACCTTGAGCGCGCCCCTGCCCTGCAGCAGCGTCTCGGCCGCGTCGCCCGTCAGGCCCGCCGCGCGCACCGGCACGCGCCAGGCGAGCGGCTTCTTGTCGGCACGGTCGCGGGTGAACTCGCCCTGTTCGAGGCTCAGGCTGGTCTCGCCGCCCGCGCACGAGGCCGAGACCTTCACCAGCGGGATGCCCGGCTGCAGCGTGAAGTCATGCGCGATCTGCGCGATCGGCTTGCCCGAGGCGGTCTCGATCTCGCGCCACAGGTCGTCGGTGACGGTGTTCGAGTTCTTGTAGCGGCGCATGTAGGCCTGCACGCCCGCCTGCCACTTCTCGGAACCCGCATAGGCCTCCAGCATCCGGATCACCGCCTCGCCCTTGGAGTAGGTGATGCTGTCGAAGGCCTGACTGGCTTCTTCCACGGTCTTGATCGGATGGATGATCGGGTGCGTGGTGACATAGGCGTCCTGCCCCATCGCCAGTTCGCGCGAGCCGAGGGCGGTCAGTTCGGGATGCCACTCGGGGTGGAACTTCTCGGTCGCCCGGCTCTCCATCCACGAGGCGAAGCCTTCGTTCAGCCAGAGGTCGTCCCACCACGACATCGTCACGAGATCGCCGAACCACTGGTGCGCCATCTCATGCGCGACGACGGTGAAGATGCGCTCGCGAAGCGCGTTCGACGCGATCTTCGGGTCGAGCAGCATTGCGTTCTCGAAGTAGAAGATGCCGCCCCAGTTCTCCATCGCGCTGAAGAACTGGCTGCGCCCCGGCGCCGCGATGTGGTCGAGCTTGGGCAGCGGATAGGGCGTGCCGAAGTAGTCGTTCATCCACGGCAGCAGGTCCGCCGAGGCGCCCAGCGCGTAGTCCGCCTGGGCAAGGTCGCCGCGCTTGGTGAGGACGCCGATCTCGGTGCCCGCCGCGGTCGTCGTCTTGCGCTCGAAATCGCCGAGGCCGAAGAACAGCAGGTAGGTCGACATCTTCGGGCTCTGGCCGAACGTGACGAGGGTCTTGCCCTTGCCGGCGGGCTTGCGGCTCTCGACCGGGAGGTTGCCGACGGCGACTTCGTCGCTGGGCACCACCGTCTTCAGGCTGAAGGTCGCCTTGTAGAACGGCTCGTCCCACGAGGGCATGAAGCGCCGCGCGTCGGAGTTTTCGAACTGGGTGAACAGGGCGCGCTTGTCGCTGCCGTCCGCCGCCTTGTAGTCGAGCGCGAAGAGCCCGTAGGCCTGCGTGTTGATCTTGCCGGCGTAGTCGATCGACAGGACATAGCTGCCGGGCGCGACGGCCTTGGCGAACGTGAAGGTCGCGGTCTGCGCCTCGGCGTCGATCTCGACGAGCGGCTTGCCCACGGCCTTGCCGCCGCTGGTCGCCAGCGCCACCTTCGCGATCGACAGGTCGGCAGCCTGCAGCGTGATGGTGCGGGTTTCCTCCAGCACCTCCACGGAGATCGCGGCCTTGCCGGCGAAAGTCAGCGCCTTGGCGTCGGGCGTCACGGTGACGTCGTAGTGGCTGGGCCGCACGCTGCGCGGAAGCTGGGTGGTGACCGTCTCGGCGGTCGCGCCCTTGGTGGTGGATGCCTGGGCGGCAGGCGCCTGTGCGAGCGCCGGAAGCGCAACGAAAGTCGAAAGGGCAACGCCGGCGAGAAGCGCCGGCATGGCGCAGCGAACATTTATCTTCATTGGCGACTCGACTGTTTTTCTGGACGGGCCTTGCTAACGTCCGATCAGCAAGGCGCAACAAAAATGCCATATTACGCAACTAATTCTCACGAGCATTCGGCGGCTTCCCACACCGATGCGGCCCTGCGCGCTTGCATTCCCCACGAAATCCGGTAAGGGCCCGCCTTCCCCGTCGTCACGAGACGGCCGGGAACCCGAAAGAAAGCCGGAGGGGCCCCGCAATCCCGCGGACAAGCCAGCGATCGGTTGATAGAGAAAAGGAAGCTGCCGTGGCTCAATATGAGCACGTGTTCCTGGCACGCCAGGACCTCAGCCAGGCGCAAGTCGATGCGCTTGCTGCCGCCGCCACCGAGATCGTCGAGTCGAACCAGGGCAAGGTCACCAAGACCGAGACCTGGGGCCTCAAGAATCTCGCCTACAAGATCAAGCGCAACCGCAAGGCGCACTTCGTGATGCTGAACATCGAAGCCAACGGCGCCACCGTCGCCGAGCTCGAGCGTCAGACCTCGATCAACGAAGACGTCATCCGCTACGTGACCATCCGCGTCGACGAGCACGAGGAAGGCCCTTCGGTCATGATGCGCAAGAGCGATCGCGAGCGTACTCGCCGTCGCGAACGTGAAGGGAACTGATTTCCATGGCACGTGCATTCTTCCGTCGCCGCAAGTCGTGCCCGTTCTCGGGCAAGAACGCGCCGAAGATCGACTACAAGGACGTCCGTCTGCTCCAGGGCTTCATGTCCGAGCGTGGCAAGATCGTCCCCAGCCGCATCACGGCGGTTTCCGCCAAGAAGCAGCGTGAGCTGAGCCAGGCCATCAAGCGCGCCCGGCACATCGGCCTCCTGCCCTTCATCGTCAAGTAAGGAGGGACTGACCCATGGACATCATCCTCCTGGAACGCGTCGAGAAGCTCGGCGCCATCGGCGACGTCGTTTCCGTCAAGGACGGCTACGCACGCAACTACCTTCTTCCCAACAAGAAGGCCCTGCGCGCCAACGATCGCAACAAGAAGGTCTTCGAGGCCAACCGCGCCAAGATCGAGGCCGACAACGCCGAACGCCGCACCGCGGCGCAGGACCAGTCGGGCAACGTCGAAGGCAAGCAGGTCGTCCTGATCCGCGCTTCGTCGAACTCGGGCCAGCTCTACGGTTCGGTTTCGGTGCGTGACATCGTCGACGCCCTGAACGCCGACGGCGCGAACGTGACCAAGCAGATGATCGTGCTCGAGCGCCCGATCAAGACGCTCGGCATCTTCGACGTCAAGGTCAGCTTGCACCCCGAAGTCTCGGTCAACGTCAAGGTCAACGTCGCGCGTTCGCCCGACGAGGCCGACCTGCAGTCGCAGGGCGTGGACGTGATGGCCGCGATGTTCGAACAGGACGTCTCGGGCTTCACCGAAGCCTACGACCCGAACGCCGAACCCGGCGAGATCGCGGTCGAGGAAGAAGCCGAGGACGAGGGCGAAGTTCAGGCCTGAGCCTGACCTTCGGTTTCGACCAGGGATCAGAGGCCCTCGCTCCATGCGGAGCGGGGGCCTTTCCTTTTCCGGGCCTTGCGTTGTTCGGCGGGGCCCCACACTAACGCAAGGCGATCCAGTGCGGGACGACGAGGAAACCATGATCCACCCCATCACCCCCGCCGACTATCACGCCGATCCCGCGTTGCGCACAGCCATGCTGGCGCTCAACAACGCCCATGCCGTCGAACTGTCGTGGGCGGACGAGGCGCGCATGGGAATGCTGGTGGACGAGGCGTTCCTCGCCGCCCGCGTCGGCACGATCGACGCCATGCTCCTCGCCTTCGCGCCCGGGGCCGCCTACGATAGCGCCAACTACCGGTGGTTCGCCGGGCGCTACGCCAGCTTCGTCTACATCGATCGCATCGTCACCGCCCCCGAAGCGCGCGGACGCGGCCTGGCGCGCCGCCTCTACGCCCACCTCTTCGATGCCGCCCGCGCGGCGGGGCACGAGCGCATCGTCTGCGAAGTCAATTCCGACCCGCCCAACCCGGCCTCCGAAGCTTTCCACCAGGCCCTCGGATTTGCTCCGGTCGGCGAAGCGCTGCTCGGCAACGGCAAGACGGTGACGTACCTCTCCCTCGAACTCTGACGTCGTCCCGGCCTGCTGGCTGCCACGGCCGTCACACCCTTGCCGCCAACTCCCCCTATTGCGCCGCAACAGGGATTGCGTAATAGATGGCCATGCAGATGATGAAAGAAACCCTCGCGGAATTGGTCCGCGTCTACGAAGCCGCTGTCTCCACCCTCAAGGCCGATATCACCGCCTTCGTCGAGCACGGCACCCTCCCCGCCTCCGATCGCCGCGCGCAGCGCCTCTGGACATATCCGGAGTTGCGCATCACCTACCGCGGCACCGAGCGCGCCGCACGGGCCTCGCGCGCCTTCGGCCGGCTGGAGACGGCGGGCACTTACGCCACGACCGTCACCCGCCCGCACCTCTTCGCCGACTATCTCGCCGAACAGCTCGCGCTGATCGAGGCCGAGTACGAGGTCGAGTTCGCGGTCGCCCCCTCGGCACAGGAAATCCCCTTCCCCTACGTGCTCGACGGCGTCCCCGTGGGCGCGGTGACGCCGCAGGAACTGGCGGCGCACTTCCCCAGCACCGAACTCGCGATGATCGGCGACGAGATCGCGGACGGCATCCACGTCTTCGCGCCGGACGAGCCCCAGCCGCTCGCCCTGTTCGACGGGCTGCGCACCGACTTCAGCCTCGCCCGCCTGGCACACTACACCGGCACCAGCCCGGAGCACTGCCAGCGCTTCATTCTGTTCACGAACTACCACCGCTACGTCGACGAGTTCGTGGACTGGGCGGGCAAGCAGGTCGGTTCCGACGGCTACGTCGCGCTTTCCGGCGCGGGCGGCCTCTACCTCGACGCGCCGGTCGACAATGCCCGCGCGCGGCTGTCCGACACGGCATGGCGTCGCCACCAGATGCCCGCCTACCACCTCGTCCGCGAGGATCGCTCGGGCATCACCCTGGTCAACATCGGCGTCGGCCCGTCCAATGCCAAGACCATCACCGACCACCTCGCGGTACTGCGCCCCGAGGCCTGGCTGATGATCGGCCACTGCGGCGGCCTGCGCGAAAGCCAGCGCATCGGCGACTACGTGCTCGCCCATGCCTACCTGCGCGACGACCACGTGCTCGACCCGGTGCTCCCGCCCGAGATCCCGCTGCCCGCCATCGCCGAAGTCCAGCAGGCCTTGGCCGAGGCGGCCGAGATCGTCAGCGGCGGCGGCGGCGCGAACCTCAAGAAGCGGATGCGCACCGGCACCATCGTCACCACCGACGACCGCAACTGGGAACTGCGCTACACCGATTCGGCCAAGCGCTTCAGCCTGAGCCGCGCGATCGGCATCGACATGGAAAGCGCCACGATCAGCGCCCAGGGCTACCGCTTCCGCGTGCCCTACGGCACCCTGCTCTGCGTCTCCGACAAGCCGCTCCACGGCGAACTGAAGCTTCCGGGCCAGGCCAACCGATTCTACGAGGAGGCGATCGCCAGCCACCTCAAGATCGGCCTCATCACCTGCGACCTCCTGCGCGAACAGGGCGACCGCCTGCATTCCCGCAAGCTGCGCGCCTTCAACGAGCCGCCGTTCCGCTGAGTTTCGCGTCGCCCCGCTGAAGACGGGGCGACGCAGACCTGCAACATGCTGAAATCCGCTGCCGAACTTGACCGCGCAAGGCTGCGGTCATGCAGCAGCTCTTCCCAGAACCGCGCCCGGTTTCCGGCACTTCCGGCGTCAACCGCCTCATCGCATCACTTTTCGGCGTCCGCCTCGTCAGCGACGTGCCCGAACGGCTCTCGCGCTGGCGCATCCCCTATCCGCCCAACGCCCGGCGGCGCGAGCGCATCGCCGCCATCCGCGCCTGCGGCGTGCTCTTCGTCCATGTCCCCAAGAACGCCGGCACGTCGATCTGCGAGGCACTCTACGGCCGGCAGATCAAGCACGAGACGGTGCGCTACTACGCCATGGTCGCGCCCGACGTGCTTGACCTGCCGAGCTTCGCGGTGGTGCGCGATCCGGTCGCGCGGTTCCTCTCCGCCTATCGCTACGCGCGCGGCGGAGGCACCGCCGACCGCGCGGTCGCCCGGCCCTTCAATGCCCGCTACCGCCGCTTTTCCGGCATCGACGACGCGATCGACCATCTCGCCTGCGCGCGCAGCCCCTTCGCCGTCGACCACATCTTCCGGCCGCAGAGCTGGTACCTGACCGACGCGGCGGGAGACTGCCGCGTCGATACCCTGGTCCCCTACGAGGCGCTCGGCCAGCTGGGGGACATCGTCGACCTTCGCGGGCTCGACGACCTCCCCCGCCTCAACCGCTGCCGGTCGGGCGCCCCGCCAGCGCTCGACCCCAGCCAGGAAGCCTTCGTCCGCGCCTTCTACGCGTCCGACTTCGCGCTGAGGCAGAAGGCCGCGCCGTTCACCAGCCGGACGTCTCGCCCTTGTTCTGCTCGTCGAGCCACTTCTTGAGCGGCGCGAAGTAGTCAAGCATGGGCTTGGCGCTCAGCTGCGGCGATCCGGTGAAGACCTTCAGCGCCTCGGGCCAGGGCTTCGACATGCCCATCTCCAGCATCGCGTTCAGCTTCGCACCGACCTTCTTGTCGCCGTAGAAGCTGCAGCGGTGCAGCGGCCCCTTCCAGCCGGCCTGCTTGCAAGCAGCCTGGTAGAACTGGAACTGCAGGATCCGGGCGAGGAAGTAGCGCGTGTAGGGCGTGCTGGCGGGGACGTGGAACTTGGCGCCCGCGTCGAAGCCGTCGTCCGGCCGTGCCGAGGGCGGGGTGATGCCCTGGTACTCAAGCCGCATCCTGGTCCACGCCTTGTTGTAGTCCGCCGGCTTGATCGAGCCGTCGAAGATGCCCCAACGGTAACGGTCGATCAGCAGGCCGAAGGGCAGGAAGGCCACCTTGTCCATCGCCTGCCGCAGCAGTAGCCCGGTGTCCTTGTCGGCGCTGGGCACCCCGCCCTTGTCGAGCAGGCCGATCTGGACGAGGTACTGCGGCGTGATCGACAGCGCCACGAAGTCGCCGATCGCCTCGTGGAAGCCGTCATTGGCGCCGTTGAGATAGAGGTAGGGCTGCTTGTTGTAGGCGCGCTGGTAGTAGTTGTGGCCGAGTTCGTGGTGGATCGTGGTGAAGTCTTCCGCGTTCACCTTGGTGCACATCTTGATGCGGATGTCGTCCTTGTTGTCGACGTCCCAGGCCGAGGCATGGCAAATCACCTCGCGGTCGGCGGGCTTGACGATCATCGAGCGGGTCCAGAACGTGCCCGGCAGCGGGTCGAAGCCCAGCGAGGAATAGAAGCCCTCGCCCGCCTTCACCATGTCGACCGGGGTCTTCTGCTTCGCCTTGAGCAGGTCGCCCACGTCGTAGCCGAGATCGCCCGCCCCGGCGGGGGCCACGAGCGGGTAGACGTTCCCCCATTCCTGCGCCCACATGTTGCCGAGCAGGTCGGCACGGATGGCGCCGTTGCGCGGCTGCACCGCATCGCCGTACTTCTCGTTGAGCTTGCGGCGCACATAGGTGTGCAGCGCCAGGTAGAGCGGCTTGGTTTCCTCCCAGAGCCGCTGCGTCTCGGCGGCGAACTGTTCGGGCGACATGTCGTAGCCCGAACGCCACATCGCGCCGACGTCGGCATAGCCCAGTTCGCGCGCGCCCTCGTTAGCGATGCCGACCATCCTGGCGTAGTCGCCCTTCATCGGCTTGCCGACGTTGTCGTGCCACGAAGTCCACATCTCGGCGAACTGCGCCGGGGTATGCTCGAGGTTGCCCATCTCCGCCTCGATGTCGGAGCCGTTGATCGGCTTGCCGTCGAGCGTGCCCTTGCCCTTGCCGTAAGTGGAGGAAAGGCGCGTCGAGATCTCGCTCAGCTGCGCCGCCGCGCCGGGCGTGGTCGGGGCGGGCAGGACGATGCCCTGCCGCAGGATGCCGAGCTTGCGCGATACGTCGGCGTCGAGCCCGCCCAGCCTGGCGAACTTCGCCGCTTCCACCGCATAGGCCACCTGCTTCTCGGTCAGTTCGCCGTTCGACTTGGCCGCCAGCGCGTCGGTGTCGTCGGTGATGTAGGTGTAGTTGACCCAGTTGATCCGCGCGTTCTCGATCGAGAAGTCGAACAGGTCCTTCTCGGCGTCGGCGACGAAGCGGGCGGCGCCGTCGGCGGTCATCGGATAAGTCGGCGCCTGCTGGGCAACCGCGGGCACTGCGGCGAAGGACAGGCTGGCGGCAAGCGCCGTCAGCGCGGTGGCAGCGAACTTCATGGGGTGGACCTCTCTGAACCTTTTGATGGTCCGGAGACTAGCCCCTGCCCGCGCCAGATCAACACCGGTCTCCCGATTTCCGCCCGGCGCGAGGGGCAGGTTTACACGGTTTACACGGTCCTGGGCGAAAAGTGCGCCCCGGGAAGCGAAATGTGTCACCTTGCGGCCGAGAACTGTCACTTTGTGCGGGCAACGTGTCACCTTGTGCGCCCGAAGTGTCACCTTGCGCCGGTGCGAGTGTCACCTTGTGGGCTCGATGTGTCACCTTGCACCGGGCCGCGCGGCCGCTTTCCGGCAAGCGGGGGGACTGGTGGTCATGGCGCGGCGCGATCATCCCGCGACCATACGCCGGGCGGCGCTCTGTAGGACAGCCGCGCCGTCAGATGTCGATGCAGACCTTGCCAAAGTGCGCAGCCGCCTTGAGGTAGCGGAACGCATCGGCCAGCCTTTCGAGGGGGAAGTGGCTGTCGATGACGGGCTTGATGCCGTGCGCGTCGATCGCGCGGACCATGTCGAGCTGGTCGCGGCGGCTGCCCACCGTCACCGCCTGCAGCCGCAGCCGCTTGGCCTGAACGATCGCGAAGGGCATCGTGTCGATATCGAACCCGCCGACCGCGCCGACGATCGCCACGTGCCCACCGGTACGCGCCGCCACGAAGGACTGGCCGATCGTGTGCGGCCCGCCGACCTCGACCACGTGATCGACGCCCAGCCCGCCCGTGAACGCCAGCGCCGCCTCTCCCCATTTCGGCGTCTCGCGATAGTTGATGACATGGTCGGCGCCGAGATCCTTGAGCCGCTCCAGCTTCTCCCCGCTCGACGAGGTGGCGATGACGGTCGCACCCGCCGCCTTGGCGAACTGGAGCGCGAACAGCGAAACGCCGCCGCTGCCCTGGACGAGCACGGTTGCGCCCGGCTTCACCCGCCCGTCCGTCACCACCGCCCGCCACGCAGTGACGCCCGCGCAGGTGAGCGTCGCGCTTTCGGCGGCGGTCAGCCCGGCCGGAGCATGGGTGAAATGCGCCTGCGGGCGGGTGACCTGCTCGCAGGCATAGCCGTCGGCCGGGCCGCCCGGTGCGTTGTCCAGTTCGGCCCGCTCGACGTGGCCGTCACGCCAGTTGGGATGGAACGTGCTGACGACCCGGTCGCCCACCGCGAACTGCGTGACGCCCTCGCCCACCGCGACCACGTCTCCCGCCCCGTCCGACAGCGGGATCAGCCCGGCGGGCGCGGGGAACACGCCCTCGACCACCAGCCCGTCCCGGAAGTTGAGCGACGCACCCCGGATGCGCACGCTGATCTCGCCCAGCCTCGGGGGCGGTGCCTCCGACTGCCCCAGGCGAAGCGTGTCCAGGCTGGCCGGACTGCCGATGCGCATGGCCTTCATGGTGACTCCCCTCGCAGCTCCGCGCCGGTCACCCTCGCGGGACCGATCGCGTCGCCACTTCGGGTATCCGGCATCGGCCGTCGCCGCTAGGCCCGGCCCCTCGGCCCCACCCAGTCAACGCACCGGCGCTGCGCGCCCCCGGCCGCTCCTCAGGCGAGGAAGGCGGCGATGGCGCGGCCCATGTCCTTGAAGGTGACGGAAGACATGTGGTTGCCCGGCGTCTCCACGTAAGTCCCCTCAGGCAGCGCCTCGGCCAGTTCGGGCGCCGAACCGTTGTCGTGGTCGTCGGCGCCGCAGACGCACAGGGTGGGCATCGTCACGCGGGCGATGGCGTCGGGCGACGTGTCGTCGACCGAACCGAGCAGAAGGCGGGCGGCCACGCGGTCGATCTTCATGGTCTTCATGAAGGCCTGCGCCACGAACGCCTTGTCGCCCCGCTCGATCGACCCGAAACGGTCGATGGCGTCCACGAAATGCGCGCTGCGCCGCGCCCAGCCGGACAGCCCGGTCAGGCCCATTCCACCCAGCACCAGCCGCCGGGGCGCCAGTCCCGCCAGCACGCCCCGCACCGCCGTGCGCGCGCCGAGCGAGAAGCCACCGAGGTCGTAGTCCGCAAGGTCCTGCGCGGCGATCACCGCCGTCAGGTCCTGCACCAGCACGTCCGCGGGATAGGCGGCCGGGTCGTGCGGCCCCTCGCTCTGCCCGTGGGCGCGCAGGTCCGGCATGATGACCTCGAACCCCGCATCGGCGAGTATCCGGGCGTTGCCGAACTTGATCCAGTTGACCTCCGCGCTGGAGAACAGCCCGTGGAGCAGCACCAGAGGCCGGCTTCCCCCGTCTCCCATGCGGTGGACGGCCAGCTTCGCACCGCCGAATCCCTCGACGAATTCGGTCTTCACATCACTCAACGGCTATCTCGCTTCTGTACGGATCGTCACTCGGGCGGCTGGAGGCCAGCCTCCTCCCAGCGCTTCACGACGCTGTCGTTCTCGGCGCTGGTCATGCCCGGCAAGTGCCGCACATCCGTCCACGCGGTCAACATGCTTTCCACCGCGTAGTTCTGCCTGGGGCGGAACGGGGTCGGATCGTCGAAGCTGCCGACGGTGATGTCGACGTTGCCCGCGCCGTCGAGGAACGCGAAGCCCAGCGGTGTCCCGCAGCGCGAGCAGAACGGCCGGTGCGCGATCGGCGAGGACTGGTACCAGTCCGGCTCGACATGCCATTCCAGCCGATCGCGCGGGACGTTGGAATAGGCGATCGAGACCCCGCCGGTGGCCCTGCGACACATCTTGCAGTGGCACAGGTACGCCTCCTCGGGCTCCACCTCGGCGGTATAGCGGATGCGGCCGCACTGGCAGCCGCCGGTAAGGGTCTTGCTCATGATGCCAGGCTAACCCTCCGCGATGGCCCGGGAAAGGCGGACGCGGCGCATGGCCCCCGCCACGCGACCTACTGCGTCAGCGCGGCGTAGACGGGGCCGACTTCCCCATCTCCGCCATAGTACCAGACGCCCGCGCGCAGCAGTCTCCCGCTCAGGCAAGGCTGACGGCGAACCGCGGCCGGTACATAGGCGTCGTGAAGGTCCGAAAAATCCTCTCCTTCGAACACCGGCAGGCCATTATTCCACGACAATTGTGCCCCGGTCGAACTCTGCGCCGCGAAGACCGGCGCCGCACCCATCTGGAGGAGCAACTGGACGAGGTTCGCGATATCCTGCTGGGTCGATCCGATACCGTGGGTCTGGTTGGGATTTCCAGCGGGCGTGATCACCACGATGTCGGGCTTCACGTCATTGTACATCTGGCGCATGGTCTCTGCGACGCCGTAACTGTCGGCACGCCCCGCCGGGTAATGGTACAGTCCACCCCATCCGGTTCGAGTGTTCGCGAAGGCAACGCCCATGCAACTGTAGATCTGCGAGGTCGAAATCGCGATCTGCTGTCCTCCCGCAACACCCTCGCCCATGTTGAGACCGCTGAAATATCGCACGCCGCTCTCCTGCCATGCCTACCAAGCCTCGGGAGAATGGACACGACCCGCGCTTCAGAACATCGATTCCATGGATACCGAGGATGAATACTTATATCATTTCGGTGACCTGGCGAAATGCGCTCAAACGATTGCCGCTTCTCAAAAAAAAAAGCGAATCCGCCGCTCGTCGAAGGTGGTGGCATCGAAAGTGCGGATCGGCGATGATGCCGCCATGTCATCCAGCGAATCCGAGGCACTGACCGGAGCGGCTGCGGACGGACCCGAACTGGGGCGGTCGCAGCGGCGGTTGCTGCGCCGTATCTACAACGGACGGACCGTGCCCATCATGGCCGACGGACGAAGTTTCCTGACCTACCGGGAAGCCGCCCGCTACTTGCTTTCGCTGACCGACCCCTCGCGGGAAAATGCCTATGCGCAGATGAAGGCCTCCGCGACCGATAGCTGACCCGAACGCAACGAGGGCCGCGAAACCCAAGTTTCACGACCCTAGATGAAATCTGCCCGGCCTGCCCTGGCCGGAACCCTCAGCCCTTCTTCAGGTGGCGACGGCCCAGCAGTTCGGCGATCTGCACCGCGTTGAGCGCCGCGCCCTTGCGCAGGTTGTCCGACACGCACCACAGCGCGAGGCCGTTCTCCACCGTCGGGTCCTCGCGCACGCGGCTGACATAGGTGGCGCCGTCGCCCACCGCCTCGACCGGAGTCACGTATCCGCCGTCCTCGCGCTTGTCGACGAGCATGACGCCGGGCGCCTCGCGCAGGATGTCCTGCGCTTCCTCGGCGCTGATCTCTTCCTCGAACTCGATGTTGAGTGCCTCGGAGTGGCCCACGAAGACCGGGACGCGCACGCAGGTGGCCTGCACCTTGATCTTCGGATCGAGGATCTTCTTGGTCTCGACCACCATCTTCCACTCTTCCTTGGTGGAGCCGTCGTCGAGGAAGACGTCGATGTGCGGGATCACGTTGAAGGCGATCTGCTTGGTGAACTTGCGGGGCTCGACGCTGTCGCCCACGAAGATCGCGCGGCTCTGCTCGAACAGCTCGTCCATGCCGTCCTTCCCCGCGCCCGAGACCGACTGGTAGGTCGAGACGACCACGCGCTTGATCTTCGCCTTGTCGTGCAACGGCTTGAGCGCCACGACCATCTGCGCGGTGGAGCAGTTGGGGTTGGCGATGATGTTGCGGGCGGTGTAGCCGTCGATCGCGTCGGGGTTCACCTCGGGCACGACCAGCGGCACGTCCGGGTCCATGCGGTAGAGCGAGGAATTGTCGATCACCACGCAGCCCTGCGACGCGGCGCGCGGCGCGTGGACCTTGGTGGCGGCGGAACCGGCCGCGAAAAGCGCCATGTCCCAGCCCGTGAAGTCGAAATGCTCGAGGTTCCTGACCTTGAGCATGCGGCCCGTGTCGCCATACTCGATCTCGGTGCCGACCGAGCGGGAGGAAGCGACGGCCGCCACCTCGTCCGCCGGAAATTCGCGCTCCGCCAGGATGTTGAGCATTTCGCGGCCGACATTCCCGGTCGCCCCGACGACGACAACGCGATAACCCATGGCAAGATCCTTCCAGCAGCGCCCGGTGCGGGCTCGCGCAAGGGCGCCGCTCACGGACGCCCACTGTGAAGGCGGCGGGTTACAGGCAGACTACACGGAGGGCAAGCGCCCCCTGCTCTCACGCCGGAGCGAGCGCCGCCGGCGCGCCGGGCTCTGCGGGCGGCGTCGGCTCGGCGCGACGACGCGCGAACGGCTGGCGCTTGCCATAGGCGAGCGTGCGCCACACCCATTCCAGCGGCCCGCTGAGATAGAAGCGCAGCCAGATGTTCGCGAACGCCAGCATGAACACGTCGATTACCAG
>DATKFS010000394.1:0-13499 GCA_035511275.1 Novosphingobium sp.
GGGCTGATCGCCTTCAACAAGGCCCACGCCGCCGACGAGATGCGCTGGTACGGGCAGGAACTGTTCGAAAAGGCCCTCGCCGCCACCGACGCCGCGCAATACGCGAAGGACCGGGGCGACGCCATGCGCCTTGCCGGAGCCGAGGGGATCGACGCGCTGATGGCGAAGCACCGCGTAGACGTGCTCGTCGCGCCGACCACTGGCCCGGCCTGGCCGATCGACCTCGTCACCGGCGACCACTTCCTCGACATCGGTGCCGGCTCGCTGGCGGCGATCGCGGGGTATCCGCACCTCTCCGTGCCGATGGGCGCGGTGGAGGGCCTGCCGATCGGCCTCTCGGTCATCGCCGGCAAGTGGGAGGACGCCAAGGTCCTGCGCGTCGGCGCCGCCTATGAGCGAGCGAGGAGCGTGAAGCTGGCAGCGCCCGGGCTCAAGCGCTGGGGGGAATGACGGGCGCGGCGCCCAACCCTCCCTGTTCCGCAGGAATGGGGAGGATCCATAAGAAAACGGCCCGGCGCATCGCTGCACCGGGCCGTTTTTCATGACGGTCGAACCGCGAAGGAGGGATCAGTCCTCCGTGTCGGCGGCCTTCTTCTTGGCCGGAGCCTTCTTGGCGGGCTTGGCTTCGTCGGCCTCGCCGGCATCGTCGGCCTTCTTGGCGGCAGCCTTCTTGGCGGGAGCCTTCTTCGGCGCGTCCTCGGCGTCCGCCTCGGCAGCGTCGTCCTTCTTGGCGGCGGCCTTCTTGGCCGGAGCCTTCTTCGGCGCGTCCTCGGCGGCGGCTTCGTCGGCCGCAGCGTCGTCGGCCTTCTTGGCGGCCTTCTTCGCCGGAGCCTTCTTGGCGGCAGGCTTCGCGTCGGCGCTCTCGGTCTCGGCCTCGATCGCGGCCTGCAGTTCCTCGCGGGTCACTTCACGCTCGGTCACGTCGGCCTTCTCGATGAGGAAGTCGACGACCTTGTCCTCGTAGAGCGGCGCGCGCAGCTGGGCGGCCATCATCGGGTCCTGCTGGACATATTCGAAGAAGCGCTGGCGGTCTTCCGGACGGTACTGCTGGGCAGCCTGCGAGACCAGCATCTGCATTTCCTGCTGGGTCACTTCGACGCCGTTGGCCTGGCCGATTTCCGAGAGCAGGAGGCCAAGGCGCACGCGACGCTCGGCGATCTTGCGGTAGTCGTCCTTCTCGGCCTCGATCTCTTCCAGCGCCGCAGCGGGATCTTCCTCGCTCTGCGCTTCCTGGACGAGCTGCTGCCAGATCTGCGAGAACTCGGCCTCGACCATGGTCGGCGGCACTTCGAAGTCGTGGCCGGCGGCGAGCTGGTCGAGCAGCGAGCGCTTCATGGCGGTGCGGGTCAGGCCGGCAGTTTCCTGCTCGAGCTGGCCGCGCAGCAGGCCGGTGAGCTGCTCGAGGCTTTCGAGGCCCAGTTCCTTGGCGAAGTCGTCGTCGATCTTCGATTCGGCGGGCGCCTTCACTTCGTGCGCGACGATGTCGAAGGTGGTTTCCTTGCCGGCGAGGTTCTCGGCCGGGTACTCTTCGGGGAAGGTCACGGTGATGGTGCGCTCGTCACCGGCCTTGATGCCCTTGAGCTGCTCTTCGAAGCCGGGGATGAAACGGTCGGCGCCGATCACCAGCGGGGCCTTCTCGGCCTTGCCGCCTTCGAACTCGACGCCGTCGAGCTTGCCGGTGAAGTCGATGATGACCTGGTCGCCCTCGGCGGCCTCGCCGTCCTTGGTCTCGAAGCGCTGCTGCTGCTTGGCAATGCGCTCGACCGCCTCGGTCACGGCTTCATCGGCGACCGGTACGGTCAGCTTGTCGAGCTTCAGGCCGTCGAGCGAAGGCGCTTCGATCTTGGGCAGGATCTCGAGGCTGACGGTCAGCTCGGCGTCCTTGCCTTCCTCGTAGCCCTCGGCCAGCGAGACGTCGGGGTTCATCGCCGGGCGCAGCGCGTTGTCGGCGACCAGCTTGTCCATCGCCTCGCGGATCGAGGTGTTCAGCGCTTCCTGGTGGATCGCCGGGCCGTGCAGCTTCTTGACGAGGTTCGCGGGAACCTTGCCGGCGCGGAAGCCGGGCATCTTCACCTGCGGGGCGATCTTCTTGACCTCGCCCTCGATCTTCGAGGTGATGGCGGCGGCGGGGATGGTGACCGTGTAGGCGCGCTTCAGGCCTTCGTTGGTCGTTTCGACGATCTGCATTTCGATGCCTTCCTGTGCAATCAAAAAGGCCTTGCGGCCCGTATTACGCGGCTCGCTCTCCCATGGGCGACGGATTGGTGCGGGCGAAGGGACTCGAACCCCCACATCTTTCGATACTGGTACCTAAAACCAGCGCGTCTACCAATTCCGCCACGCCCGCATGAGAGAAGCCTGAAACTCAAGGGACGGGCCCTTAATGCGCCACGCGGCAAAGGGCAAGAGAGCGTGAGTCGCGCAAGGATCGACCACCCCTTGCACAGCGCCCCCGCGGTGCCCACGTCAGGGGCGGGACGGGGTAGACCTGAGGAGCGAGACGACCATGGCCACGCAGCCGCCCTTCGACAATCCGGGCGACACTCCCGCCGAGTTCCCGACGCCCGACGGCCCGGGCGTTCCCGGCGGCCCGGACGAGACCCCGCCCGAAGACCCCGACTACGACCAGCCCGACAGCGCCCCGGTGGAACTTCCCCCTCCGGACTGACCCCTCTCCCGTCGTCCCCGCGAACGCGGGGACCGCTGGCAGGGCCGCGCCACCTTTCGGCAGTGCTTCGGCAAGGTCGCGCCTCAAGGATCGCCGGCGGTCCCCGGCCTGACCGGGGACGACGGTTTACTTCCAGCCCGCCAGCCGCAGCAGCGTGGCCATGTTGAAGCCCTGCCCGGCTGCCCTGGCGGACTGCCGATAATCCGGCGCCATCGCGCATTCCAGACAGTACGCCTGCGCCCCCTTCGCACCCAGCAGAGCGTCGAGCCGGGCGACCGCCTGTCCCGCCTGCCGTTGCTGGCGCATCGCCACCAGCCCGGCGAAGTCGAGCGCATGGGCCTGTTCCTGCGAGTTGGACGTGAGACCCTCGACGAAGGCGGCGAACGGTTCCGGCGCGTCCTCCAGATAATCCGCGTGCCACTTGCCGTTGCCGACCTTGCCCAGCTTCGCCGCATGGGCGAGCGCGGCGTCGAGGTCGCCCATCTGGTCGACGAGGCCGTTCCCCTGCGCCGCCGCGCCGGGCCAGACGCGGCCTTGCGCGATGCCGTCGACCTGCTGCGCGGTCTTGCCGCGCGCCTTGCCGACGATGTCGAGGAACTTGGCGTAGTTGCTCTCCACCGAGGCCTGCAGCATCCCGTCCACCGCCGGGGTCAACCCGGCGAACAGGTCCGGCTGGCCGGAAAGTGGGGTGGTGCCCACCCCGTCGCTGGTCACGCCGAAGTCCGCCAGCGTCTTCTCGAAGCTGGTGATGACCGCGAAAACGCCGATCGAGCCGGTCACCGTCGCAGGCTCGGCGAAGACGCGCGTGGCCGGGGTCGAGACCCAGTAGCCGCCGCTCGCCGCCATCGAGCCCATCGACACGACGACCGGGATCCTGGCGTCCTTCCAGCGCAGGATCGCGCGGCGGATGCGCTCGGACGCCATGACGGAGCCGCCGGGCGAATCGATGCGCACCACCAGCGCCTTGTACTTGTCGGCATCGAGATTCTCGTCGAGCAGCCGCGCGATGCGGTCGCCGCCCGCAGTGCCGGGCCCGGCGTCGCCGTCGACGATCTCACCGGCGATGGTGACGACACCGATCGCGGCACCCTCTTCCTTGACCGGGTTTGCCGCCAGCCACGTCGCAAGCCCGGTGTGGGCATAGGACGGCGCGTCATCGTCGGCGGGACGGGCCTGCGTGGATGCGCCGGCGATCTCCTCGACGCGGTTCTCGAACTCGGTCCTGTCGCCGATACGGTCTACGAGCCCGGCGGCCTTGGTGGCCTCCGCAAGATCGCCGCCCGCACCCTTGAGCCAGGCCACGGGGTCCGCGGTCATGCGGTCGAGCTGCGCCTTGGGACGCGCCCTGGCGATCTCGGCGCGGTAGGCGTTCCACTGCGCGTCGAGCACGAACTGGAAGTCCTCGCGCGCCTCGGGCGAGAGGTCGGCGCGCATGTAGGGTTCGACCGCCGACTTGTAGGTGCCGACGCGGTAGACGTGGGCGTTGACCTTGAACTTGTCGAACAGGCCCTTGTAGAACTGCAGGTTGCCGCCGGGCCCGGTGACGAAAGCGCCGCCCATCGGATCGACCCAGGCCTCGCTGGCGTGGGCCGCGAGCTGGACGCCGTCGTCGGCATAGGCATAGGCGTAGGTCAGCACCGGCTTGCCCGCCTTGCGGACCGCGTCGATTGCCTCGCCGATGTCGTGCAGGTGGACATAGCGCCCGCCGATGAAGCGCGACAGGTCGAGGACGACCACCTTGATCCGCTTGTCCGTGGCGGCCAGCCGCAGCGCCCGCTCGATGTCGCGCGCCTGGAATTCGTGGACCGAACCGCCCGATTCCATCAGTAGCGCGAACGGGTCGGCCTGGCTCTTCTCCTCGACCACGGTGCCGTCGAGTTCCAGCAGCAGCGCGCCGTCCTCCACCCTGCCCGGCGTCGGACGCGCGGACAGTGCCGCGTAGACCAGCCCGAAGAACATCAGCAGGAACAGCAGCGCCATGGCGTCCTTGACCGCGACCAGCAGCTTCCAGACCTTGCGTGCGAATCTCATGAACAGACCTGCCTTTCACCCCAGGTCTTAGCGACACCCGGGGCGGATGGGAAAGAGGCACGGGCGAATAGGGTTCCAGGCCCGCCTCAACCGTGGATCACGCCCGCTTCCCCCTTGAGCCCGGCGCGCCCCGCGCCTAAGGCATGGTCTTTAATGACATCACCAGAATACACCTATCCGGAAGGCGCGCTCGCCTTCCCGCATCGCGGCCTCGTGGGCATCGCGGGGCTGGCCCCGCACGAGATCTGGTTCCTGCTCGACGAGGCGGAACAGTGGGTCGAGATGAACCGGGGCGCGCAGAAGCGGCGCGAGCTGCTTTCCGGCCTGACGATCATCAACGCGTTCTTCGAGAACTCGACCCGCACCCTCCTCAGCTTCGAGATCGCCGGCAAGCGCCTCGGCGCCGACGTGGTCAACATGGCGGTCGCCAATTCGAGCGTGAAGAAGGGCGAGACGCTGATCGACACGGCGATGACGCTCAACGCCATGCGCGCCGACGCCATCGTCATCCGCCATGCGAGTTCGGGCGCGGTGGCGCTGATCGCGGGCAAGGTGGACTGCCCGGTGCTCAACGCCGGCGACGGCCAGCACGAACACCCGACGCAGGCGCTGCTCGATGCGCTGACGATCCGGCAGGCCAAGCGCGCCTTCAACGGCCTGCGCGTCACCATCTGCGGCGATATCCTGCACAGCCGCGTCGCCCGCTCGAACATCCTGTGCCTTGCCTCGCTGGGCGCCGATGTGCGCGTCTGCGCGCCCCCGGCCCTGATGCCGGCCGATATCGAGCAGATGGGCGTCACCGTATTCCACGACTTCGACGCGGCGCTGAAAGGCGCCGACGTGGTGATGATGCTGCGCCTCCAGCTGGAGCGCATGGAGGGCCAGTTCATCCCCTCCCCGCGCGAATACCGCCACCTCTACGGACTGACGCTAGACCGGCTGGAACTGGCCGAATCGAACGCGCTCGTCATGCACCCGGGGCCGATGAACCGGGGGATCGAGATCGACAGCAACGTCGCCGACCATGTGGAGCGTTCGATGATAACCACGCAGGTCGAAATGGGGGTCGCCATCCGCATGGCCTGCCTCGACGTGCTGACCCGCAAGGGCCGCAAGCTGGAGGGCTGGGCATGAGCCTTCACGCACCGCTCACCGTCACCGGCGGCAAGCTGCTACTGCCCGACGGCACCGTCCAGCCCGGCGCGATCCGCTGCGAGGGCGGCTTCATCGCCGCCGTCGGAGCGGACGTCACGCCCCAGGACGGCGATACCGTGCACGACGCGCGCGGCGCCCTCGTGGCGCCCGGCCTCGTCGATGTCGGCGTCTTCGCGATCGACAAACCCGCCTTCCACTTCGGCGGCATCACCCGTGCTGCGCTGATGCCCGACCAGAACCCGCCGCTCGACGTGCCCGCGCGGGTACGTTTCGCGGCGCAGTCGGGCAAGCCGGACTTCTGGGTCCACCCGCTCGCTGCCGCAACGCAAGGGCTTGAGGGCAAGGCGCTGGCCGAGATCGCGATGATGCGCGATGCGGGCGCCCGCGCGGTCTGCACCGGGCGGCGCTGGATCGGCGATTCGGGCACCATGCTGCGGCTGCTGCAGTACACCGGGATGCTCGGCATGGTGGTGATCGCCC
This sequence comes from Novosphingobium sp., assembly GCA_035511275.1. Classification (GTDB taxonomy): domain Bacteria; phylum Pseudomonadota; class Alphaproteobacteria; order Sphingomonadales; family Sphingomonadaceae; genus Novosphingobium. The sequence continues at coordinate 6,335 of DATKFS010000394.1, forward strand.
ACGCCGAGGACGCCGGGATCGTCGGCAATGCCGTCGCCACCGCGGGCGAGATGGCCACCCGTCTCGGCCTGCCCAGCGCCCCCGCGCAGGCGGAGGCCATCGCCATCGCCCGCGACATCGCGCTGGCCGAGATGGCAAATGCCGCGATCCACTTCCGCAACGTCACCACTGCCGCCGGGCTCGATCTCGTGCAGGCGGCGAAGGCGCGTGGGCTCAAGGTGACGGCAGGCGTCAGCCCCGCCTATTTCATGCTGTCCGACCTTTCGATCGGCGCCTTCCGCACTTTCACCCACCTCTCCCCGGCGCTGCGCCGCGAGGCGGACCGGCAGGCGGTGATCGCCGCCGTGGCGGACGGCACGATCGACATCGTCGCCTCCGGCCACGACCCGCGCGGCCCCGAGGACAAGCGACTGCCCTTCGCCGATTCGGCACCGGGCATGTCGGGCGCGGAGACGCTGCTGCCGCTCACCCTCAGCCTCGTGCGCGACGGCGTGATCGACATGGGCCGCGCCTTCGACCTGCTGGCGGGCAATCCCGCGCGCCTGCTCGGCGTCGCGGCGGGACGGCTCGCTCCGGGCCTCGAGGCCGACATCGCGGTGATCGAAACCGACCGGCCGTGGATCGTCAATTCCGACAAGATGGCCGCCAGCGCGGGCAATACCCCGTTCGACCTCCAGCCCGTCCAGGGCCGCGTCCTCGCGCTGTTCAAGGGCGGCGTCGTGGTCCGCACGAAGAAGGGTTCGCGCTAAATCCCGTCGTCCCCGCGAAAGCGGGGACCGCCGGGACGACTTTTCACAGGGGAAGTGGCTAGGCGCCCGGCCTCAGCGGCTGCGCGCCAGCATCGGACCTGCGCCTTGCCCCGGTCGGCCCGCGGTGTCGGCGTAGGCGAGGCAAGTGTCGCCCCGGCCGCGCACCGTGGAGCACAGCCCCTCGGCCCTGCCCCGGTCGAAGCCCTCGGCGGCGACGCGGAAGTAGCGCCGACCCTGGACCTGCGCCTCGGTGATGCGCATGGCGTGGCCCTGCAGCGCCGGGTTGCGCTTGACGTAGATGCCCCAGGCCCGCTCCGCCCCCTCGCGGGTGGTGAACGAGCCGAGCTGGACGAGATGGCTGCCCTGCACCGCAACGGCCTTGCCGGCGGAAGGCTTCGCGGCCTTGAGCGGCTTTGCCGGCCTGAGGTCGGCGAAGGCGCGCTCGATGGTGGTTCGTGTCGGCGGGGCAGGTTCAGGTGCTTCCTCGGCGGGCACGGCGATGGAGGCCGGAGCCTCTGCCGCATCGGCGCCCCAGAAGCTCTCGCCCGTCTCGACCGCCGGCAGCTCCGGAGCGGGTACGGGCGCCGCGACCGGCGGCGCCTCGGCGGCGGCCATGGCCATGCGCGAGGCGTCCTGCGGGCGGCCCAGCGCCAGCGCGGCGGGCTGGCCCGGATCGGAGCGGAGCGGCGTGCCGAGCAGTCCGGCGACGCGCGCCTTCGCCTGTTCGGGGCGGGCATGGGCGGCCCATTCGGCGATGCGGTCGTCCAGCTGGTCGGCGGGGACGTCCTGCGAGGCGACCACGCGCGCCTGCGACCAGCGCCCGTCGAGCGCGTAGGCATAGGCGAGGTTCTGGCGCACCTTGGGGCTGTTGTCGCCGCCGCGCAGGGCATCGGTGAGAAGCGCGACGCCGTGCGCCGGCTGGCCCGCCAGCGCGACCGCGAGCCCGAAGTCGCTCGCCGGAATCCGGTCCCGCCAGCGCGCCAGCACGTCCAGCGCCTGCGGGTTGCGCCCCGAGCCGACATAGGCGAGCGCGAGGCTGAGGCCGGTCTTCGGGCTCTGGCTGCCGAGCGCAATCGCGTCCTCGAAGGTGGTCGCGGCCGAATCGAAGCGACCGGCGGCGAAGTAGGCCTGCGCGAGGTCGGCGCGCGCGGCCGCGTTGTCGGGCGCCTTGGCCACCCGCGCCTCGGCCTTGGCGAGGATCCTGTCGTCCACCGTGCGTGCCGGCTCGCCCATCGGCGCATCGGTCACCGGCGCCGAGGCACTGGCGACCTGCGGCTGGCCCGAACAGCCGGCAAGCAGCGCCGCGACCATGGCCGAGCACAGGGTGAAGCCCGCGTTCCGGGCAGTGCTGTTGCGGCGTTCCATCACATTCATTCCCATCAGGACACGGTCACCCGGCGGCCGAAGCCGCCCACGGGCCGCAGCGCCCCCTGCGGCATCGGCTGGCCGGGCGCGGGAGCGGCGAAAACGGTGCGCCGGAAGTTCTTTTCCAGGCGATCCGCAACATAGTTCCACAAGGCGCCCACTTCCTGCGAGGAGCGGCCATTGGGATCGACTTCCATCACCGTGCGCCCGTCGATCATCGATGCCGCGAAATCGGTGCGCTGGTGCAGGGTGACCGGCGCCACGGTGCCGTGCTGCGACAGCGCGACCGCCGCCTCGGCCGTGATCCGCGCCTTGGGCGTGGCGCCGTTGACGACAAACAGCAGCGGCTTTCCCGAACGCTCGCACAGATCGACGGTGGCGCCCACGGCGCGCAGGTCGTGCGGACTGGGCCGGGTCGGCACCACCACCAGCTCGGCGGCCTGGATGACGGTCTGGATCGCCAGGGTGATCGCGGGCGGCGTGTCGATGACCGCCAGCCGGAAGCCCTGCTGGCGCAGCGCCTGCAGGTCCCCTGCGAGCCGCGCCACGGTGGTCTGCGCGAAGGCGGGCATCTCCGCTTCCCGCTCGTTCCACCAGTCGGCGAGCGAACCCTGCGGATCGGTGTCGATCAGGACCACCGGCCCCGCCCCCGCGCGCTGCGCCTGCACGGCGAGATGGCCGGACAGGGTAGTCTTCCCCGAACCGCCCTTCTGCGATGCCAAAGCCAGTACGCGCAAAACCGTTCCCCCGCAGCCGATGCGTCGGGCAGGCTTGCGCCTCTCCCGAACCTTCGAAGGAGGAAGTGCCAGAACGTTCCTAATTTACGGTTAAGCTCGTAGTTTCCCGGTTTCCGCCGCCGGACCGATCGCGGCCGGGCGGAGGCGATCCCCATCGTCACCGGGCGTTAACTGTTCTCGGTTACGCAGATTTCCGCTTCAAAATGGGACTTTGGCGCCTTGCATGCTGGCACGGCCGGCACCAATGCGCTTACCATGGCAGAAACCTCGAGGCTGGACCGGGCGACATCGATTTGAACACAGTTCTTCCCTTCCTCCGTTCCGGCCTGCTCGTGCTGGGCGCGAGCCTGCTGCTCGCCCCGCCGGCGCTGGCCGACGTGAAGGCCGGCGTCGATGCCTGGTCCGCGGGCGACTACGCTGCCGCCATCGCGCAGTGGCGCCCCGCCGCCGATCGCGGCGATCCCGATGCGCAGTTCAACCTGGCGCAGGCGTACAAGATGGGCCGCGGCGTCCCGCTCGATCTCGCCAAGGCGGAGGATCTCTACGGCAAGGCCGCGGCGAAAGGCCACCTCCAGGCGGCCGACAGCTACGGCCTGCTGCTGTTCCAGCGCGGCGAACGCGCCCGCGCCCTGCCCTATATCGAGGGTTCGGCGGCGCGCGGCGATGCGCGGGCGCAGTACATCCTGGGCGTTGCCCACTTCAACGGCGACATGGTGGCCAAGGACTGGGTGCGCGCCTATGCGCTCGTCAGCCTCGCCCAGCAGGAAGGACTGCCGCAGGCCACCGGCGCGAAGGCGCAGATGGACCAGCACATCCCGCTGGCCGACCGCCAGAAGAGCGTCGTACTCGCCAACCAGATCGCCGCGCAGGCGCAGGCGAACCGCCAGCGCCTCAACACGTCCGCCGAACTCGGCACGCAGCTCGCCGTCGCCGAACCGGCGCCCCGGCAGGCCGCGCCCGCTATCGTCGAGGCGCGCGGCGCCGTGGCGCAAGCCTCCCGCGTCGCCGGAACCGACAGCCCGTCGACCGCCGGTGCCGACTACACCCGCGCCGCACCGCCGCCCGCTCCCGCTCCAAGACCGACGCCGAGGACGCCCGTCCCCACGCCGACCCGCACCGCCGCCGCGCAACCGGCGCCAAAGCCCGCGCCAGCAGCATCCGGCCCCTGGCGCGCGCAGCTCGGCGCCTTCGGGGTGGCCGGCAATGCCGAGGCGCTCTGGACCCGCGTGCGCAGCCGCCCCGAGCTCGCAGGCCATGCCAAGGCGCTGGTGCCCGCGGGCAAGCTGACCAAGCTGCAGGCCACGGGCTTCGCCTCCCGCGCCGAAGCCGAGGCGGCCTGCGCGCGCCTGACCGCCGGTGGCTTCGGGTGCCTGCCGGTCAGGGACTGACCACGCCCGCCACCGAAGCGGAAACCGACGCGGAGGGCACCCCGCCCCGCCCGCGCCTCGCCACGCTCGACCTGATTCGCGGGGTGGCGGTGCTCGGCATCCTCGCCATCAACATCGCCGGGTTCGCCGGACCGATGATCTCGGCCACGTCGCCCAACCTGCCCTGGCCGGTCGGCCCGCTCGACGAGGCGGCCTATGCCTTCAACTTCCTGTTGTTCGAGGGGAAGATGCGGGCGCTGTTCTCGCTGCTGTTCGGCGCCGGGCTGGTCCTGTTCTGGGAGCGCGCCGAGGCCGCCGGGCGCGACGGCGATTCGCTCCAGCTGCGAAGGCTGGGCTGGCTGCTGCTGCTGGGTATGCTGCACTACCTGCTGCTGTGGTGGGGCGACATCCTGTTCGTCTACGCCGCTTGCGGCATCGCGGCGCTGCTGCTGCGGCCGCTGAGCAACGGGGTCCTGCTCGTCCTCGCGCTTCTGCTCTACTACGGCTGGCATGTCTGGGGCATGTTCGATGCCGCCGCCGCCATCACCGCCGAGACCGCCGTGCGCGACCACGTCGCCGGGGCCGCGCAGCTACGCCTGCTGGCCGAACGCATCGAGCCGATCCATGCCTGGGCCGCCCAGGAACTGCGCGAGGCGCATCTCGGCTACTTCGAACTCGTGCGCGTCAAGCTGGTGGAGCGGCCGTTCTGGCAGGTGCAGATGGTCTCCGGCGTCTTTTCCGAGACGCTGCCGCTGATGCTGATCGGCATGGTGGCCTGGCGACGCGGGTTCTTCGACGGCCGCCTCCCCCGCCGCCGGCTGGTCGAAATCGCGCTGGCCTGCACACTCGCCGGGCTGGTGCTGACGGGCCTGTTCCTTGCCTGGGCCTGGCCTCGCCATTTCCCGCCGGTTGCGATGAACGCGGCGCTCGTCTGGGGTCTCGCGATGCCGCACCTGCTGGGCGGATGCGGCTATGCCGGGCTGCTCGTGCTCGCCGCGCCGCGCCTCGCACCGACGTGGCTTGGCCGCCGCCTGGTCGCAGCCGGACGCATGGCCTTCAGCAACTATGTGCTGACCAGCCTGGTCATGACCTTCGCCTTCTACGGCTGGGGCCTCGGCCTCTTCGCTCAGGTCGGGCCGCTGGCGCAGTGGCCGTTCGTCGTCGGCGGCTGGGCGCTGATGCTGGCCTGGAGCCCGGTCTGGCTGCGCCATTTCCGGCGCGGGCCGCTCGAATGGGTCTGGCGCTCGCTGGTCGAGCGCAGGGCCCTTCCCAACCGCCTCTGAACCGTCTCGAAAAATATGCTATTGCGATCCATTCGCACTCGCATATATTGGGGAGGGACTAGAGGATTCGCTCATGTACGTGTGCATCTGCAATGCCATCCGGGAAACCGAGCTTCGCTGCGCCGCGCGCCGCTGTCGCGGCAGTGCGGAGGCCATCTACGGTTCGCTCGGACGCGCTCCTCAGTGCCGCCAGTGCCTCGACGAGGCCGAAGACATCATTGCCGACGAACTGTCGTCCACCGGAATGGGAATCTCTGCAGCCGCCTGACATGACCTGACTTGAACTCCAGTACCTGTTTCGCCTATAGGCCGCGGCTCACATAGAGGAGTTTCCGCGCGATGAATGGTGACCAGAAGGTTATCGAGTTCCTGAACAAGGCCCTGTTCAACGAGCTGACCGCGATCAACCAGTACTGGCTGCACTACCGCATGCTCGACAACTGGGGCATCAAGAAGCTCGCCGAATACGAACGCCACGAATCGATCGACGAGATGAAGCACGCGGACGTGCTCGCCGATCGCATCCTGTTCCTCGGTGGCCTCCCCAACTTCCAGTCGCTCGGCAAGCTGCGCGTCGGCGAGACGGTCGAGGAAATCCTCAAGGCCGACCTCGCGCTCGAATACGATGCCCTGCCGATGCTCAAGGAAGCCATCGCCCACGCCGAATCGGTGCGCGACTACGTCAGCCGCGAAATCTTCGAGCGCATCCTCGAAAGCGAGGAAGAGCATGTCGATTTCCTCGAAAAGCAGTTCGACATGATCGAGCGCATGGGTATTCAGAACTACTGCCAGCTGCAGAGCAAGCCCGCCGAGGACTAAGGCGGACGCCCTCTGCGCTTGCCGCGCGGGAACCCGCGCTCCTCCCGGCACTTTTGCCAGGGAGGAGCGGCCGGGGGCCGTGCCGGGACGTGTTAGGGGGAAAGCATGAATTCACCGCGCAGCGATACTCAAGGTACGCGCGGCCTTGAAATCGAGGACATCGGCTTCGCCATCCTCGTCGTCGTCATCACGCTTGCCGCCGCCTACCTGCTGGCTCCCTACTTCGGCGCCGTGCTGTGGGGCGTCGTCGCGGCGATCATGTTCCAGCCGCTCACAGCAAAGCTCGCGCGGCGTCTCAACGGGCGCAGCAACCTTGCGACCTCGATCGTCCTGTTCGGGCTGATCGCGCTGTTCGTGGTGCCGACGATCCTGCTCGGCATCAGCATCGTCAACGAAGCGACGGCGCTCTACCAGAAGATCTCCAGCGGCCAGATCGACTTCGGCCGCATCTTCCAGCAGATTCTCAACGCCCTTCCCGACCGCCTGCGTGGCATGGTCGAGGAATACGGGCTGACCGATTTCGACAACATCCGCCGCCAGTTCGGATCGGGCATCACCAGCGGGCTGCAGGCCGTCGCCGGCCGCGCGCTGACCGTGGGGCAGAGCGCGCTCAGCTTCATCGCGGCGCTCGGCGTGATGCTCTACCTCAGCTACTTCCTGCTGCGCGACGGCAAGCGCTACGGCGAAATGGTGCGCACGAGCATGCCCCTTCACGCCGACACGCGCGATTCGCTGATCGAGAACTTCCTGCTCGTGGTGCGCGCCACGATGCGCGGCACCGTGGTCGTCGCCGTGGTGCAGGGCGTGCTCGGCGGCGTGCTGTTCTCGCTGCTGGGGATCGAGGG
>DATKFS010000395.1:0-1524 GCA_035511275.1 Novosphingobium sp.
AATCCGGGAAGAAGCTCTTGCGAAGCGCGTTGCCGGTCGCCGTCGCTCCCCGCATTGGCCGCATAGGCGCGTTTGATCGCGCTGCGTCCGGCGCGTTTTCCCCCATCCATTGCCTTGGGATCGGCACCCGCATCGCCGTCATCGTCGAAAAGGCCGAGCGTCGCCTCGCGAGGTTCGCGCGGCTTCGCGACCTCCTTCGCCTGCAGGCCCGGATGGCGCTGCTGCTGCAGCCCGCCTTCCTCTTCCGCCAGCCCGGCATCGGGATCGGGTACACTTGTGGCGGCGAGCCGATGATCGAGCCCACGCACCTGGCCGCTCCAGTCGTCGGGACGGGCGGCGGGCCGGTCACGGTAACCATTCTCGGCAAGGACCGGCGCCGGCTTCACCCGCTCGGTGAAGTTCCTGTCCTCGTAATAGCGAAGCTTCTTCGCCCGGATCGGCGCGAGGCCCGAGACCAGCACCAGCTCGTCGGCCGGCGGCAATTGCATCACCTCACCCGGCGTCAGCAGCGGGCGCGCCGTCTCCTGCCGCGAGACCATGACGTGGGAGAGCCAGGGCGCGAGCCGATGACCGGCATAGTTGCGCTGCGCGCGGAGTTCCGTTGCGGTCCCCAGCGCGTCCGAAATGCGCTTCGCCGTCCGCTCGTCATTCGACGAGAAGGCGATCCGGACATGGCAGTTATCGAGGATCGCATTGTTCTCACCATAGGCCTTGGATATCTGGTTCAGGGACTGCGCGATCAAATAGGCCCTGATCCCGTAGCCCGCCATGAAGGCGAGCGCCGTCTCGAAGAAATCGAGCCGCCCGAGCGCCGGGAACTCGTCCAGCATCATGAGAAGCCCATGACGCCGGCGCTTCGCCGGATCGCCTTCGAGCTTCTCGGTGAGGCGCCGCCCGATCTGGTTGAGCACGAGACGCACCAGCGGCTTCGTGCGCGAGATGTCGGCCGGCGGAATGACCAGATAGAGCGAGACGGGCCGTGCCGCATCGACGAGATCGGCGATCCGCCAGTCGCAGGCCGAGATGGTCGCCGCGACGATCGGATCGCGGTAAAGCCCCAGAAACGACATGGCGGTCGAGAGCACGCCGGAGCGTTCATTGTCGGACTTGTTGAGGACCTCCCGGGCAGCCGACGCCACAACGGGATGGACCTCCGGGCGGTCCGGCGTGCCCAGATGGTTCGTCGCCATCATGGCGCGCAGCGTGTGCTCGAAGGAGCGTCGCGGGTCCGACAGCAGCGTCGCCACCCGGGCAAGCGTCTTCTCTTCCTCCGCATAAAGGACATGCAGGATCGCGCCGACCAGCAGGGCGTGGCTCGTCTTCTCCCAGTGATTGCGCCGTTCGAGCGCCCCTTCCGGATCGACCAGGATATCGGCGATGTTCTGAACATCGCGGACCTCGTCGGGGCCCTTCCGCACTTCAAGCAGGGGGTTGTAGCGGGCGGAGCGCGGATCGGTCGGGTTGAAGAGGAGGCAATGAGAAAAGCGGCTCCGCCAGCCGGCGGTCAGCTGCCAGTTCTCGCCC
>DATKFS010000396.1:0-8356 GCA_035511275.1 Novosphingobium sp.
TCGCCCAGCAGGTCGGCGCGCGAGACCTTGATCTCGACGATGATGACGTGGCCCTTGGCGTCGATCCCCATGAGATCGGCGCGGCGGCCGCAGCGCAGCGGCATTTCGGGGATGCACCAGATTCCGTTGCGGGCAAACAGGCGGGCGATCCCGCGCGCGACGTCGGATGCGGTGCGGAGCAGGGGGAGAGAATCGGCTTCGGCCATGCCGCCATAATAGGAACATACAGGGAACTGGCAAGCCATGACCGCATCCGCGTGACGATGGCGCCAAATTGCCGCTGGAAACCCCCGCCACCCTCTGCTAACCGCCCCTCCACTGCACCCGTAGCTCAGCTGGATAGAGCGCTGCCCTCCGAAGGCAGAGGCCACAGGTTCGAATCCTGTCGGGTGCACCATTTCACCAACGGAACCGGCATTTTTTGCGTCGAGCGACCTCTGTGGCTCCGACGGCGCAAACGCGTGCCGCGGTCCCCGACCGGCGTACCTGGTTCGCGGTTGCAGGCTTGAGGGGCGTCGCGTTTCGGAGGCGCCGCCCCTGCATGCAGCTTACTGGTCGAGCTTGCTCTCGATCCGGGTGAGCGCGAAGGACATGCCCTTCAGCGTGCGCATGGTGTGTTCGACCAGGGGAAGCGCGCGGTCGTCGGCGGGGATCGTGTGGTGCGCGCCGGAGCGTGCCCAATCGCCGCGATCGAGGCGCTCCCCGATCGCGTGGAGTTGCCACTCGATGGACCGGACGAGCGCTTCCATCGAGGTCTGGCTGGCGGCCTGGGCAGTGGCCATCACGATGGCGGAGCGGTTCCACGGAAGGAAGCGCCAGCGCCGGATGCGCAGCGCTTCGCGGGCAATGATCGGCAGCAGCGGCGTGCGCGCGCGCGCTTCGGGCGAGCGGGCAAGGGCCAGGATGACCTTCCGGCGATTCGCCGCGCTGCCCGAACCCAGCTTCTTCTCGAATGTCTCCGCACCCGATTCATCGGGTTCGCGGCCAAGGATGACCGCATAGGCATCCCGGACGAAATCGCTGGCATTGGCTTCGAACAAGGAGAGAATGGACGGGACGTTGGTCGGCATCGGTTGCACTTTCGGCAAGAATTCGAAGAATCGGAAGCGATCAGTTCCGGGTGTTTTTCAGCGCGACGGACGCCGATGCGATGTCGCGGTCGCCAAGCGGGGCGAACTCGTAGATGCCGGCATCGTTGTCCTCGGGAAGGTAGGCCATCTTCTGCGAGTTTCCGGCGTCGGGATACTGCGCGTTGTAGCGGTCCAGCTTGCTCACCCGTTCGTCGTAGTCGCGCACTACCCAGTCGAAATGGTACATCGTGGCGCGGTCGGGGGCGATGACTTCGTCCTTGAGGACGAAGCCGGGCGTGTGGATCCCGTCGGTCAGTTCGACCGCTTCGCGGCGGAACAGGCGATATTGCCGGTCCTTGCCCCATTCACCGTAGGGCACGCGCATGTCCGTGGTCATCCATTCGTCGGTGGCCTTCGCGTGATAGACCCACAGGCGCCAGAAACCGACGATGTCGGCCCGGGTGTCCTGAAGGTTGTCGCGCACCCAGTCGACGAGCGCGCGCGAAGGCAATTCGTCGTCGTCGAAGCGCAGGATCCATTCGCAGTCGAGTTGCTGCACCACGCTTGTCATCAGCGATTCGACACGGGGGTGTTCGCCCCTGGCGACCATGACGCGCGCATTCCGGTCGAGCAGAAGTTCGAGGCTCTCGTCGCTCGACCGCTCATCCACGACATAGAGCGGCGAGAGGCCGAGGCGGTCGTAGGCATCGCAGATGACCGGCAGCCAGCGCGCGGCGTTCCACACCGGCACGACGATCTCGACCGACTTGCCGCCGGCATGGCCGACGCTCGCGAAGACGTCGGAGCGCGGCGCGACCGGCGCCGGGGTGGCGGATTGGGGTGCGGCGTCGCTTCCGGCGGCAGAGGCACCGTTTCCGGGCACGGTGGCGACCGGCGGCCTGGCTGCGAGGGCGGCCCGGCCTCCCGGCGTCTTTTCCCAGGCGCGGGTTGCGGTTTCCAGCAGTTCGGCGACGCCACGCGCCATGTCCGCGCGCTGGAACACCTTCTCGAACCGGCGGCGACCGGTCTCGCCCATGCGCTTGCGCAGGACGGGGTCGCCGACGAGGGTGCTCAGGGCGTCGTAGAGCGTATCTGCGTCACCCGGCTCGGCGAGCAGGCCCGTCTCGCCGTCGAGGATGGTTTCCTCCATCCCGCCGATGCGGCAGCCGACCGAGGGCTTGCCGTACATCATGGCCTCGACGAACACGATTCCGAAGCTCTCGTAGCGCGAGGGTGACACGTAGATATCGCAGTCGGCGTAGAAGCCGCGCGCCATCTCGTCGGGCAGTTCGCCGTGGAAGATGATGCGGTTGAAGTAGGGCTTGTCCCAGTGTTCGCGCTCGAAGGCCTGGCGGTAGTCGTTGCCGTAGGGCGGCCAGATCTTGTCGTTGCCGACGACGTCGATCTGCAGGTTCGGATAGCGTTCGAGCAACTTCGGCGTGATCGAGAGGAGGACGTCGATGCCCTTGCGCGTCTCGAGGCGGCCAAGGAAAAGGATCCGCGTGTCGACGCCGGGCAGCCTTTCCGGGGGCGGCACGAAATCCTGCTGCGAACTGTCCGGCGTTCCGATCGGGACGACCGCGGTCTGGCGCTTGATGTTGATGCCATAGACCTTCTCGACGTCGCGGCGGATCGCGTCGCTGATGGCGTGAACGGCATGGGCTTTCCCGACGAACTCGCGCTCCAGCGCGATCATGGGGCGGGCATGGTGCATGAAGCCGGCGTCGGAGCGCTTCTCGGGGTACGAATCCAGCATCAGGCCGACGGTCGTCTGCAGGCCGACCACCACCGGGAAACGGCCGGAATCGAGCAAAGCGGCGCCTTCGGCATCCCAGATCGGCGAATAGAAGGCATCGAAGGCGACCCCGCGCTCGACGAGGCGCTCGACGTAGGCAAGCCGCTGGTCGGCCGCCGCCCAGACATGCTGGGGCACCACGCCGTCGGAGGTGTGCCTCGGTGCGCGGGGGTGCTCCCACTTGCCCAGCCGGTGAATCCAGATGCCGTCCTCGAAATCGACGCGCGGCACGTTGTCTTCGGCGTTGGTGAACAGGTGGACGCGATGGCCCATGTCGCGCAGGCCGATGGCAAGGTCGAGCACGTAGCGCGCGATGCCGCCGACGGGCTTGCCGGGCGCGTACTGCCAGGTGAACAGGCCGTAGGTCCGGGAATCGTCGTGTCCGAGCAGGCGATCGAACGGCTTGAACGCCGGTGCCTGCACCAGCAGGGCCGGTTCGATCAGCCGGGGCCGGTCTTCCGCCGCGCGGGCCATGCCGACGCGATAGGCTTCCTCGGCCTGGCTTTCGAAGCGGTCGCGGCTTTGCGGTTCCAGTTCCCCGGCGACGACGCCGTTTTCCATGTGAACCCGGGCATTCTCGACGAACTTCACCCAGCGCGAGATGATGTCGTAAGGCTCATGGTAGCCCTTGCCATGGCGGACCATGAAATAGAGCTTGTTCTTCAGGATGGAGTACCAGTCCGTCAGGTAGTTCTTCCGGTTGCGGACGTTGCTCGGAAGGAACTTGTGATGGACGTAGGCATCGGCCAGCTGCGCGATGGACCATCCCCTATCGACCATGCGCAGCATCACGTCGGTCTCGTCGAGGAAGTATTCGAACTCCTCGTCGAAGCCGCCGATGTCGATCAGCGCCTCGCGCCGGAACGTGCTGTTCGCACCGAGCATGTGGGGGTAGTTGTAGGAATAGGGATGGTTGAACTCGGCCATGTGGCGCTGCCACGTCAGGTTGGCTTCCGCGAGCCGGTCCGTGGTGCCGTAGGTCCACTGGAACTCCAGGCCGGAGTTGTCGAACACATGGCCGCCCGCACCGCCGACCCGGGGGTTGTCGTAAGCCGCGGCGATCTGTTCCAGCCATTCCGTCTCGGGAATCGAATCGTCGTCGATGAAGGCGACGATCTCGCCTGCAGCGAGACGGATGCCGAGGTTGCGCGACTTGGACAGGTTGCGCTCCGGATTGCGGGCGTACTTGATCGAGGGCCGCCAGGCGTCGAGCATCTCTTCGGTGCCGTCTTCGTCGGGACCGGTGACGACGCAGACCTCGAAATTGTGATACCGCTGCTGGCGTAGGCTTTCCAAAGCCACTTCAAGTGAATGGCGCCGGCCGTTCGTGCAGATGACGACAGAAATGCTGGTTTTGTTCATCAAGCGACCTGGCGGATGCCAACTCCATGTTTTAAATGGCTAATATAGGAAATCGGAACAAATACGCCGGATTTCTCGGCAAAACGTGGCGGTTTGTCAATGGCACCGCCTCAGCGTACATTTGTTGTCGCAACCAGCATTTCCAGGACCGCCTCAAAGCTGCCCGCAGATCGCTCCGGAACACGACCGGCACCGGTGCGTACCACGACCTTGCCGTGCTCATGGACATGCCCACCCTCGGGCTCGAGCCACGCGAGGGGCGCTGTCGGCGTTTCCTCGCCGGGGCCTGCCAGCCAGGCTTCGACCTGCTCTGCCATTGGCCGCGACGCACAGATGATACCATCGCATGTCGCAAGGGCATCGCACATCTCCGGCGCGACGACATCCGTGCCGGAAGCCGTCCTCATCGCATCGCGCACGATGAAGTGCACGCCCGAGCCGCGTTGCCGCCAGGTGCGAAGGAGGGGCTGCAGCTCGCGGCTTTCCAGGCCCAGGCCGGATCCCGAGGCATGTCCCAGCAAAGCATCGCCGGCCGTCACTTCGACGACGTCGTCCTCGCACCAGCTATCCGGGATTTCCAGAAGGGCGCAGGCGAAGCGGCGCGCGTGACGCAGTCCCGCGCGCTGCGGGTCGGCCCGCACAGGCTCGACGGTCCAGCCGACCGGCGGGTTCAGCAGCCACCGGCGCAGTATCTGGATGTCGCCGAGTTTGGAATCCGGCCATGCCGCGCCTGCGGTCGCATCCGCGAGGGCCGTGACGTCGAGCAACAGCCGGCGCGGGCGGGGCGGGCGCGGCAGGGTGCCCGCCACCGCCGAGGCAAGGCCGGCCCAGTCGCCTTCGGACAGGCTCAGGGCAGGCCCGTGTGCGGTCAAGGCACGGAGCAGCCCCTGTTCGCCGACGGCGCCGCGCGCGTAGTAGTGCTCGATCGCCTCGCCATAGGCGGTGGCGCAGCGGCGTGGCTGATGGTGGCGCGTCACATAGGCCTTGCCGGCCTGCGCGAGTTCGGCACGGCGCTGATCCTGACGATACAGGGCTTCGAGCGCGGCGGCGAGTTCGTCCACCGTGCATTCGTCTTCCAACATCCACACCGCATCGCCCGGCAGTTCGGCCATGGCCCCATGCGCGTTGACGATCGTCGCAACCCCCGCGTTCATGCAGTCCAGCACCGTGCCGGAGGTTTCGCCGCGCGAAAGCGTGCGTAGCTGGACGGCGACGTCGGCAGCCTGGAGCCAGTGACGGAACTTGCCGATATCGGCCCAGCCCGTGATCTCCACGCGCCCCTTCGTCGCTGCGGAACGGGCCTGCCGCTCCAGCGCGTTGCAATAGCGGCTGCCGTGGTTCTGCCCCACGAACACAAGGCGGCAGCGGGGATCGCGGGCCAGCGGGCTGGCGAGCCACGCCTCGAGCAGCATCTGGCTCCTCTTGGTGGGGGCGATATGACCGAAACTGCAGACGACGAAATCGTCGGCCCCGATGCCCAGGGCCTGGCGTGCCGCCGCCCGGTCGACCGGGAGCGGCTGGCGCAGGTGCGGGATCAGCCGCCAGTCGTCCGCCGCCCGGTCGCCATACCACTCGCGGGCGAGATGGCTCGAGTAGTCCGCATGGACGATGATGCCCAAGGCGTCCTGCAGGACTGGCAGGTTGCAGGGATAGGCCCAGATCACCCCGTCGTTGTCCTCGGCCTTGTAGCGTTCGACGACGGCCGCCCAGCCATGCGAATCGGACAGTGCCCGCGCCCAGATGCCGGGCCGCTGGCCGGTCTTGTCGAGATGGGCGATGATGCCGGACAGGAAGAAGTCGTGCAGGACGACGACGCCGGGAATCTCGCGGAGCAGGCCGAACATGTGGGCGTGGAATTCGGAATTGCCGAAGTGGTACAGCACGCGGTCATAGCCACCGGCGTTGCGGCGGAACGCCTCCACATCCAAGATGCCGCAGTTGCCCCGGATCCACGGGTTGTCCGAGGTTCCGTTCGGGGTGACGATGTCGATCTGATAGTGGCGAGCCAGCTCGGGCAGGAGTTCGGCGCTGTAGTCGCTGATGCCGCTGGCTTGCGGCGTCACCGGGGACACGAAGGCGAGGCGCGGGCGGCGCTGCGGCGGGGCGGGGCGGGCGGCGTTGGCCTGCCTGCCATGCGCGGTCTCCAGCGCGGCCCAGGCACGGCGGGCCGTCGTGTCCCAGCTGAACGTCGCGGCCTGCGTCGGGCCGTGGCGCTCCAGTTCCCGGCGCAATGTCTCGTCGGTCAGGACCGCGTGGATCTTCGCGCTCATCGCGTCGAGGTCGAAGGGGTCGAACAGCGCGCTTTCGAGCCCGACGACCTCGGGCAGCCCGGCACGGTCGGCGACGATCACCGCGCGTCCGCACTTCATCGCCTCGAGCGCGGGAAGGCCGAAACCCTCGTGCCAGGACGGGAAGACGAACAGCTCGCAGCCACGGTAGCACGCCAGCAGGTCGTCTTCGGGGATGAAGCCGGTGAGCACCACGTCGCCGTTGGACAGCCCCGCTTCCCGTGCGAGCTTCAGCAGGCGGGTCCGCTCGGCATCCTGCACGGCGCAGACGATGGCGAGCTGGTGCGCCTTGCGTACCCCCGCGGGCAGGCGGGCAAAGGCAGCGATCAGACCTTCGATGTTCTTGCGATAGTCGATACCGCCGGTGTACATCACGAAGGGCCGGTCGAGCCCGTAGGTCTGCGCCAGATGCGCGCGCATCTCGGCGCTCACCTCGCCGGGGGTGAAGTGATCGTCGGCGGCCGTGGAAATGTTCACCACTTCGCCGGGATCGGAATCGATCCACTCCAGCGCTTCCTGCCGGGACGATTCCGAGATTGCCAGCAGCAGGTCGGCATTGCGCAGATGGGCGAGCTTGTTCTCGTACCAGCGCTCGATGAGCGGACTGGCCAGGTAGACCTGCCGATGTATCAGCGGAATGAGGTCGTAGAGCACTGCTGCCGTCGGCACCGCCGAGCTGAGGCTGCCGATGCTGGTGACGATGTCCTCGCCGTACCCTTCGAACACCGAGGAAACGATGACGTAGTCGGGTGAAACGCTCGCCAGTGCGCTCTCGCGCACGAGTTCGGCGGCGAGACGGCGCGGATCGTTGAGCGGATCAGCGGTGGCGACCGGACCTGGGGCAGTCCAGACGAGGAAATTCGTCTCGGGCACAAGTCCCGACAACGCGGCGCGGATCGGCTCTATGGTGTCGGCCAGCAGGCCGTTGAGGGCCACGAAGATCTCGTGCTCGCCGCGGTTGCGGGCGAGCCCCTGCGCAAGGGCCATGGCGTAGCGGCCGATGCCCCGGTGCCGGCTGGGACCCTGTGCGGCCTGCAGGTCGATGACGATGCGCATCAGGCTCTCCCCCCGCGCGCGGCTTGCCGTGCCCGGGCAAGCACATCGAGGGCCTCGCGGCTCAGGCCCGCAAAGGCGTCGGAATGGGCTTCGGGCAACGTCGCGCCCGCGTCCTGCGGGGCACGCGCGAAGGCCGGGGGCGAAACCTCAGGGCGATGCCGGAGCAGAGCCTCCTGCATCCGGTTTTCGCGCCGTTCCTGCCGACGGGATCTGCCTGACCAACGCCGCAGCCAATGCCGCTCGGCCTGCTCGTCGGCAATAAGGCGGTCGAGTTCGAACCACAGCGTGCGTTTCGCGCGTGCCTCGCGCGAGCCGGCGATGTTGCGTCGGATGCGGCGACGGCTCTTGCCCCGCGCAAGGAGACGCAAGTAGCGGGTCATGCCCTGGGGGTCGATCGGTCGCCCGAGGTAGCGTTCGTAAAGGTCCTCGAGGAACGCCACGTCGCCCTGCCCGCGCAGGAGTTCGGCCTGGCGGCGGCGATATTCGGCCGACTCGCTCAGGTCCGCGAGGAAACGCAGCCGGCCCAGGCCCGCGCGCAGGGACCCGGCCCGCTCCGCGACTTCCTCCGGCGCCGCGTGACGGCCCAGCAGCAGGTCATACGACGCCTCGACAAAGGCGGGGATGGGCAGCGTCAGCAGGTCGAGAACCGAGTGGAGTTCGTCAGCAGGCACGATCGAGATGTCTTCCTGGGTTGTAGCGGCCGTGGCGACGGCGCGACAGTGTGCATGTGCGGGCAACCGGGCCTGTGTCTATCCCTCCGACAGGTCGGCCACCAGCTTGCGCAG
>DATKFS010000397.1:0-4063 GCA_035511275.1 Novosphingobium sp.
CCATGACTCGCACCCGCAACACGATCACGCTGGCCCTGGCCATGGCCGTTGCCACCGTCGCCTCCCCCTTCCCCGCCCAGGCGAAGCCCGCGACGAAGCCGGCTGCGGACACCACGCCGGCCCACCTCGCCGCCGCCTGTGCCGGACGCGACGGCTGGCTCGATCCCGCGCCGCCGGCCCGCATATTCGCCAACACCTGGTACGTCGGCACCTGCGGCATCTCGGCGATCCTGGTGACGGGCGACGAGGGTCACGTGCTGGTGGACGCCGGTGCGATCGGCGCCGCGCCCGCGGTACTGGCGAACATCCGCCGCGCCGGGTTCGATCCGAAGGACATCCGCTGGATCGTCGCCAGCCACGAGCATCACGACCACGTCGGCGCCCTTGCCGCACTGCAGCGCACGACGGGCGCGAAAATCGCCGCGACGTCCGTGCAGAAGGCCGTATTGCAGACCGGAAAGCCCACGCCGCAGGACCCGCAGTTTGCCGGGCTCGACCCCATCGAGCCCGTCCGCGTCGACCGCACCCTCGCGGACGGGGACAGCGTCGTGGTGGGCAAGCTCGCCGTCACGGCGCACGTGACGCCGGTCCACGCGCCCGGCTCGACCAGCTGGACCTGGCAATCGTGCACCGCCGGGTTCGACTGCAAGATGATCGCCTATGTCGACAGTTCCTCGACCATCTCCTCGGGCAACTACCGCTTCAGCGATCACGCGGATCGCATCGCCGCCGTGCGCACCGGCCTCGCGGCGATGGCGGCGCTGCCCTGCGACGTACTGCTGACGCCGCACCCGGCGGCCAGCGCCATGATGGAACGCTTCGCCGGCAAGCAGCCGCTGGTCGATCCGGGCGCCTGCCGCGCCTATGTCGGGACCGCCGAGACCCGGTTCGCCGCGAGACTTGCCGAAGAGAACGCGAAGGAAAAGACCAAGTGAGCTGGAAAATCACCGCCTTCGCGCCGCGTACCGTCATCGAAGGCGCGCTCGTGGCGCATGAGGACGCCTGGGACTGGGATCCCGGCATCGTCCTCTCCGGGCGCGAGATCGCCGAGGACAAGCCCGACGACTGGCAGCTCGAAGCCTGGCTCGACCACAAGCCGACCCGCGCGGACCGGATCGCCATCACCGCCCTGTTCGAGGGCAAGGCGCCAAAACTGACCGCGGAGGAACTGCCCGAAACCGACTGGCTGGTCGCCAGCCAGGAAGGGCTCGAGCCGATTCGCGCGGGCCGCTTCTACGTCCACACGCCCGACCACCCGCCCGCCGCCGAGCCCGGCGTGGTCGATTTCACGATCCCCGCCAGCCAGGCCTTCGGCACCGGCCAGCACGCCACCACCGCCGGATGCCTCGCCATGCTGACGCACATGAAGGCGCAGGGCCTCGTCGTGCGCAACTGCGCGGACATCGGCACCGGGACTGGCCTGCTTGCCTTCGCGGCGCTGGCGCTCTGGCCCCGCACGCTGGCGACGGCGAGCGACATCGATGCCGTTTGCGTCGGCGTGGTGGAGGACAATGCGAAGGCCAATGGCGTCGCCATGGGTGCGGGCCGAGGCCAACTGGTGATGACCGTCGCCGACGGCATGGCGCATCCGGTGCTCGACGCCCGCGGCCCCTACGACCTGATCCTGGCGAACATCCTTGCCGGGCCGCTGGTCTCGCTGGCCCCGGACTTCGGCGCGGCGCTGGTTCCCGGCGGGCACCTGCTGCTGGCCGGCCTGCTGGAAACGCAGGAGGCATCGGTGCGCGCCGCCTGCCGCCGGGCGGGCCTGCGGCTCGCCGCGCGCATGGTCAATGGAGACTGGTCGATCCTCTGGCTGCGCAAGCGGCGCGGCTGATCCGGCCGTTCAGGACAGGTAGAGGTCCACACCCTGAACGATCCGGCAGCGCTGCTGCATGGCGGCCTGCGTATCGCGCGAGATCGGCCGGTCGAAGGCGAAGCCGACACGGTCGTTGACGACCCAGCGCACCGTCCCGCGCACGGCCGGATGGCCTTCGAGCGCGAAGCTGAAGCGCTGCCCTTCGGCGATGTCGTCCTGCTCCACCACGAACTGGCACCCCTCGGAAGAGATGTGCCGGGCCACGGCGGATGCATACGCGGAATGTTGGCGACGCTTCGACACTCCCACCTCACCCACTTGCGTTAATACTCTCATCGCCAATGGTAATTAACGCAGGTGAAGCATGTGTAAACGGACAGGCAACTTATCTCACGAATTTTTACACAGCTTTCGCAACAACTTACAGAGTTATACCTAATATCTTATTAACCACTCACAGTCGGGTCAAATTAACGATTCTAAGTGATAATCCTTAGTCACAGGGGGTTGGCAACCATCATTCGAGGGCCCAACCAATGATTGACACTGAAAACGCCCGTCCCAAGGTGGTCACCGGGCCGCTCGGCGAGCCGCTGAGCAAGGACACTCTGCCGCCGGCCAACACCTCCCGCTGGGTGGTGCGGCGCAAGGCTGAAGTGGTCGCGGCAGTCAACGGCGGACTGCTGACCATCGCGGAAGCCTGCGAACGCTACGACCTCACGCTTGAGGAACTGGCTTCCTGGCAGCGCTCGATCGAGCGCGAAGGCATGGCCGGACTGCGCGCGACGCGGGTCCAGCACTACCGCCAGGTCCATGAACGCAAGGGCCGTCACGCCTGAAGCCGCTCCGGTTTCGGTGGCGGCATTCCCGTTCCGCGTCCGTGTCGAATGCAGTCGAAGCGCACCGGCCCTAGCCGCTCGCGCCAGGGCTGCGCTCGACACGGACGCGCAAAACGCCGGGCATGATGCCCGCGCCTATCCCGCGTCCTGGACGATCTGCGCCCAGGCCGCCTCGTCGATCACCTCGATGCCGAGTTCGGCGGCTTTCTTGAGCTTGGAGCCCGCGCCCGGCCCGGCCACGATCAGGTCCGTCTTCGCCGATACCGATCCCGCCGCCTTCGCGCCGAGCCGCTCGGCCTGCGCCTTGGCCTCGTCGCGGCTCATTGTCTCCAGCTTGCCGGTGAAGACCACGGTCTTGCCGGCGACCGCGCTGTCCTTCGTCTCGACGACGTAGTCCGGCGGCGACACTTCGCTGAGCAAGTCGTCCCAGACCGCGCGATTGTGGTCCTCGTGGAAGAAGTCGCCCAGCGCCTCGACCACGACCGGGCCGACACCGTCGATCGACACGAGTTCGGCATAAGCCTCGGTCGCCGCAACAACCGCCTCCTCGCCTTCCTTCACGTGCGCCCGCTCGGCAAGCGCGCGCAGTTCCGGCAGCGTGGTGAACCGCTTCATCAGGTCGCGCGCCGTAACCGCGCCGACGTGACGGATGCCGAGCCCGAACAGCAGCCGCGCCGCATCCGGGCGGCGCTTGTTCTCCACCGCTGCCAACAGGTTGTCCACAGACTTGTCCTTCCATCCCTCGAGGCCGAGAATCTCCTCCCGACGCTTGCGAAGGCGGAAGATGTCGGCCGGGCTTTCCAGCCAGCCCTTGGCGAAGAACTCGTCGATCGTCTTCTCCCCCAGCCCTTCGATGTCGAGCGCGGCGCGGCTGACGAAGTGCTTCAGCCGCTCGGTGCGCTGGGCCGGGCAGACGAGGCCGCCGGTGCAGCGCACGTCCACTTCGCCCTCGGCCGCCACCGCCTCCGAGTGACACTGCGGGCAATGGTCGGGGAACACGTAGGGCTCGCGCTCCACCTCGCGGGTGAGGTTGTCGACCACCTGCGGGATGACGTCGCCCGCGCGCTGGAGCACCACCCTGTCGCCGGGCCGGACGCCGAGGCGCGCGATCTCGTCGCGGTTGTGGAGCGTGACGTTGGTGACGGTGACGCCGCCCACCAGCACCGGCTTGAGGCGGCCCACCGGCGTCAGCTTGCCGGTGCGGCCGACCTGGATGTCGATCGATTCGAGCGTGGTCTCGGCGCGCTCGGCGGGGAACTTGTGCGCCAGCGCCCAGCGCGGGGCCTTGGCGACGAAGCCGAGCCGCGCCTGCCAGTCCAGCCGGTCGACCTTGTAGACGACGCCGTCGATTTCGAACGGCAGGGCGGCACGCCCGTCGCGGATGGAACGGTAGGCGGCGAGCAGCTCG
>DATKFS010000398.1:0-14688 GCA_035511275.1 Novosphingobium sp.
AGTTCACGAAGCGCAACCTAGAGAAGGCGCGCTACGAGGCGAGCCCGATCGAGGATGGCAGCCTCGCCAAGTGGGACGTGCTCGCCTTCGACATTTCCGAGCTGACGATGGAATCGGTCAAGCCCTTCGGCCTCGGCATGAAGGAGGCGCTGCGCTGCAAGAACATGTGGACGCTGGGCCTCGCGCTCTGGATGTTCGACCGGGAGCGGCAGCCGCTGGTGGACTGGCTGAACGCCAAGTTCGCGAAGAACCCGGTCCTGGCACAGGCTAATATCGCCGCGCTCAATGCCGGGCACGCCTATGGCGAGACGGCGGAACTGGCGGGACCGCTGCGCAAGCTCCATGTCGATCCCGTGCCGAGCGAGCCCGGCCTCTACCGCACGGTGACGGGCGCGGAGGCGGTCAGCCTCGGCCTTGTCGCGGGAGCGCAACTGGCGGGGCTGCCGATGTTCTTCGGGGGCTATCCGATCACCCCGGCCTCGGCGATCCTGCACAACTTGGTGAAGATGAAGGAGTTCGGCGTCACCACCTTCCAGGCCGAGGACGAGATCGCCGCGATCTGCGCCGCGATCGGTGCGTCCTACGCCGGGCAACTGGGCGTCACGTCCTCGTCGGGCCCCGGCATCGCGCTCAAGGGCGAGGCGATGGGGCTGGCGATCATGACCGAACTGCCGCTGGTCATCGTCAATTCGCAGCGCGGCGGCCCCTCCACCGGGCTGCCGACCAAGACCGAGCAGTCGGACCTCTACCAGGCGGTCTACGGCCGCAACGGCGACGCGCCGCTGCCGGTGATCGCCGCGCGCTCGCCCGCCGATGCCTTCGAATGCGCGATCGAGGCCTGCCGTCTCGCCGTGCAGTACATGACCCCGGTGATCCTGCTGACCGACGGTTACATCGGCAATGCCTCCGAGCCGTGGAAAGTGCCCGATCCGGAAGGCTTCGCGCCGTTCCCGGTGCGCTTCCTCGAGGAGAGCAACGACCCTGCGGGCAAGGTCCTGCCCTTCAGGCGCGACGGGCGCGGCGTCCGTCCGTGGATCAAGCCGGGCACACCGGGGCTGACGCACCGCATCGGCGGGATCGAGAAGGCGATCGACACCGGCAACATCGACTATGCCCCCGACGTTCACCAGGCCCAGACCGACGCGCGCAAGGCCAAGATCGACGGCATCGCGCGGGCCATCCCGCCGCAGGAGGTGGCGCTCGGCGAGACTTCGGGCACGCTGGCGGTGGTGGGCTGGGGCTCGACCTTCGGGCCGATCCACCAAGCCGTCCGCCGCGCCCGTCGCAAGGGGCTGGAGGTCAGCCACATTCACGTCCGCCACGTCTGGCCGCTGCCGGCGAACCTCGGCGAGGTGCTCGGCCACTTCGAGCATGTGCTGGTGCCCGAGATGAACACCGGCCAGTTCAAGACCGTGCTGCGCGACCAGTTCCTCGTCGATGCCGTGCCGCTCGCCAAGACCAGCGGCCAGCCCTTCGCCATCGCCGAGATCGAGGCCGCCATCGCCAGGTTCTTCGATGGCGTGCCCGGCAACGAGGGCGGCGAGGTCTTCGTCAACGCGACCCAGCTTCCCGCCCCCGAAATCGAACGCCCCTGAGCCTGGAGACTCCGATCATGAACGACATGACCCCGATCCAGACCACGCTCAAGGACTGGGAAACCGATCAGGAAGTGCGCTGGTGCCCCGGCTGCGGCGACTATGCGATCCTCAAGGCGGTGCAGCGCACGCTGCCGATGGTCGGCGCGGACCCGAAGAACACCGTGTTCGTCTCGGGCATCGGCTGCTCCAGCCGCTTCCCGTACTACGTCGAGAGCTATGGCTTCCACACCATCCACGGTCGCGCGCCGGCGGTGGCGACGGGGATCAAGCTGGCGAACCCGGACCTCGACGTCTGGCTGGTGACGGGCGACGGGGACGGGCTGTCGATCGGCGGCAACCACACGATGCATGTCCTGCGCCGCAATCTCGACTGCCAGATCCTGCTGTTCAACAACGAGATTTATGGCCTCACCAAGGGGCAGTACTCGCCCACAAGCCGGGTCGGTACGCCGTCGCCCACTTCGCCGATCGGCTCGGTGGACCGCCCGGCGAGCCCCTGCGCCTTCGCGCTGGGTTCGGGCGCGCGGTTCGTGGCGCGCGGGTACGACGTGTCGAAGGACCTGCCCGACGTGCTGGTCGCGGCCTATGCCCACAAGGGCGCGGCCTTCGTCGAGATCTTCCAGAACTGCATCGTCTACAACAAGGACCGTTTCGACGATTTCACCCAGAAGGCGGTCGCGGCGGACAACCAGGTGATGTGCAGGCAGGACGAGCCGCTGCTTTTCGCCAAGGGAACCAAGGGGTTGGCGCTTGATGTCGAGACGCTTTCACTGAAGGTCGTCGAAGTGGTCGACGGCGACTGGCGGGCGGCGGGCGTCGCGCTCCACAACCCGCGCAACCGGGGCCTCGCGCATATGCTGGTGGAGATGCCCTTCGGACCGTTCCCGATGGCGCTGGGCGTGATCTACGACGATCCCGCGCCGACTTTCGAGAGCGCCGTCGTCGCCGAGCGGGCGGCGCTGGCTTCGGGAAAGACGGCGAACCTGGGCAAGCTGCTCTCCAGGGGGCAGACCTGGACGGTCGGCGAACCGCCATCGCCTCCGGCCTGACCGGGCACCGCTGGCCGGGCCGCACCCACCTTTCGGCGAGGCCGTCCCGGCCAAGGGTTGCGTAATCGTCGCGTGCGCCCGATAGTCCGGCGCGATGCAATTCCCCCCAATCCATGGATAATCTCACCCACAGCCTCGTCGGCTGGGCGCTGGCGGAGACCGGCCTGAAGAACCGCACCCGCAAGGGTCTCGCCGCCTGCGTGCTGGCGGCGAACATGCCGGACATCGACGTGTTCTTCGGCTGGGCGCCGTGGGCTCCGCTGGCGATGCACCGGGGGTTCACGCATGGCCTCGTGGGCGGAGTGCTGCTGATGCCGCCGCTGCTGGCCGGATTGCTCTGGCTGCTCGACCGCTGGCAGGCCGGCCGGGGCGCGACCTTCCGCAGTGGTCTCCCGATGCGCTTCGGCTGGCTGCTCGCGCTCTGCTATCTGGGCGCGCTGACGCACCCGTTGCTCGACCTGCAGAACACTTACGCGGTTCAACTGATGTCCCCGGCGAGCGTGCGCTGGTTCCACACCGACGGGCTGTTCATCGTCTCGCCCTGGCTGCTGGCGATGCTGGGCGCAGGCATCTGGCTTGCCCGCCGACGCTGGCGCCGTGATCGCCGGAAAGCGGGGCGACCGGCCGCGATCGCACTGGCGGGAGCGGCGACTTTCATCGCGCTCAATGTCGGGATCTCGGCGCTGGCCTGGGCCGCGACGCCCGGCTACGCAAGCACCGACCGCGTCTTCGCCTCGCCCGAGCCTTTGCTGTTCTGGCGGCGGGAGGTGGTCTGGCGCAGCTATCGCCGGATCGGGCAGGGACGTTTCGACCCGCTGCACGGCCTGCAGCTGACCGACCTCGCGCCGCGCCGGTACGACAACATGGATCATCCCCTCGTCCGTGACGCGATCGCGGCCTCACCGGAAGTGCAGGACTTCCTCGACTGGTCGCAGGTCCCCTTCGCGCAGGTCGCGCGCCACGGCTGCGAGGCGACGGTGACCTTCGGCGACGCGCGCTTCACCGGTCCGCGCGTGGCCGGCAGCTTCACCCACGTCGTCGCCGTGCCTACGCAGGCCCCGGGTTGTCCGCCTCGCTGACGGCTTCCGCCGCATCGACGGTCGCCTTGGCCGGGCGGTAGAGCAGAGCGCTGGCAAGGAACGCCCAGCCGGCGCCGCCGAGCCAACCGGCGACGACGTCGCTCGGCCAGTGGACGCCCAGCCACACCCGACTCCAGGCGATCGCCAGGCTCGTCGCCATGGCGACCGCTATGGCCGTCCAACGTACCGTCTGGCGCCGGCTCAGTGCCGCGAAGGCCAGGGCCATGGCGATGTAGACGACCGCCGAATTGAAGCTGTGCCCGCTCGGAAAGCTGTTGCCGCCCGCCTCCATGAGGTGGGGAACGATGCCCGGACGCTCCCGGCCGACCAGTGCCTTGAGCCCGCTGTTCACCGCCCAGCCCGAGCCGACCGTCAGCGCGAAGAGCGCGGCCTCGCGGCGCAACTTCAGGAACAGCAACGCCACTACGGCGCCCAGCGCGATGAGGTTGCGCAACAGCACACCGCCCAGCGCCGTCACGTCGCGCACGCCCTCGAGCAGCTTGGCCGAGCCTTCGGGCTGCAGCGTGTCGTCGCGCCAGAACAGCAGCCCGGCGGCGTCGAGCGCGGCTATGTGCCCCTCGTGTACGGCCCATGTCACGCCAGCAACGCCTGCCCAGCACAGCAAGCCGTAGAAAAGGGCCTTGCGCGGATCGATGCGAAACCCGCGCGCGGGCAATGTCAGGGCTTCGGAAGCGACCACCATCGCGCTAGGGAACGCGTTTGCCGTCAAGGCGTTGCGAGCCCGATGAGTTACCTGCCATGAGCCCTCCCGTCATCGTCTGGCTGCGGCGCGACCTGCGCCTGTCCGACCAACCTGCCATCGCGCAAGCCGCGCGCAAAGGCCCGGTAATCCCGGTCTACATCTGCGACGACGAAACGCCCAGGCACCGCGCCATGGGCGGCGCATCGCGGTGGTGGCTGCACCACTCGCTCGAAAGCCTCGACGCGGCGCTGCGGGAAAAGGGCTCGCGCCTGATCCTGCGGCGCGGACGCAGCGACACGGTGCTGGCAGATCTGGCCGAGGAGACGGGCGCGAGCGAGGTTCACGCGCTGCATCACTACGAACCCTGGTGGCGAAACGCTGAGAAAGCGGTGGCAAAGCACCTCACGCTATGCCTGCACCACGGCAATTACCTGGCGCCGCCGGGGTCGGTGACCACGGGATCGGGTGGGCTCTACAAGATCTACACTCCGTTCTGGCGGGCCCTTCGCGAACGGATGCCGCCGCCCGAACCGGAGCGGCGGCCGCAGGAGATTGCGGCCCCGGCGCAATGGCCGAAGTCGGATCGGCTGCAGGACTGGGGCCTGTTGCCGTCAAGGCCCGATTGGGCAGGGGGCCTTCGCGACATGTGGGAGCCGGGAGAGGACGGCGCGAAGAAGCGGTTGCGGGCCTTCGTGGACGAGGCATCGGTCTACGAAGCGCAGCGCAACCTGCCGGGGGTGGACGGCACTTCCATGCTCTCGCCGCACCTCCATTTCGGCGAGATTTCGCCTGCGCAGGTCTGGCACGCGGTGGCCGATGCGGGGGGCTCCGTAGGCACGTTCCTTGGCGAGCTGGGCTGGCGCGATTATGCGCAGACCGTCATCCTGCAGTATCCGGACTACGGCGCAAGGTACGCCCGCGATCCGTTCGGCGACTTCCCGTGGCGCCGCAGCGCCGCAGACCTGGAGGCATGGCAGCGGGGCCGTACCGGCTATCCCATCGTCGATGCCGGGATGCGCCAGCTTTGGCATACCGGGTGGATGCATAACCGGGTGAGGATGATCGCGGCCAGTTTCCTGATCAAACACCTGCTGATCGACTGGCGCGAGGGAGAGCGCTGGTTCTGGGATACGCTGGTCGATGCGGACTACGGGAACAACGCGGTCAACTGGCAGTGGACGGCGGGTTCGGGGGTCGATGCCAACATGTTCGTGCGGATCATGGCGCCACTCACCCAGTCAGGGAAGTTCGATGCAGCGGCCTATATCCGCGAATGGGTGCCCGAGCTGGCCGGACTGTCGGATGCGGACATCCATGATCCCTCGCCCGCGGTCAGGCCCCGGGACTACCCCGAGAAGCGCATCGAGCACCGCGACGCGCGCGAACGGGCGCTGGCCGCGTGGCAGGAAGCGAAGGCGAAAAACGGCACCTGACATGGCGTCCTAGGCAATTGCCCGGGGCCGGATTCGAGTCCATATCACCGAGCATGAACGCGCATGTACCGGGCAGAGGCGGAGAACTGGTGGGGGGCGGCCGCGCCATCGGCGTCGGGCCGCAATGGCTCGCACGGCTGTGGTCGGGCGGCGTCCACAAGATACTCGACCGGATCGACGCCGGGCTCCTGCGCGGCTCGATCATGGCGACGCTGCCCGGCGGCGAGACCCGCCTGCTGGGAGGGCGCGAGCCCGGTTTCGAGGCGGTCGTCGAACTCAAGAGCTGGCGCGCCCTGCTGCGACTGGCGACGGCGGGCTCGGTCGGCTGGTACCAGGCCTGGGAAGCGGGCGAGTGGGACAGCCCCGATCCGGTGCCGCTCTTCGCGCTGTTCATGGACAATGCCGTGGCGCTTGGCGGCGTCGCCCGCGCGCACGGGCCCTGGCGGCTGGTGACGCGGCTGGTTCACGCGCTTCATCGCAACACCCGCGCGGGTTCGCTGCGCAACATTCACGCCCATTACGACCTGGGCAACGACTTCTACGCGCAGTGGCTGGGCGAGACGATGCTCTATTCCAGCGCGCTCTACGCCGGGCTGAGCGCCGGCCCCAACGCGTTCAGCCAGTTCGTGACCGAGCTGGACTGCGCGCAGTCGGCCAAGGCCGGCGCCATCATCGACCGGCTGGGACTGGTCCCCGGTAACCGGGTGCTCGAGATCGGCTGCGGCTGGGGCACGCTCGCCGCGTTCCTTGCCAGCCAGGACGGCGTCCACGTCGACGCGATCAGCCTGTCGGACGAGCAACTCGACTATGCCCGCGAGCGCTGGGGCGCGGCCGACGGCAAGGGCGTGGACTTCCGCAAGCAGGACTATCGCGACGTGGCCGGCCAGTACGACGCGATCGTCTCGGTCGAGATGGTCGAGGCGGTGGGCCGTGCCTACTGGCCCGCGTTCTTCGAATGCCTGTCGCGCAACCTCAGGCCCGGCGGCCGCGCGGCGCTGCAGTATATCGCCATTCACGACGACATCTTCGAGCGCTACGCTGCCAGTGCCGACTTCATCCAGACTTACGTGTTTCCTGGAGGAATGCTGGTGAGCGAGAGCGAATTTCGCGTGCTTGCCGAAAGCCACGGACTGAGCTGGGAAGACCGCCACGGTTTCGGCCGGGACTATGCCCGCACGCTGCGCGAATGGCGCCGCAACTTCGACGCCGCGGTGGACGAAGGCCGCCTGCCGCAGGGGTTCGACGAACGCTTCGTGCGGCTATGGCGCTATTACCTGATGTATTGCGAGGGCGGTTTTCTGGGTGGCGGCATCGACGTCGCGCAGATCACGCTGGTGAAGCGCTAAGGTCGGTTCAGGCGCTGCGGCCGCCGCGCGCGTCGAGGTTCCAGCGCTCGAGGATGGCTTCCAGCTGTACCGGGTCGAGCAACTGGTCGAAGGCGCAACCGACGAGGCCGTTGTCCCACCACACCACCTTGGCCGTCACCGTGTCCATGCCCGGCAGTGTCAGCCAGCACATCGTTCGCGGTGCGATCTGCGTCATCGCGGTGGCCGAGAAGCCGGAAAGCGACAGGTCGCGAACGGCGGTCTGGAAGCCCTTGGAGCCGGAGGGGCGCAGCGAGGCGGGTATGGAGATGCGCAGGCGCGGTGCGCTGCGGTCTTCCTGGGCGGCGGCGGCGTATCGTTCCTGCTGCGTGTGGACCATGGCGACCTCACTTTGTTTTCAATCGTCTTTTTAGGACGATTTCTGAGAACCGCGCAGATGTTTTAGCGCCGATTCGGCTCCATGTGTCCCAGCTTGGGATTACTGTCGGGTTACGCCGGTTGGTTAACCGTTTCGCGATGACCGCTGGTAAAGTCCTCCAGCAACAGGGAAACTAGGCGTTCGGCAACGACCTCGGGCGGCTTCACCGAGGCCGGCGCCTCGCCCGGATAGGCCCGCGCGCGCATCGCGGTGCGGGTGGCGCCGGGATTGACGATGGCGACGCGGATCTTCGACACCTTGGAGGTTTCCTGCGCATAGGCGTCCAGCAGGACCTCGAAAGCGGCCTTGGTCGCACCATAGGCGCCCCAATAGGCGCGGGGCGCCTGCGCGACGGTCGTGGTCATGCCGACGACGCGGGCATTGTCGCTCTTCTTCAGCAGCGGATCGAAGTTCGCGATCAGCGCCTGCGTGGCGAGGACGTTGGTGGTGAGTGCCTTGTTGAAGGCGCGCTGGTCGATGTCGGCGACGCTGGTCAGTTCCGGCAGCACCGCGGCGTTGACGACCAGGACGTCCAGCTTGCCCCAGCGCTGCTGGAGCGCCGTCGCCAGCCGGGCGATGCCGTCGGGCTCGACGAGGTCGACCGGCGCGATCGTGGCCGAACCACCGGACTGGAAGATGGTTTCCTCGACCGTTTCCAGCGCCTTGGTGTCGCGCCCCGTGAGGACGACGTGGGCGCCCTGCGCGGCCAGCGCGATCGCCGTCGCCGCGCCGATGCCCCGGCTGGCGCCGGTGACGAGCGCGACCTGTCCCTCGAACGGCTTGCTCATGCCGCGTTGAGTTCCGCCGGGAAGCGGTCGGAGAAGTCGGTCAGCTTGGTGGGATACTCGCCGGTGAAGCAGGCGTCGCAGAACTGCGGGCACTTGTTGGTGCGCTTTTCCTCGCCCACCGCGCGGTAGAGGCCGTCGATCGAGACGAAGGCGAGGCTGTCGGCCTTGATGAAGTCGGCCATGGCCTCGGTGTCCATGGTGGCCGCCAGCAGCTTGGAACGCTCGGGCGTGTCGACGCCGTAGAAGCACGAGTGCTCGGTCGGCGGGCTGGCGATGCGCATGTGGACTTCAGCGGCGCCCGCATCGCGCATCATCTCGACGATCTTCTTGGAGGTCGTGCCGCGCACGATCGAATCGTCGATGAGGATGATGCGCTTGCCTTCCACCACGGGGCGGTTGGCATTGTGCTTGCGCTTCACGTCGGCGTGGCGGGCGGCGTCGCCCGGCTGGATGAAGGTACGGCCCACGTAGTGCGAACGGATGATGCCCAGCTCGAACGGGATGCCCGATTCCTGCGCGTAGCCGATGGCGGCGGGCACGCCGCTGTCAGGCACGGGGATGACCACGTCGGCCTCGGCAAAGGCTTCCTTGGCCAGTTCCACGCCGATCTGCTTGCGTACCGAATAGACCGAACGGCCGTCCATGATCGAATCGGGGCGCGAGAAGTAGACGTGCTCGAAGATGCAGGGGCGCGGGGCGGGGTCGCCGAAGGGGCGGTGGCTGGAGATCGTGCCCTTGTGGTCGACCTGCACCAGCTCGCCCGGCTCGATCGAGCGGACGAACTCGGCGCCGACGATGTCGAGCGCGACGGTTTCCGAGGCGAAGACCGTGGCGGAATCGATGCGGCCCATCACCAGCGGGCGGATGCCGAGCGGGTCGCGGCAGGCGATCATGCCCTCGGGCGTCATGCAGATCAGCGAGTAGGCGCCCTCTACCATGCGCAGCGCATCGACGAAGCGGTCGAGCAGCGTCGGGTAGCGGCTGGTCGCGACGAGGTGGATGATGACTTCGGTGTCCGAGGTCGACTGGAAGATCGAGCCCTTGGAAACGAGGTCGCGCTTCAGCGTCATCGCGTTGGAGATGTTGCCGTTGTGGGCGATCGAGAACCCGCCGGCGGCAAGGTCGGCGAACAGCGGCTGGACGTTGCGCAGGCCCGAGCCCCCGGTCGTCGCGTAGCGGACGTGGCCCGAGGCCATGGTGCCCGGAAGCGTGTCCACTTCCTTCTGGCTGAACACCTGCGCGACGTGGCCGATGCCACGGTGCGAGTGGAATTCGCTGCCGGAGAACGAGGTGATTCCCACCGCCTCCTGCCCGCGATGCTGGAGGGAATGGAGCCCTGCCGCAGTGATCGCGGCGGCTTCCTTGGCGCCGATAACGCCGAAAATGCCGCACTCTTCGTGCAGCTTGTCCCCGTCGGCATCACGAAAGGGGTGAGTCATGTTCATGGATTTGTGTCCAGCCCGCTGGCGCGTCAAAACGCGTCGCGCATTTGGCTGCGATCGCTTCGAAAAGCAAGGGGGAAGGGAGTCGCCTGCGGTGGGACGCGGATCGGCAGGGCGTCCTGGACCCGGCCTGTTACGTCCCGATGACGGGCGAGGGTGCCGCTGCGCTCCAAGCGCATCAGGGTTTACCCCGAGTCGGTCGGCGGCGAGCTAGAACGCCTCGCCGATGCCGAAATAGAACATCGCGCCGTCCTTGCCCCAGGCGATGTCCGCCCTGAGATTCACGTTCGAACTGCGCGAGGCGAGGTAGCGCAGGCCGACTCCGCCCGAGTAGAGCACGGTGCTGTGCTTCCAGATCGCCTTGGTGTCTTCCGCGATCCCGCCCGCGCCGGCGAAGGCCACCGCGCCGAAGCGGCCGGCCACGTGCTGGCGCAGCTCGGCCTGCAGTGCCCAACTGGCACCGTCGCGGTAGCGTCCCGTCTCATAGCCGCGAAGGTCTCCCTGGGCGCCGAACAGGCACACGCCGTAGTACGGGGAATCGTCGGAGGCGCCGCACAACTGCTTGCGGATGGCGAGGACGGTGCCCTTGTGGCCCAAGGGGAAGTACGCGTTCGCGCCGAACTCCAGCTTGTGGTTGGTGAAGTCACTGCCCAGCCACGATGCGCCGTACAGCAGCGATCCGGTGACGTAGACGCCCTTGCTGGGATTGGTGGAGTTGTTGCGGCTGTCGAACGTGAAGGCGGGGCCGATCATCGCAAGCGTGCTCTTGCGCTCGAGGGCGGGAGGATCGAGGTCGGGGCGGCTGACCGGCGGCGGAAAGTCCAGCGTGGTCTTGATGTCGAGATACGTCAGCTTCGCGCCGACATAGAGGTGGCGCAGGAACCCCTTGTTGAAGATGCGGACCTCGGCATCGACCATGCCGTAGAAAGCCTCGTCGTTGATGTCGACGTGGACGCCGGCCTCGCCCGCGTCGGGCCCGATGCCGTAGAATTTCAGGTGCGCGTCCCCGTAACCGGCGAAAGCCATGATGCGGGCGCGGTCGTGCGCCAGCGACATCGTGTGGAAGGCGCCCAGGGCCCAGGTGTCGGAGCTGGTGTAACCCCCGCCGATGCCGCTTACCCATGGCTGGGACGCCTTGTTGGGATTGTAGAACAGCACGGCGGCGCCAGCCAAGCCGGTGCCGGTGGCGGGATTCGATACCGGTATCGGAGCCACGACGAGGTCCGCCTTGCCGCTGGAGGGGGGCTTTGCGGCATCGGCGGCTTCGGGAGAGGCAGGGGGCTCAACCGGCGGCACCTGCGTCGCCTTCAGGGTCTGGGCCTGGTCGGCGATGTCCCTCGCCGGAAGGTTCTGGGCGTTGGCCACCGAGGGGACTGCGGATGCCAAGACGAAGGCGATGAAATGACTGCGTATCATTTCCGCATCTCCCGGGACGTCGTTTTCTGGCAAGGACTTACCAGCTATCGGCTAGGTACGGGTCCTTATCCTACCCGGCTGTCGCCCGGACAATCGGGGTAATTCCCGAGCATCGCCGTTTATTCGGATGGTCCAAAGTCGGATCGCTCCTTGTGGCCGAGCGGAGGCGAGATGACAGTCCGGGAACGATGGTGCCACGGTGTGCTCCCAGCGCTGCTGATGGCGGCGATGCCCGGCACGGCGCTGGCGCAGGAGCGGGAGCCGGAGAACGCCGAAACCTATGGTCCCCCCGCCCCGGTTATCGACGATACCGCGGCGGCCCCGGAGGCGCCGAAGCCCGAGGTCCCCGATCGACGCTACCCCCTGTTCCCGATCGGCGCGAAGACGGCGATCGAGCGCGGCTACAAGGTGCAGCGGGCGCTCGGTTTCTCCGGCATGATGATCCACAACGTGCAGAACATGGACAGTGACAACCTCGCCATCGCACTGGCCAAGGGGTCGCCGCCGCCGCAGGACGCGACGCTCGTCGAGGTGCCGTTCGTCACCACCGACCGGCTGGAGAGCCACACCAGCAACTCCCAGTTCAAGGTCGACCTCTGGATACTGCCGTTCTTCAACGCCTTCGCCGCGGTCGGCAAGGTGAAGGGGCACATCGACATCGCGGTGGACATCGACCTGGACGCGCTCGTGCCGCCTCCGATCTGCCGCCCAGCCGACCCTTGCGGCACCGTTCGCGTGCCCTTCACCGGACATGTCGACAACACGACGGTGACGCTGGGCGGGGTGCTGGCCTATGGATCGAACGACTGGGCCGTCATGGGCGTCTACGCCAGGACCGTGAGCACGAGTTCCAACGGCCGCTCGGACGTTTCGACGACCGACGCCAGCGCCCGCATCGGCCCGCGCCTGCATTTCGACGATACCTTCGGCATCATGCCCTATGTCGGCGTCAACTACTTCAAGCTCGACGCCACGGTGGACGGCACGGTCAGCAGCGGCCCCGTCTTCCGGGACGGCGATCCGATCGGGCTGCGCTACCGGGTGGACCTCTCGTCCCGGCATCCCTGGGCCGTTGTCAGCGGGTTCAATCTCGAGATCGGCCCCCAATGGGCCTTGCAGGCGGAATACGACTGGGGCGATAGCTCCGACCGCTTCATGATAAGCGCCACGTTCCGGCCGTGACCGGGCGTCTGCATCGATAGCACGCGGCAAAGGGAACCATTCCCCCGCCCGCGCCTTGCCAGCGCGCGGGCATCATCCTAATGCCTGCCGACCCCATCGAGACGGACCCCCTCGCTTGATCCTATCCCCCTTCGAATGGACCATCGCCAAGCGCTACATGCTGCCCGGCAAAGGCGAGCGCTTCATCGCGCTGGTCGCCGGCATCAGCCTCGTCGCGGTGATGCTCGGCGTTGCCGCGCTGGTGATCGTCATGAGCGTGATGAACGGCTTTCGCGCAGAGCTGTTCGACAAGATCGTCAACCTCAACGGCCACGCCATCATCCAGGCCTACGGCGGGCGGCTGGACGACTGGCAGGCGGTGCTGGAGGACGTGCGCGCGACGCCGGGCGTCACCCGCGCCTCTCCGCTGATCGAGCAGCCACTGCTCGCCAGCTTCAACGGCCGGGTCGAGGCGATCATCGTGCGCGGCAACACCGCCGGGGACATCGAGCGCGTCGGCGACAAGGTGAAGGCGGGCAACCTCGCCGAACTGAAGCCGGGGGGAGACAACGTCGCCATCGGCAAGCAACTCGCGCAGAACCTCGGCGCGCAGGTGGGCGACGTCATCACCATCATCAACCCGCAGGGCCGCTCCACGCCCTTCGGCACGGTGCCGCGCCAAATCGCCTACCACGTCTCGGCGATCTTCGAGATCGGGCTCTACGACTACGACAACGCCTTCGTCATCATGCCGATGCAGGACGCGCAGACGCTGCTGCTGACCGGCGATTCGATCGGCATGATCGAAGTGACGACCAACAATCCCGACCGCGTGGGCGAAATCCTCGCCCCGCTGTCGCGCAAGCTGCAGGGCCGGGCGATCGTCACCGACTGGCGCACCATCAACGCCTCGCTGTTCGAGGCGCTGGCGGTGGAGCGCGTGGCGATGTTCGTGGTGCTCTCGATCATCGTGCTGGTGGCGGTGTTCAACATCCTGTCCTCGCTCATCATGCTGGTCCGCGCCAAGACGCGCGACATCGCGATCCTGCGCACCATGGGCGCGACGCGGCGCTCGCTGCTCAAGGTCTTCGTGACGGCGGGGTTCTGCATCGGCGCGATGGGCACGGTGGCGGGCGTGGCGCTCGGCTTCGTGTTCCTGTTCTTCCGCCAGCCGATCGTCCACGCGGTCGAGATCCTCACCGGACAGAACCTGTGGGACCCCTCGATCCGCTTCCTGACCGAGCTGCCCTCTCGCTCCGACCCGGTGGAGATCGTTACGATCTGCATCATGGCGCTGGTGTTCAGCTTCCTTGCCACGCTCTACCCGGCCTACAGGGCGGCGAGCACCGATCCCGTGCAGGTGCTGCGCTATGAGTGAGACCGTCCCCGCTTCCGACACCGCGCCCGTCGTGCGCCTTACGCAGGTGACCCGCAGCTTCGAGCAGGGCGGCGTGCGCATCGACGTCCTGCGCGGGGTGGACCTCACCGTCCGCCCCGGCGAGATCGTCGCGCTGCTCGGCCCCTCGGGCTCGGGCAAGTCGACCATGCTGCAGGCGATCGGCCTGCTGGAAGGCGGCTTTGGCGGCAGGATCGAGATTGCCGGGATCGACGCCAGCAAGCTCGGCAAGGACCAGCGCGCCGCCGTGCGCCGCGACCACATCGGCTTCGTCTACCAGTTCCACCACCTCCTGCCCGATTTCAACGCGATCGAGAACGTGGTCCTGCCCCAGCTCATCACCGGCAAGGAGCGCGGCGCCTGCGAGGAGCGGGCGAGCGAACTGCTCACCGCCCTCGGCCTCGGCGAGCGGCTGGAGCACCGGCCCAGCAAGCTCTCCGGCGGCGAGCAGCAGCGCGTGGCGGTGGCGCGGGCGCTGGCCAATCGCCCGCACCTGGTGCTGGCGGACGAGCCCACCGGGAACCTCGACGAGGCGACCGCCGACAAGGTCTTCGCCCAGTTCCTCGGCCTCGTCCGGGGCGAGGGCAGCGCCGCTCTCGTCGCCACGCACAACGAGCGACTGGCGGCGGCGATGGACCGCGTGGTGCGCCTGCACGAGGGCGTGCTGACCTGACGGGCCTTCGCGGAACCGTCATTGACCTCGCGGTTTTCTGTTCCCACATCGAATGTGCCAGACAGAACAGAAAGGATCGCGCCGATGAGCGACAGCCCGTCCACCATCGAAACCAGCACCACTCCCGCAAGGGGCTTCGGCTGGGATGACTCGGCCGAACTGCACCGGTGCGAGGATGGAGGCGGCCTGTTCCACCGGTTCAAGACG
>DATKFS010000399.1:0-35038 GCA_035511275.1 Novosphingobium sp.
ACTTGGCGTTCACCGCGAAGCGCAGGCCGCCCTCGCCCCGGGCGATGAGGTAGTCGATCCCGGCGAAAGCGCTGAAATCGGGCGCGCGGGCCATCTGGTCGCCCGAGATGTCCATGGCCACCGCGCTGCGGTTGGGGAAGACCTTCAGCGGATCGTCGTTGAGGTTGTACCCGGTCCCCGCCAGGTTCACGCTCGATCCCACGAAGACCGCGCCGTCACCGTAGCGTGCGTGGAGCAGCGTGGCACCGGCGCGCACATGCAGGTCGTCGATCGGCTCGTAGTCCACGGTCGCCTCGGCGCCGCGAACCTTGGCCTCGGGCACCGACTGGAGGCTGACCACCGCGAGGTTGGTCGGCGGCACGAAGGTGGTGTAGCTGACCTGCAGGTCCTTGTAATCGTAGTAGAACGCGGCAAGGTCGAGGCGCAGTCGGCGCCCGGCGGTCTTGAAGCCGACTTCGAAGGCATCGACCGATTCCTGCCCGATCTGGCCCAGCGTCTTCCACAGCGCCATGTTGGTATCGACCGGCGGGACCGAGTTCCACTCGCCCGCGCGGAAGCCCTTGGAATAGGACGCGTAGACGTTGGTGCGCGGCGCCAGTTCGTAGCGGATCGAGGCGCGCGGCGTGAACTTGCTGTAGCTCGATCCCTGCGCCGAACTCTCGCGCGTATAGGGCGTGGCGATGATGGTGCCGACGGTGCAGGTGGCGGGCGTGGTGCAGAAGACGTTCTTCTCCGCCGCGACGTCCTGCGTCTCCTTGCTGTAGCGCCCGCCGAGGTTGATGCTCAGGCGGTCGGTGGCGTGGAAGGTGGCGTCGACGAAGCCCGCCCAGGCTTCCTTGGTGCGCCAGAAGTTGATCTCCTGCAGGCGGCGGTAGCTGGAGAGCGGCGTGCCCGGCGGCGAGCCCGTGGGCGCCACGAAGGCGACGTTGGCGTAGTCCGGGTCGTAGGTCGTGTGGATATGGTAGTAGGTGCCGCCGACGATGAGGTCGAGCTTGTCGATCGCGTCGATGGTGAAGTCCACCGCTTCCTGCCAGGTGCGGTCGTGGATGATCGAGTCCGAGTAACTCGTGGCGTTGTAGGTGCCGTCCGCATCGTAGGTGGTACGCAGGTTGCCTGCGGTATAGCCGGTGATCGAGCGCAGGGTGCCGACGCCGGTGTCCAGTTCCAGCTTCACCGACCCCTCGTGCTGCTTGAGGTCGAGCGCGAAGGCGTCGCCCGCCACTTCGCCGAGATTGCGCGGGCGGGTGGCGTTGGCGCCGGTGTAGGGTGAGGAGACGTTCTCGGTCGCGGTGAAGAACACGCCGCGCGGGTCGCTCGCGCGCATGTAGTTGTAGGCGAGCGTGGCGCGGAAGGTGTCGGTCAGGTCGAACTTGAGCTTGGCGCGCAGCGATTCCTGCTTGAGCCCCAGCGTGCGCCCGTCGAACTCGCCCGGCGTGGTGATGCTGGCCTTCTTGTAGTAGCCGTCGGTGCGGCGGATCGTGCCCGCAAGGCTGACGCCGATCGTGTCATTGACCGGCCCGGCGACGTAGCCGCGCAGGCGCTTGTCGTCGAAGCGGCCGTAAGTGGCCTCGGCGCTGCCTTCCCAGACCGCGCCGGGATCGATGGTGTCGATCAGGATCGCGCCGCCGGTGGCGTTGCGCCCGTAGAGCGTGCCCTGCGGGCCCTTCAGGACCTGGATGTTCTGGACGTTGGGCAGTTCCATGTTCAGGACTTGCGCGGTGTACTGGTAGAGCCCGTCCACGAAGAGCGCGACGTTGTTCTCGTAGGCGCCCGCGTTGATCGTGGTGATGCCGCGGATCGCGGGCTGCGGGTAGGAACCGCTGTTGTTGACCTGCAGGCCGGTGGTGACGTTGGTCAGGTCGCGGACCGAGTTGATGCCGAGATCGCTCAGCGTCTCCTGCGGCAGCACCGCGACCGACATCGGCACGTCCTCCACCGCCTCGGCGCGGCGCTGGGCGGTGACGATGATGGCGTTCGCGTCCACCTCTGCCGTCTGCTGCGTCGCCTCCTGCGCCAGCGCGGGCGCGAGGGGCATCGTGGCCGAAAGCGCGGTCAGCGCGAGCAGCCGGCGCATCGCCCGGCTGCGCAGCGTGCTCACGGGCGTCGTGCTCGCGGGCGTGGCGTGCGGTGTGTTCATGTCGTCCCCTCCCCGGCGACCGATTCCCTCGGCCTGTCCGTTCTCCCAAGGCCGACGGTTCTGGCACCGGAGTGCGGGGCGGCAATATCGAATTGGACACTTGTCTAGAACGATGTGCCGAAGCGTTACAGATTTCGTGCCCCAACGAAAAAGGCGGGACGGCATCGCTGCCGTCCCGCCCTCGCCGGGAACGGTTGGAGGAACGGGCCGCTTGCGCTCGGCCCCCGCCCCGGGTGTTCGATCAGTACTTCACGCGGATGCTGGCACCGTAGAACTTGTCGTCGATGCGGATGTCGTGCGGGAAGGCGGGGGTGTCGAAGTAGCTGTAGTACTTGCCACCGGCCACGTTCACGCCATCGACGCTGACCGTGATGTTCGGGGTCACGTCGTAGCCGACCGAGAAGTCGAGGCGGCCGTTGGACTTGACCTTGTTGAACTGCACCGATTCCGTCGAACCCGTCAGCGTGCCCGCGCCGAACGCCGACTCGTTGAAGCCCGAGCGCCAGGTGTAGACCACGCGCGCGGTGATGCCGTACTTCTCGTAGAGCGCACCGGCGGTGTAGCTGTACTTCGAGACGCCGAGCAGTTCCTGGCCTTCGAGCAGGTCGCCCTTGGTGGTCACTTCGCTGTCCGCGAAGGTGAACGTGCCCATGACGCCGAAGCCGTCGAACCCTTCGGGCAGGAAGTCGAGGAAGACCTGGCCCGCGACCTCGACGCCCTTCAGCTTCGAGGAGCCGAGGTTGCGCGGCTGCGTGATCTGGTAGGTCTGGCCGTCGATCACCTGGATCGAGGTGTCCGGCGCCACGCGGTCGGTCAGCTTGCGGTAGTATCCGGCGACCGAGAGGTAGCTGGAACGGCCGAAGTAGTACTCCGCGGTCACGTCGAAGTTGTCGGACTGCTGGGCCTTGAGGTCCGGGTTGCCGCCCGCGCCGGCCAGGATGACGTTCGGGTTACCGCCCGGAGCCGCGAGCGAGAGGCCGGGATTGAGGTCGCCGAAGGTCGGGCGCGACACGGTCTTGGCGTAGGTCGCGCGGAACTGCAGCTGGTCGTTCGCCTTGAAACGGATGCTGGCGTTGGGCAGCACGTAGATATCCGTCGTGTCGCGGTTGACCGGCTCGAACAGGTCGCCGCCGTCCGGCGCACCGTCGATCACGCGCGAGGTGCCGTCGATGGTGCGGTTGGTGCT
Organism: Novosphingobium sp.; assembly: GCA_035511275.1. Classification (GTDB taxonomy): domain Bacteria; phylum Pseudomonadota; class Alphaproteobacteria; order Sphingomonadales; family Sphingomonadaceae; genus Novosphingobium. The sequence continues at coordinate 3,324 of DATKFS010000399.1, forward strand.
GACCACGCGCACGCCGACGAGGCCGTCGATCATCGAGACGTCACCCACGTCGAGCTGGTACTTGCCCTGGATGTAGGCCGCGAAGGTCTTCTCGGTCGCGTCGTAGTTGCGGGTGGGATCCCAGGCCGGGTCGCCCGCCGGGGCGCCGTAGAGCGCGCGCAGTTCGTCGGTGTTGTTGAGCAGGTAGTCCGCATTGGGCGTGTACCAGTGCGATCCGCCGTTGATGTAGGGGATCGAGTCCGGCGAGCGCACCATGAAGTCGGAGGGCAGGCCCACCGAATCCACCAGCGTGCCACGGTTCGGCCCGGGGAACGCGGGGCCGCCGGCATAGGCGCGGAAGGTGCCCTTGCGGTCGCTGTAGCGCGCGCCGATCTGCATCTGGCGCAGGAAGCTGCTGTCGATGTCGTAGGCGGTGTCGAGCTTGAAGGCGTACTGGCGGCTGTTGGACTTGTTGAGGTCCTGGAACAGCGTGTTCGCGAAGACGAAGCCTTCCGGGGTGGAGAGCGGGTCGCCAACCATCTGGGTGGTGCCGTGGCCGTTGTCGTCGACGATGATGTCGACCGACTGGTTGCGCTTGGCCACGTCGACGATGATCGCGCGGTTGGAGTTCTTCGACTGGATGTAGCTGGCGTCGAAGACGACGTGGACGGTGTCGGTGTTCCACTTCATGCCGCCGCCCAGCACGTACTGGTCGGTGCTCTGCTTCTTGGCCTGGGTGCTGGTGAGCGTGTCGACGCCGTTGAAGGTCGCCGACTGGCCGATGCACAGGTTCTCGACCGGATCGGTATCGCCGCCGAGGAACCCGTCGCCCTTGACCGGGGCGGAGAAGCAGTTGTCGGTGGCGACGCCGTTGGTGATGCTGCTGCCCGCGAACAGGTCGGCGAAGATGAAGTTGGTCGCGAAGGTCGAGCGGTAGCCGGAATAGAGGCCGTCGACGTAGACTTCCAGCTCGGGGGTGATTTCCCACTGGAACGCGGCGTTCACCTGCGGACGGGTGTTGTGGCCGGTGTCGGTGGTGCCGCCGACGCAGGTCGGCAGGACGAGGTCGGGCGCGCCGGCCGGGCCGTGGTTGCTCGAACGCGGGTCGCAGTTGAACGAGACCGGACGGCTGAAGTTGTTGCGCGTGTACGACACGTCGACGAGCAGGCCCATCTGGCCGTCGCCCGCATCCCAGCGGTTGGAAACCAGCAGGCCGCCGGTGTAGCTGGTCTTGTCGGAGACGCGGCCGTTGTAGACGCGGCCGTTGGCGGCGATGGTCAGGCCCTTGTCGAAGTTGAAGGGCTTCTGCAGCTTCATGTCGATGACGCCGGCGACGCCGCCTTCGATAAGGTTCGCCGAGTTCGACTTGTAGACGTCGATGCCGCCGATCGCTTCGGCCGGAAGATCCTGGAACGAGAAGCCGCGGCCGACGCCGGTGAAGATCTCGCGACCGTCGAGCGTGGTCAGGATGTCGCCCAGGCCGCGCACGATCGGGCTCTGGATCTCGTTGTTGAAGCCGTTGACGACCTGGACGCCGGCAACGCGCTGGAGCGCGGAGGCGACCGAGGTGTCGGGCAGCTTGCCGATGTCCTCGGCGACGATCGAATCGACGACGAGGTCCGAGTTCTTCTTGACGTTGCGCGCGGCCTCGAGGCTGGCGCGCTGGCCGGTGACGACGATCTCGTCACCCATTTCCGTGGCCGGCGCGTCCACGGACGGTGCGGCGTCCTGCGCATGGGCAGGTGCCCAGGCCACCAGGGCCAGGACCGACGACGTCAGGACGAGCGAATGTGCGATGCGATTCATAGAGCCTCCCTCCAGGAACAAATCGGCCCCTTGATCGAGCCTTCCCGGCGCTCATAGCTGCGCATTTGTAGTCCGACAAGACGTATTTGTATTATAAATAAGTTGCCACGCAAAAAACCCGGTGGTAGCGGCTCAACCAACGCTCCCGCGACAGCCGCTGCGCGTTGCGGCATGATGGAAACGAGCGAGCTTGAGGGAGGCCGACATTTCTTCCGCCGACGATACCGCCAACACCCCGGGAATGACGCTGCGTTCGCGCGCGTGGTTCAACAACCGCGACAACCCGGACATGACCGCGCTCTACCTGGAGCGCTACCTGAACTACGGCCTCTCGATCGAGGAGATGCAGTCCGACCGCCCGATCATCGGCATCGCGCAGTCCGGTAGCGACCTCGTTCCCTGCAACCGCCACCACCTCGTGCTGGCCGAGCGCGTCAAGGAAGGCATCCGCGACGCGGGCGGCATCGCCATCGAGTTTCCCACGCACCCGCTGCAGGAAACCGGCAAGCGACCGACCGCCGGGCTCGACCGCAACCTCGCCTACATCAGCCTCGTCGAAGTGCTCTACGGCTACCCGCTCGACGGCGTGGTGCTGACGATCGGCTGCGACAAGACCACCCCTTCCGCGCTGATGGCCGCCGCCACGGTGAACATCCCCGCCATCGCCCTGTCGGTCGGCCCGATGCTCAACGGCTGGCACGAGGGCGAGCGCACGGGCGCGGGCACGATCGTGTGGAAGGCCCGCCAGATGCTGGCCAAGGGCGAACTGGACTATCCCGGCTTCCTGAAGCTGGTCGCCTCGGGCTCGCCGTCCACGGGCTATTGCAACACCATGGGCACGGCGACGACGATGAACTCGCTGGCAGAGGCGCTCGGCATGTCGCTGCCCGGTTCCGCCGCGATCCCCGCGCCCTACCGCGACCGCCAGGAATGCGCCTGGGAAACCGGCCGCGCGATCGTCGAGATGGTCAAGGCCGATCGCAAGCCGTCCGACATCCTCACGCGCGAGGCGTTCCTCAACGCGATCCGCGTGAACTCGGCCATCGGTGGCTCCACCAACGCGCCGATCCACCTCAACGCCATCGCCCGCCACATCGGCGTGGAACTGACGCTGGAGGACTGGGAGAGCCACGGCGCCGACGTGCCGCTGCTGGTCAACCTCCAGCCCGCCGGAGAGTATCTAGGCGAGGACTACTACCGCGCGGGCGGCGTCCCCGCCGTCATGGGCGAGCTGTCCAAGGCCGGCCTGATCGACGGCGATGTCCTGACCGCCAACGGCCGCACGGTCGCGCAGAACCTCGAAGGCGTGCGCATCCATGACGACAAGGTAATCCGCCCGATCGAGCGCCCGCTCAAGGAAGCGGCGGGCCTGACCGTGCTCAGCGGCAACCTGTTCGACGGCGCGGTGATGAAGCTCTCGGTGATCTCCGAGGAGTTCCGTGGCCGCTACCTGTCCGACCCCGCCAACCCCGATGCCTTCGAAGGCCGCGTCGTCGTGTTCGACGGGCCGGAGGACTACCACCACCGCATCGACGATCCCGCGCTCGGCATCGACGAGAACACCATCCTCGTCGTGCGCGGCGCCGGGCCGGTCGGCTATCCGGGCGGCGCGGAAGTGGTGAACATGCGTCCGCCCGCAGCGCTCATCCGCGCCGGGGTCCACGCCCTGCCCTGCATCGGCGACGGGCGGCAGTCCGGAACCTCGGGCAGCCCCTCGATCCTCAACGCCTCGCCCGAGGCGGCGGTCGGCGGCGGCCTCGCGCTGCTGCAGACCGGGGACCGCGTGCGCATCGACCTCAAGGCACGCAGCGCCAACATGCTGGTGGACGACGCCGAACTGGCCCGCCGCCGCGCCGACATCGCCGCCGTCGAGGAGCGCGTCACGCCTGAATCGCAGACGCCGTGGCAGGAGATCCAGCGCGATCTCGTCGGCCAGTTCGCGACCGGCGCGGTGCTCGAATCGGCGGTGAAGTACCAGCGCATCGCCCAGACGAAGGGCCTTCCCCGGGACAGCCACTGATGAGCGGCGTGCGCATCATCGCCCGCGACCGCGCGGACGTGCTGGGCGAGGGCCTGTTCTGGTCCGTCCGCGAGGGCGCCCTGCTGTGGACCGACATCCTCGGCCAGCGCATCAACCGGCTCGACCCCGTCACCGGCAAGGTGGAAAGCTGGGAGACCGGCGATGCCACCGGCTGGATCATCGGGCGGGCCGAGGGCGGCTTCGTGGCGGGCATAGGCACCGCCATCGCCAAGGTCTCGCTCGATCCGTTCTCGGTCGAGACGATCGCTGAAATTCTTGGCGAGCCCGACAGCAACCGCGTCAACGACGCCGCCGCCGATCCGCTCGGCCGGCTCTGGCTGGGCACCATGCCCTACTCCTGCGACGAGCCGGTGGGCAGTTTCTACCGCTTCGCGAACGGCAAGCTCACCCGCGCCGCGTCGGAGGACTACACGATCCCCAACGGCCCGGCGATCGATCCCGAAGGCCGCTTCGTGCTCCACACCGACAGCGCGCTGGGCGTCATCTTCCACTACCCGCTGGAGGACGGCGTGCTCGGCCCGCGCGAGCCCTTCATCACCTTCCCCGACGATGAAAGCTGGGGCTCGCCCGACGGCATGACCTTCGATGCCGAGGGGCACCTGTGGGTCGCCTGCTGGGGCGACGGCGCGGTGCGCCGCTTCGCGCCCGACGGCACGCTCGTCAGCCGCATCGCCCTGCCCGCCAGCCAGATCACCAACGTCGTGTTCGGCGGCGAGCGGCTGGACAGGCTCTACGTCACGAGTTCCGCCAACGGCGTGGACGAGGAGCACGGCGGCGCGCTGTTCGAGCTGGCCCCCGGCTGCGTGGGCCTGCCCGCCTGTCTTTACCGGGACTGAAATCATCGATGGTGCCGCAAACGGTCAACACCGGCGGCGCCAACCGGGACAAAGAGGAGAGAGAATGCTCAAGGCCATCACCACCGCCGCCCTGCTGGCCGCGGTGTCCACCCCCGCCCTCGCCGCCGAGGCCAAGCGCGAGACGTTCGGCCAGATGCCCGACGGCACCACGGTCGAGGCAGTGACGCTCACCAACGCCAAGGGCATGTCGGTCCGGGTGATGACGCTGGGCGCCTCGATCCAGGCGGTCATGATGCCCGGTCGCGACGGCAAGGCGGTGGATGTCGCCGTGGGCTACGACAGCCTCGATGGCTATGCGAAGGACGGGCAGTTCTTCGGCGCCACCGTGGGCCGCGTCGCCAACCGCATCGCCGGGGGCAAGTTCACGCTCGACGGCAAGACCTACGCCACGCCGCTCAACGACGGTGCCAACGCGCTCCACGGCGGCACCAAGGGCTTCGACAAGGTCGTCTGGGCCTTGCGCGAGGTGAAGAACGGCAAGGTCGCCAGCGTCACCATGCGCTACGTCAGCCCCGATGGCGACATGGGCTACCCCGGCGCGCTCACCACCGACGCGACTTATGCGCTGGACGAGCAGAACCAGCTCACCATCACCTACACCGCCACCACCGACAAGCCGACCGTGGTGAACCTGTCCAACCACGCCTACTGGAACCTCGCGGGGCCCGGCACGACGGCGATGGACCATGTCCTGACGATCCCGGCCGACCGCTACACCCCGACCGACGCCACCTCCATCCCGCTCGGCCAGCACCGCGGCGTGGCGGGCACCGTGTTCGACTTCCGCAAGCCCACCCCCGTCGGCGCCCGCGTGCGCGAGGGCGGCGAGGAGCAGCTCCGCTTCGCGCGCGGGTACGACCACAACTGGGTCGTGGGCGAGGCCGTCACCAGGGACGAGCACCTGATGGCGCGGGTGGTGGAGCCCGGCTCGGGCCGCGGGTTCGAGCTGTGGTCGAACCAGCCCGGCCTGCAGTTCTACTCGGGCAACTTCATGAACGGCACCATCACCGGCAAGGGCGGCAAGATCTACCGCGAGGGCGACAGCCTCGTGTTCGAGCCGCAGCTATTCCCGGACGCGCCCAACCAGCCCGGTTTCCCTTCGGTCCGCCTTGCCCCGGGCAAGACGTACCGGAACGTCATGACCTACAAGTTCTTCGTCACCGCTGAGTAAACAGAGGATTCCCCCCGTGAAAGCACTCGCAACCGGCCTGCTGGCCACCGTCGCGGCCCTTGCCGCCCTGCCCGCCGAGGCCCGCCCGCAGTGGACGCCCGCCGAGGCGAAGTCGTGGTATGCCAAGCAGCCCTGGCTGGTCGGCTCGAACTTCGCGCCCGCCACCGCGATCAACCAGCTGGAGATGTGGCAGGAAGCCACCTGGGACCCCAAGCGCATCGACTACGAGCTGGGCCTGGCCGAGGGCATCGGCATGAACACCATGCGCGTGTTCCTGCACGACCAGCTCTGGCAGCAGGACCCCGAAGGCTTCAAGAAGCGGATCGACGCGTTCCTGACGATCGCCGCGAAGCACAAGATCAAGCCGCTGTTCGTGCTGTTCGACAGCTGCTGGGACCCGGTCCCGGTGCTCGGCCCCCAGCATCCGCCGATCCCCGGCGTCCACAACTCCGGCTGGGTGCAGGGCCCCGGCCTGCCCGCCATGCGCGATCCCTCGCAGGAAGGCCGCTTCAAGTCCTACGTCGAGGGCGTGATCGGCGCTTTCGCCAAGGACGACCGCGTCCTCGGCTGGGACCTGTGGAACGAGCCCGACAACGGCGCCGACCAGTACAAGGGCCAGGAAGGCAAGCAGGAACTCGTCCTCGCGCTGCTCACCAAGGTCTACGGCTGGGCGCGCGATGCCGAGCCGACGCAGCCGCTGACTTCGGGCGTGTGGCAGCATGACGACTGGAAGACGCCGGGCGCGCTGACCCCGATGGAACAGCTGCAGCTGACCCAGTCGGACGTGATCTCGTTCCACGACTACAACTGGCCCGAAAAGTTCCAGGACCGCGTGAACCAGCTCAAGGTCTACGGCCGCCCGATCCTTTGCACCGAGTACATGGCGCGCGGCAACGGCTCGACCTTCGACGGCTCGCTGCCCATCGGCAAGCTCGAGAACGTGGCGATGATGAACTGGGGCTTCGTCGACGGCAAGACGCAGACCCGCCTGCCGTGGGACTCGTGGAAGAAGCCCTACACCATGGAGGAGCCGACGATCTGGTTCCACGAGGTGTTCCACACCGATGGCACCCCCTATCGCCAGTCCGAGGTCGACCTGATCCGCAGCCTCGCCAAGGCGCCCAAGGGCGTCGTCCCGGCGGCGAAGAAGTAAGGCTGGACAACAGCCCGACTACTCCGACAAGAGGGCGGCATGATGCGTAACCTGACGTACCTTGCCGCCCTCTGCGGCGCGGCTCTCCTCGCCACACCCGCCCACGCCGCACCGACATGGGCCGGGGCCTGGGGCTATGCCCCGGCCGACAGCGGTGCCGGCGAGCCGGTGCAGCCCGCCGGCACCTACCGCTACCGCGTGCGGCTGACGCAGGCGGGCGATGCCATGCAACTCACCTTCAGCAATGCCGAGGGCGACCGCCCGCTGGCGATCGCGGCGGTGAGCATCGCCAGCCCCTCCGGCCCGGTGGGGACCGAGATCGGCGCCAACCCGGTCCATCCGATCCGCTTCTCCGGCCAGCCTTCCGCCGCCCTGCCCAGGGGCCACACGCTCGTCAGCGACCCGATCACCGCGCCGTTCCGCAACGGGCAGGACGTGATCGTCAGCGTCACCTTCTCCACGCCGACGCGGCCCGCGCGCACCAACCTCGGGCTGGAGATGGCCTTCGCGCCGCTCTCCACCGGAACGCCGGTGTTCACGCCGATCCAGGCGCGTTCGTACCTCTCGCTCGTTTCGGTGCGCGCCGCGCAGGCGCCCTGCACCGTGGTCGCCTTCGGGGACTCGATCACCGATGGCTTCCTCGGCCTCTCGCCGCAGACGCGCGGCTGGCCGGGGCGCCTTGCCGAGCGTCTGGCCGCGCTCCCGGCCGCGCGGCGCTGCGGCGTGGTCAACATGGGCATCAGCGGCAACCGCGTCCTGCGCGACGGCCGGGCCATCTCCGCGCTCGACCGCTTCTGGCGCGACGTGGCGAGCGTGCCCAACGTCACCCACGTCATCTTCCTCGAAGGCATCAACGACATCGGCGCCGGGACCGACCAAGGCGCCGACGCGGTGAAGCCCGAGGCGCTGATCCACGGCTACCGCCAGTTCGTCGCCCGCGCCCATGCGCTCGGCATCAAGGTGATCGGCGGCACCATGACCCCGGCGCTGCACGCGGGCTACATGTCGCCCGCCAAGGAGCAGGTGCGCTTGGCGGTGAACACCGCGATCCGCAGCGACCGCATCTTCGACGGCGTGGTCGACTTCGAGGCGGCGGTGCGCAATCCCGCCGCGCCGGCGGACCTGCGCCCGGAGTTCGACCCCGGCGACCATCTCCACCCCAACGACGCCGGCCTGCGCGCCATGGGCGACGCGGTGAACCTGTCGCTGCTGGCGCCCTGATCCTCCCTGCCGCGAAGCGGTGAGGAGGGGGGCCGCCAGCTACGCGGCTGCCACCTCCCCATCGCCTGCGGCGACGGGGAGGAACTTCAGGTCACGGCTGCGGCGCGGGCACCGGATCGCCTGCGCGCGCGGTGACCGGGAACACAGGCATCCCGTCCACGCTCCACTCCATGCGCTGCACGCGCGGGGAGCGGGTTTCGGTGCACTTGCGGTCGGCGCCGTCCTGGGCGTGGTAGACGATCCAGGTCTGGCGGCCGCCGTCGGTGGTGAAGAAGCCGTTGTGGCCGGTGCCGTAGACGTTGTTCTGCGGCGCCTTGGCCAGCACCGGGCGGGGCGACTTGGTCCAGCTTTCCGCCTTCAGCGGATCGCTGCCCGGCTTCGCGTGGAGCATCCCCAGCGCATAGTCGTCCGACCAGCAGGCGCTGGCCGAGTAGGCGAGGAACAGGTCCCCCTTCGGACCCGGCAGGAACTCCGGCCCTTCGAGGATCTGGCGGCCGCCCTGCCGCTCGAACGCGAGGTCGGGGCGCGCGATCACGGTCTCGCCCCCGCCCAGCGTCCACGGGTTGGTCATCGGCGCGATGGCGAGGACGCTGTCGGGGCCGTCGTAGGCGGAATAGACGAAGTAGCGCTTGCCGCCGTGCTCGAACACGGTGCCGTCCAGCCCGGTCATCGCCGTGTTGACCTTGCCCCGGTCGATCCACTCGCCCTTGAGCGGGTCGGCGCTGGCGTTCTCCAGCACGAAGACGCCGCGATGGTCGTCGTCGTCATGCCCGGCGGCGGCGGCGGTGTAGTAGACGAACCACTTGCCGTCGAGGCGGTGCAGTTCCGGCGCCCAGATCGAGATCGCGTTCGGGCCGCTGGCGGGCGGGGTCCAGATGACGTGCTCGGGCGCCTCGGCCAGCTTCGACAGGTCGTCGGTCTGGCGGATGGCGAGGCGGTCGCCCTTGGTGCCCATGAAGTAGAAGGTGGAGCCGTGGTGGACGATCCACGGATCGGGACCACTCGCCAGCAGCGGATTGGTGAGCGTGGCGCCGGCGGTCGTCGTCGCGGTGTCGGTGCCGGTCGTGGCGCAGCCGCCGAGGGCGAGGGTGGCGAGCGTGAGGGCGAGCAGCGGGCGCATCAGTTGGCGCCCTCCAGCCCGGCCCAGGCGGCCGCGAAGGCGCGGGCATTGGCGCCGATCTCCTCCGCCGTCGCGCCCGCCTTGTAGAGCGCCGAGCCGAGGCCGAAACCGTTCGCCCCCGCCGCGCGCCACGGGCCCATGTTGTCGGGGGCGATGCCGCCCACGGCGAGCAGCGGCACGTCCCTGGGCAGCACGGCGCGCTGCGCCTTCACCACCGAAGGCGTCGCCGCTTCGGCCGGGAACAGCTTGAGGCCGGTGGCCCCCGCCGCCAGCGCCGCGAACGCCTCGCTCGGCGTGAAGTAGCCCGGCAGCGAGACCATGCCCCGGCGGGCGCTCTCGGCGATCACGGCGACGTCGGTGTTGGGCGAGACGATCATCGCGCCGCCCGCGTCCTGCACCTCGGCCACTTGCGCCACCGTCAGCACGGTGCCCGCGCCGACGATCGCCCGGTCTCCCACGCGCCTGGCGAGGCGCTCGATGCTGACGAACGGATCGGGAGAGTTCAGCGGCACTTCGATCAGGGTGAAGCCTGCCTCGACGAGCGCGTCTCCGGCGGCCTCGACCTCGTCGGGGCGGATGCCGCGCAGGATGGCCACCAGCGGCAGGGCGGCGAAGGCGGAAGCGAAGTCGGTCATGGCATGAGGTTCCTGATGCGGGTGATGCCGGCGACGAACGAGGCATGGCTGTCGACGACGACCGCCTCTCCCCCGGCGATGGTGATGGCGGCGGTGTAAAGCCGCGCGAGCAGCCCGTCGGCGAGGAGGTGGACCCTCGTGCCGGGCGTGGTGATGCGGGCGCGGCAGTCGCTGCCGATGAGCAGGCCGCTGACGTAGGCCGCCGCCTCGCCCGGCGCGCGCTTGCCGAGCACCGAGGCAGCGCGCACGCCGAACAGCGCGGAGAGCAGGTCGGCATCGGCGCAGGCCTCGACCCCTTCGCGGAACGAGGCGTCGGCGTCCACGTCGCCCGCCATCTCGCTGCCGATCAGGGCGTGGGCTTTCAGCAGCGCGAACATCTCGCCGGTCATGGCGGTGGTGAAGTCGGCGATGGCGCCCTGCCTCATGACCGCCCACTTGTTGTGCGTACCCGGCTGGCAGAGCAGCGCGTCGGCCGGTGCAAGTCCCGCAGCGACGGCGCCGAGCAGTTGCACTTCCTCGCCGCGCATGACGTCGGCGCGGGTCGGCGTATCGACGCAGACGCCCGGCACGATGCAGACGCCGTCCTCGGGGCTGACCATCGCGGCGGCCACCGCCTCGATCGTGGCGGGGCAGGCGACGTAGCCGGCATCGTGCCAGCCCCGGTTGGAGCCGACCATGCCCGCCATGACCACCGGCAGCCCGCCGAACCGCGCGCGCAAGGCGGCGACTTCTGCGGGAAAACCGCCCGCCGGGACCGAGAGGATACCCATGTCGTCACGCTCGGTCCGGGCGACCTCGCCGTTCTCGATGCGGTAGGCGCGGCGGTTGGTCGTGCCCCAGTCGACCGCGATGAAGGGCGCGCTCACCAGAACACCGCGTAGAGAACGCATAGGACCAGAACCACGGCAATCGCTCCTGCATTGAACCCGGTCGACGTGGCGTAGCGCACGTCGCCGGTGGAAATGGTGTGCTTGTCCGGCCGCCCGGGCGTCAGCAGCGAGACGACGACCGCCAGCGCCAGCGCCGCGAGGAAGACGATCCCCATGCGGTCCATGAACGGCACGGCGGGCATCCAGACCTTGAAGCCCCACGACAGCAGCACCGAGGCCACCGCCGCGCTGATCGCGCCCGGCTCGTTGGCGCGGCGCCAGAACAGGCCGAGCAGGAAGATCACGGTGATCCCCGGCGTGAAGAAGCCGGTGAACTCCTGGATGAACTGGAAGGCCTGCTCGCTCGACCCCACCAGCGGGCGCGCGGTGAGGATGGCGATGACGATGGCGACGACGGCGACGATGCGGCCGACGCGGACCAGCTTGCGGTCGGCGGCGACAGTGTCGGTCTCGGCTTCGGCGCGCTGGCCCTTGAACTTGGCCCAGACGTCGAGCGTGAAGATCGTCGCGATCGAGTTGATCTTGGACGCGGTGGACGCGATGATCGCCGCCACCAGCGCCGCGAAGACGAGGCCGAGCAGGCCCGGCGGCAGCAGGCGCATCATCGTCGGATAGGCCTCGTCCGGCTTGGCGAGGTCGGGGGCGAGGATGACGGCGGCGATGCCCGGCAGCACGATGATGATCGGCATGATGAGCTTGATGAAGGCCGCGAACAGCATCCCGCGCTGTGCCTCGTCGATCGACTTGGCGGCGAGCGCGCGCTGGATGATGTACTGGTTGAATCCCCAGTAGCTGAGGTTCGCGATCCACATCCCGCCGATCAGCACCGAGATGCCCGGCAGGTCCATGTAGTGCGGGTCGCCCTTCTCGAGGATCATGTGGAAGTGGTCGGGCGCCACCTCGACAAGGCGCGAGAACCCGGCGAGCACGCCGCCCTCCCCGCCGATCTTGCCGAGCGTCAGGAAGGCGATGATGAGGCCGCCCATGACCAGCAGCGTGACCTGCACGATGTCGGTCAGCGCCACCGCCTTGAGCCCGCCCTTGAGCTGGTAAAGCAGCGCGAAGACGCCGAGCACCACCAGCGCCACGTCCTGGTTCACGCCCGCCACCTGCGTCACCGCGATCGAGCCGAGCCAGATGATGCTGGTGAGGTTCACGAAGACGTAGAGGACCAGCCAGAACACCGCCATCAGCGTGCGAATGCCGGGGCCGTAGCGCCGTTCGAGGAACTGCGGCATCGTGTAGATCTCGTTGCGCAGGAAGATCGGCAGGAAGAACTTGCCGACGATCAGCAGCGTCGCCGCCGCCATCCACTCGTAGGAGGCGATGGCAAGGCCGATCGCATAGCCCGAGCCCGACATGCCGACGATCTGCTCGGCCGAGATGTTGGCGGCGATCAGCGAGGCGCCGATGGCCCACCACGGCAGGTTCTTCGAGGCGAGGAAGTAGTCGGCCGAACCCTTGGGCGCGGCGCCCGGCTTGTCGCGGCTCACCCACTGGGCGAGCCCGAATATGCCGATCGCGTAGATCACCACCACCGCGACGTCGATCGTTGCCAGTCCCATCTTGTCTCCCCGCACTATGCTGTGCCCGTAACCTTATCTCGCCCGGCTTCCGGCCTGATGCCTGCGCCGTCAAGCGCGGGCACGGTCGAATCAACCCGCCGGGCTGTCCGACCCCTCCATAACGCCTAAAACCGTATTTATAAGATGAATCTTGACAATGCGTCGCCGGCGCTGCTTTTTGAAGGTCGAACGTAACAAACATTGGGAGATGGAATTTGGCACGGGGCACTTCGCGCATCGCCGCAGGCATGGCCATGGCGGCGATCACGGGTCTGGCCGCACAGGCGGCGACGGCGCAGTCGACACAGGGCAAACCCGCAAGGACGGAAGTGGTGCCCGGCGCTCCGGAAACGCCTTACGTCGATCCCGACAAGGCGTACCTCTTCGCGCACATGACCAAGGAGCGCTACGGCGTCCTCTACTACACGGTCAGCCGCGACGGGCTGCACTGGACGCAGATCAACGGTGGCAAGCCGGTGTCCGAGGACTACCACGGCCACCCCTCGATCGCGCGCGGGGCGGACGGGCGCTACTACCTCGTCGGCAACAAGAGCGACGAGGACCCGTATATCCGCTTCTGGGTCTCGGACGACCTCGTCAGCTGGAAGCCCTATGGCACGTACAAGCCCGACGTCCTCCACGTCCCCGGCCTGCCGCACGCGATGCAGCGGATCGGCGCGCCCAAGCTGTTCTTCGACAAGCCCTCGGGGAAGTTCCTGCTGACCTGGCACACCGCCACCGTCCCCGGCGTGCCCGAGGACCCGGAGCGCTACTGGGCCAGCCAGCGCACGCTCTACGCCCTGTCGAGCGACCTCAAGACCTTCGACAAGGCCCCCAAGCGCCTGTTCGACTGGGACATGGCGACGATCGACACCTTCATCCAGCCCGAGGCGGACGGCAGCGGCTACTGCGCGGTCATCAAGGACGAGCGCTATCCCAGCTACAACTGGACGACCGGCAAGACCGTGCGCGTATCGTGCGCGAAGGACCTGCTCGGCCCCTACCCGCTGCCCGGCCCCTCGATCAGCCCCAACTTCCGCGAGGCGCCCACGGTGATCCGCGCGCCCGGCGGCGAGGACTGGCTGATGTATTACGAGCAGTACGCCGGCACCAGCTACGGCCTGTCCAAGGCCCCGCGCCTGACAGGCCCGTGGTTCCAGGTCTCGGGCAATTCGGGCGTTCCCGAATGGAACCGCTACGAGATGCCCGACGGCCTGCGCCACGGCTCGATGATCGAGATCAGCAAGGTCCAGTACGACGCGCTGGTGAAGGCGTTCCCGAACGGCAAGTAAGCCCCTGCGCCTCCCCGGGACCGGCTCCCGGGGAGGGCATGGCCCCGCTCAGCCGAGTTCGGCGAGGAACGCCTCGTGCGTCATCGGGCGGGAGAACATCGCGAAGTCCTTCTCCGTGGCGACGCGCTGTTCCTCCTCGGACAGCGTGGCGCAGCAGTCGGTCAGCGTCACCACCCGGAAGCCGCGCTCGTAGGCCGAGCGCATGGTCGATTCGACGCAGCAGTTGGTGAGGAACCCGGCGATCGCCACGTCGGTGACGCCCCGCTGGCGCAGTATGAAGTCGAGGTTGGTGCTGGCGAAGGCGTCCAGCCCGCGCTTGCCCTCCACCACGATGTCGCCTTCGCGCGGCTTGAGATCGTCGATGATCTCGGCGCCCCAGGTGCCCGCGCGGAAGGCCTGCGCCGCCTTCACGCCCGCGAGGATGCCATAGGGCTCGGCGGGCAGTTCGGGATATCCCTCGGCGAAGGCGATGGGGACCAGCATCACCGTCACCCCTTTCGCCCGCGCCGCTTCCACCACCGCGAGGCTGTTGGCCAGCATGTTGGTGCTGTCCATCACCCCTTTCACCGCCTCGTGCTGGACGCCGCCGGGGGTGACGAAATCGTTCTGGTACTCGATCAGGACAAGCGCAGTGGTCTCGGGGTTCATGTCGGTTCCTTGGGCCTGGGAGTCTGGGGAGGTAACGCCGCCAAGATGAGGGCGCGATCGCCGGGACGCAACCGCGCGTGTCGATCCGCCGCCGCGGGCCTGCCACCGCCCGCCGCCGGATCGACACCGCGCGGGCGATGCCCCGCGCGTTGACCCCCGCCGGATCGATGCACTACCAAGGTGACGAACAAGCAGCCGGAGAGGGCGGAACGCCGCCCCGCACGGCGTCGAGAGGATGGCCATGCCCGAACACACGCCCGCCGCTTCCACCGTGGCCATCGTCACCGGCGCCAGCCGGGGTGCCGGCCGGGGCATCGCCGTCGCGCTCGGCAGCCACGGCTGCACCGTCTACGTCACCGGCCGCTCGCAGCAGGCGGGGGACCACGCGCTGCCCGGCACCATCTACGAGACGGCCGAGGCGGTCACCGCCGCCGGCGGGCGCGGCATCGCCGTGCGCTGCGACCATGGCGACGACGCGCAGGTCGAGGCCCTCTTCGCGCAAGTCGCCGCCGAGCATGGCCGCGTCGACATCCTCGTTAACAACGCCGCCGCCGTCTACGACGAGCTGAGCGCGCCGGGGAACTTCTGGGAAAAGCCGCTCAAGCTGGTCGACATGATCGAGGTCGGCGTGCGCAGCGGCTATGTCGCCAGTTGGCGCGCGGCGCCGGGGATGGTCGCGGCGAACCACGGTCTGATCGTCTTCACTTCGGCCTCGGGCGCGGCGCATTACTCGATGGGTCCGGCATATGGCGCCCACAAGGCCGGGATCGACAAGATGGCCTTCGACATGGCGGTGGACTTCCGCCACGCGGGCAGCGCCGTCGCGGCGGTGTCGATCTGGATGGGCGCGCTGGCGACCGACCGCCTGCTCGCCATGATCGCGGCGGAACCGGCCAAGTTCGCCTATCTCAAGGACCAGATAGAAACGCCGGAGTTCACCGGCCACGTCATCTGGGCGCTCTACAACGATCCGGCGCTGGCGGACCTCAGCGGCCAGACCCTGATCGGCGCCGAACTGGCGGTGAAGTACGGCCTCACCGACGAAGGCGGGCGGCAGCCGCCCTCGTACCGCGATACGCACAAGGTGGTGCCGCACGTCCACCACCCCCTCATCATCCGCTGAGCCCATCCTCCCCGGCGCGGGGGAGGCGGGACTGCTACCCGGTCACTTCGCCAGCGAACCTGCCCATTCGCGCAGGTCGCTCGCGAACTTCGCCATCTCCGCGTCGTCCTCGAAGATCGAGTGCCCGGCGGCATAGCTGCGCGAAGTCCGCCGGTCCGGCCCGATCCCCGCATGGTCGAGCGCGAACTGCCCCGCCGCGAGCGGGGTGGTGATGTCGTAGTAGCCGCCGACGGTCAGCAGCTTCATGCCGGGCTTGTCCGCCATGGCCTTGGCAAGGAACGGCGTGAAGCGCACCGTGCGGTAGACTTCGCCGCGCCCCCAGTCCCACTTGAAATTGATGCCCAGGTTCAGCGTGCGATAGGCGCTGGGCAGCGGATAGCGCAGGTCCTTGCCGATGTAGTCCTCGATCAGGTGCCCGGTCTCGGCGCCCAGCGTCATCGAGGGATCGTCGAACGGCGGGTGCATGTTGGACTCGGCGATGGCGCGGGTGGCGCGGCCGTCGAGCTGGCCGGTGCGCAGGCTCTTGGCCGAAAGCAGGCCGAGCATGAACGACTGCCGGTCGAGCTGGAGCTGGTCCTTCTCGATCTGCGCGGCTGGCAGGCCGACCAGTTCGGACACCCGCGCCGCGATCCGCGCCCGCTCCGCCGGGGCGAGCGACGCGCCCGCGATCAGGGCATGGGCATAATCGGTCTCGGCGAAGGCGCGGGCCTCGGCGAAATGCTGCGCCACGGTCCGGCCCTTGCGGTCGACGGCCTCGTGATACCACGCGACGGCGGCCAGTGTCGGCAACAGCGCGACATCGGAGATCACCGGCCCGTCGCTGTCGCCGATCGAGAGCGCGAACAGCGCGACGCCGTCGGGCAGCGGCAGCCTAGCGGCGTCCTCGGCCCCCAGCATCGCCAGCGCGCGCGCCGTCCCGTAGCTCTCGCCGACCAGCGCGAAAGGCGCATCGGCGCGGCCGTTGGCCTGCCGCCAGCGCTGCACCACGTCGGCCACTGCAGCGGCATCGCCCGAGACGGAGAACAGGCCCGATGCATCGGCGCCCTTGACCGGCATCGAGGCGCCCGTGCCCGGCGGGTCGATGAACACGAGGTCAGCGACGTCGAGCAGGCTGTGCGGGTTGTTCTCCAGGTGCGCGCCCTCGCCCTTGCCGACGATCCGGCGCGGGCCGAACGCGTTCATGTGCAGGGGTGACGACGACGCTCCCGGCCCGCCGTTGAATACGAACAGCACGGGCCGCTTCGCGTCGCCCCTGGTGCGTGCAAGGTAGGCATAGGTGACGACTACGGCCGCCTTGGCGCCCTTTGCGTTGGCGACCGGGGTTTCGGTAACGATCGCATCGTAAGTAACGGTCTTTCCACCAAACTCACCCTTGTGGCGGGTGGTGACGACCCGCTCCGTGGCAGCGGCGCGCTCCACCATCGGCTCCATCGCCTTGAGGAACACCGGCGGCATCGGCAGGTTCTCGTCCTGCGCCACCGCGGTCCCCGCAGGCAGCAGGGCGGCGAGGGCGAACAGGCCGGAACGCAGGAGCAGGGTCGTCTTGGGCGGCATCGAAAGTGCTCCGGTCAGGCGGTGGGAAGGGCGTCGAGGCAGCGCTCGATGTCGTCCATCGAGTTGAACCACGAAGGGCATATGCGGAAGCGGTTGCGGCTGAGCGTGATCGCCACCCCGGCGCGCGACAGCGGCTCCGACAGCCGCTTGTGCGCATCGGGAAGCGAGCAGGTGACCAGCGGACCACGGCAGTCGCGCGGGGTCACGACCTCGTGCCCCTTGGCGCGCAGCCCCTCGTGCAGCCGCCGCAGCAGCGGCTGGCGGTGGGCCATGATGTTCCCGACGCCGAGTTCCAGCAGCCGCGCCAGCGACCAGTCAAGCTGGGCCATGACGGCATGCGAATGCGTGCCGCCCGCGAACATCCCTTCGGCATCGGCGCGCGGCGTCATGTCGGCGATGGTGTCGCCCGGCGGGTCGAACGGGTAGACGTGGGGGGAGAAGGCATCGAGCTGGTAGTAGCCGAAACGCTTGCGCTTCAGCCGCTCCAGCCGGTCGGGGCGGACGTAGAGGAAGCCCAGCCCGAAATCGCCCATCAGCCATTTGTAGCTGGCGCTCGCCGCGAAATCGACGCCGCTCGCCTTGACGTCGATCGGCACCGTGCCGGCGGCGTGGATGATGTCGGCATAGACCAGCGCTCCGCGCGCATGGGCGATCTCGCAGATGCGCTTCAGGTCGTGTTCGAAGCCGTTGTAGGTCGACACAAGGGACAGGCTGACGAGCCTCGTGTCGGGCCCGATCGCCTTCTCGTAGGCTTCGGGATCGATGCGACCCTCCCGGTCGGGCCGGATCCAGCGGACGTCGACGCCCTGCTTCGCCAGCTGGTCGTAGAGCCAGAACGAGCCGAAGAAATGCAGCGTATCGGTGACGATGCTGCCCCCCGCCGCCGGAAAGTCGAGCGCATCAACGATCGACTGCTCGCCCGCCGTGGTGCTCTGGACGAAGGCAAGGTCCTTGGGGTCGGCATTGATGAGGCGCGCGAAGGCGGACTTGATGCGCACCTCGACGTCATGGCTGGACCACTCGCGCCGCTCCGCCCGCGCCTGGAAATAGGCGTCGACCGATGCCTTGGCCGGCAGCGGCACCGGATGCATCGTCCCGGAATCAAGGTAGACGCCGGAAGCCGGCGCGAACTCTCCGGGTTTCGCCAGCGACTTTGCCGAAGCCGCATCCGCCGCCAGCGCCTCTCCCGCCATGGCGGGCGCCAGGGGCAGGAGCGCGGACCCTTGCAGGATCGTCCGGCGCGACATGGGCGCGGAAAGAGGCGAATCGGGTCGCTGGATCATTTACGCATCCTAGGCAAAGAGCGGCGCATAAGAATTGCGCATTTCAGGCTACGACGTGCAGTCCTGCTGCGCGAAGGCGAGCAGACGCAACTTCGCGCGATCGCTTCGCGCATAAACTTGCCGGAAGAGTTGCGCTAGGCTCGTGACCGTCACCGAACCGAAAGGCCACTCCATGCCCTCCATCCCCGCCCGCCTGCTCGCCGCCCCGCTTGCGTTCGCGGCGCTGCTCGCCTGCTCGCCTGTCGGCGCCAGCACGCGGACGGAGGGCATCTGCGGCAAGGGCGTGGCCGGCGCTGCGGCGCGCCTCGGCACGCTGCGCTACACCGCCTGCGCGGGCACGCTGGAGGTTGCCGGCGAGGATGGCGCAAAGGCTGCCGACCTGTTCTACACGGCCTATTTCGCCAGGGGCGCCAAAGGCAAGCCGCGCCCCATCGTCTTCGTCTGGAACGGTGGCCCGGGCGCGGACTCCCGCCTGCTCCAGTTCCACGCCCTCGGCCCGCGCACGCTCCATGGCGATGGGCTGGCGAACAACGCCGCGAGCCCGCTGGCCGCCGCCGATCTCGTGTTCCTCGACCCCGCCGGGACCGGCTTCAGCCGCGCGGCGTCGGAGGCGGCGGCAAAGCGGCTCTATTCGACCACCGGCGACCTTGCCGCCACCACCCGGTTCATCCGCCAGTTCCTCAAGACCCATGGGCGCGAAAGCTCGCCGGTCTACCTCGTCGGCGAGAGCTTCGGCACGTGGCGCGCGGCGGGCGTCGCCGAGGCGCTGGTCGATGCCGGGCAGCCCGTCGCGGGAATGGCGCTGGTTTCCGGCGGCATCCCCATGGGCGAGGAGCGCGACCGCGCACTGATGCGGGCGCTCACCCTGCCCAACCGCACCGCGACCGCGCTGGCACTGGGCAAGCTCGACCCGGCCCTCACCGCCGATCCCGCCAAGGCGCTGGCCGATGCCGAAAGCTGGGCGCGCACAGTCTGGTATCCGGCGCTCTCCCGCCCCGAAGCGCTCGACGACAAGGCGCGCGCGGACGTCGTCGCCGGCCTGTCGCGCTTCATGGGCCTCGCGCCCTCGGCGATCGACGCCAAGACGCTCTGGGTCTCCCCCCGCGATTTCCGCACGAAGCTGCTAGCGGCGCAGGGCCGGACGCTGGGCATCTTCGACATGCGCAGCACCGCCCCGATGCCGGACGAGAAGGCCGGGGACGCCGCGATCCTCGACTTCTACCGGCGCACGCTCGGCTATCGCGACGGCCAGTACGCCGGGCTGGACGGCCCGGAAATCCCTGTCGGCAACGACTGGCAGTACGACCAGTCCCCGATCACCCCGGAATCCCTCGCCCGCGCCATGGCGGGCGAGGGACCGCCGAGCGCCTCGCAACCCTGGGTGCTGAGGGCGCTGGAGAAGGCTCCTGCCATGCGCGTCTTCGTCGCCACCGGCCTCTACGATTCGCTCAACGGCTGCGCCGCGAACCGCGCCGCCGCGCGTGATTTTCCGGCCGCCCTCGCCTCGCGGATCGCCGCGCGGTGCTATCGCGGCGGCCACATGATGTACGAGGAGCCCGCCGAGGCCCTGCAATTTGCGGATGACCTCTCCGCATTCTTCCTCAATTCACGGCCTGCCGAGGAGTGAGGCTAGATAATCTACCATTGACGCAAAAACTGTAATTTCCATGCAAACGGCTTCCGCACACCGGCCCACTTCGCAAGACCCTCTCACGCCCGCTGCGCTACGCTGTCGGCAGGGAATGAAAAATGAGGGGTAGTTCGATGATCCAGTCACGCGTCGAGAGGGCCGGCATGTCCGCGCTCATGATTTCCACCGCCGCCATGGCGCTGCTTGCCGGGACATCCGCCCGCGCGCAGGAACTGCCCGACGTGGAGGCCGACATCGTCGCCCCGGGCGAAGACATCGTCGTGACCGGCTCGCGCATCCGCCGCGACGCTTCGGACGAGACCGCGCCGCTGAGCGTTGTGGACAGCCAGACTTTCGCCGATCGCGGCTACATCAGCGCTTCCGAGGCACTGAACCAGCTCACGTCGAACAGCCCGATGCTCAACCAGGCCGACGGCAGCGGCGAGGGCAGCGGTTCCGGCGGCCAATATCCCAACCTCTTCGGGCTCGGCGCGGGACGCACGCTGACGCTGCTCAACGGCCGCCGCATGGTGACCACCTCCTCGGGCCTCGGCGATGCGCAGGTCGATGCCAACATCATCCCGCTCGGCCTGCTGGAGCGCGTCGAAGTCGTCCAGGGCGGCGGCGCGGCGGTCTACGGGTCGGACGCCATCGCCGGCGTCGTCAACTACGTGCTGAAGGACAGCTTCGAGGGCCTCGAACTCGACGGCCAGAACGGCATCTCCTCGCGTGGGGACTACCACACCTACAGCCTGCGCGGCACGGCGGGCGTGAACTTCGCGGAGGGGCGAGGCAACGTCGCGGTCGACGTGAACTACGCCCGTACCCCGACGCTGATGTTCGCGGATCGCCCGCTTTCCGCGCTCGGCCGCCTGACTGTCAGCAATCCGGCCGACACCGGCCCGAGCGACGGCATCCCCTCCGTCACCGAATTGCTCGACGCGCACTTCTGGGAGTTCAACCCGAACGGCGTGCTGTTCAACACGCCCGCCCCCTTCACGCGCTTCCTGACGCAGTCGAACGGCACCGCGCTGCAGTTCGATTCCAGCGGCAACGTGGTCCCCTACGATCCCGGCACCAGCGTGGGGATCCCCTTCTCCAGCGGTGGCGACGGCTTCCCGTACCGTGACCTCGCGGGCCTGCGCACCGGCGTCGAGCGCCTGACCGGCAACCTCATCGCCCACTACGACCTGACCGACGCGATCACCGTGCGCACCGAACTGCTCTACGCCCACACCGAGGGTACGGAGATCCCGCAGGGCCAGAGCCGCACGATCCTGAACTACGGCACTTACGCCGGGCCGGTCACCTTCACGATCAACAACCCGTACCTGACCGACCAGGCCAAGGCGGTGCTGTCCGCCGCGCGGCCGGGCTTCTCGGCGGGTGCGCCGATCTTCCTGTCCAAGTACTTCTACGATCTGACGCCCGACAACCGGCAGACCTACAAGACCGACACCTACCGCGGCCTCCTCGCGCTCGACGGTGATTTCTCGGCCGGAAACCACAACTTCTACTGGTCGGTCTCGGGCAGCTACGCCCGCGTCGAAGGTTCGCAGCGCCGCTGGGAAGTGGACAACGCCAGGTACGCCAATGCGATCGACGCGGTGCTGTCGGGCGGCCAGATCGTCTGCGGCATCAACGCCGACGCCGACCTCACCAACAACGATGCCTCGTGCGCCCCGATCAACCCCTTCGGCGACGGTAACGTCTCGAAGGCGGCGAAGGACTACGTCAGCGTCCCCGCCGGTCTCGACTACACCAACGAACAGGCAGACCTGCTCGCCACCATCGGCGGCGACGTGATCCAGCTTCCCGGCGGCATGGCCAAGTTCAGCCTCGCCTACGAACACCGCGACGAGAAGGTGTCCTACACCCCGCTCGCCGCGAACCGCGAGGGCGTGTTTGGCGGCGGCACGATGGAAGTCGCCCAGTCGGCCGGCTACAACACCGACGAGCTTTCCGCCGAACTGCTCATCCCGCTGGTCGACAGCGCGATGAACGTGCCGCTGGTGCGGATGCTGGAAGCGAGCGCGGCGGGCCGCCTCGTCGACAACTCGATCGCCGGCAAGGAACAGGTCTGGGATCTCGGCCTGCGCTGGCAGCCGGTGGACGGACTGACCCTGCGCGTCAGCCGCAGCCGCAACTTCCGCGCGCCGACGCTGGCGATGCTGTTCGCGCCGACCACCACCTCGCTCGGCTCGGTGGGCTACGACCCTTGCGACGCGGACCGCATCAACAGCGGCTCCAACCCCTCGGTGCGCTACGCCAACTGCCTCGCCGCCTTCACCGCCAACCCGAACTACGGCGTCGAGGCGGACGGCACCAATGCTGGCCTGAGCGCCGCCGACCGTCTCGCCCGGTTCCAGGACCCGGCCGAGAACTTCGAGCGCGCCACCATCACCACCGGCGGCAACCCGACGCTGCGCAACGAGATCTCGGACACCTTCACGTACGGCATCGTCGTCCAGCCCGCGTTCGTGCCGGGCCTGACGATCAGCGCCGACCGCATCGAGATCGACCTCAAGGACGGCCTCTCGGCCTTCACCACCGAGGATTTCACTGCTGCCTGCTACGACAACACCAACCCCGATCCGGCCGTCTGCAACGCCTTCAGCCGCATCGCGACGTCGGACGGCATCAGCCCGGGCGGCACCATCCTCGCCGGCACGACGACGACCTTCAACGCGGGCGTCATCAAGTACCGCGGCGAGGTCTACGCGCTGGACTACAGCTTCGAGGCGGGCAACGTCGGTTCCTTCCACGTCGGCGTGAACGCCACGCACAACACGCTGCTGACCTCGTCGGTCACTGGCGAGAACTACATCCGCATCGACGACACCTATGAAAAGCCGACCTGGGAAGGCCGCTTCAACCTCGACTGGACCAAGGGCCCGGTGCGCGTGAGCTACCAGGCCTACTACCTCGACGAGACCAAGGCCGCCTACGACGCCACGATCGAGACCAACCCCAACCCGCTGCTCGACAGCAACCTGACGCACTCGATCTCGATGCAGTTCGACGCCGGTCGCATGACCTTCCGTGCCGGCATCGACAACTTCACCGACGAGGCGCCGTCCTATCCGCAGATCGCCTATGGCGACATCCTCGGCCGCCGCTTCTGGGTCGGCGCCAAGCTGAAGATGTGACGGGTCCCGGCGGCGGCGGGAGGGGTTCGCCCTTCCCGCCGCCGCCACCGCCCCCAAGCGCTTCCAGCTCCATCCGGCAGAAATCGAGACAATGGCTTCCAGCCCATCCGACCAGACTTCGCAGTCCTACGCCCAATGGGTCAGGCGCTCGATCATCCGGAACAGCAATTCCCGCAGCCTCCTCGTCAGCCTGTTCGAAAGCTCCGTGCCCGAGCCCACCGAACTGCTGCGCGAGGTGCTCCTCGAAGGCTTCGAGAACGGCGTGACGCCGCGCTACGCAAGCACGTTCGTGAAGGGCAACCCCTACCTGGTCGCCGCGCTCGCCCGCGATTACGGGGTGCGCGAGGAGCAGGTCCTCACCACCACCGGCGCCACCGGCGCGCTCTCGCTCATCTACCGCGCGCTGCTTTCGCCCGGTGACCGCATCCTCATCGAGAACCCCAGCTTCGAGCTGTTCGCCGGGCTCGCGCAGGCGGGCGGCGTCGCGGTGGACAGGTTCGAGCGCCCGGCGCCGCATTTCACCATCGATCCCGCCGAAGTGGAGGCGCGCATCCGCCCAGAGACGCGGATGATCGTGATCTCCAACCTGCACAATCCCTCGGGCATGGCGGTGCCGGACGATACCATGCGCGCGCTCGGCGCGGTGGCCGACCGGCACGGCGTGGTGCTGGTGGTGGACGAGGTCTATGCCCCCTACGCGGGCGACGCCATCCGCCCGGCCGCCTCGCTCGGAGCCTCGCCGCGCATCCTGTCGGTCAACAGCCTGACCAAGATCTACGGCCTCAGCACCCTGCGCTGCGGCTGGATCGTCGGCGACGAAAGCCTCGTCGCCCCGGTGCGCGAACTGGCGCGCGAGGTGGAGTTCGCGATCTCCAACCTCGCCCACGCCCTCGCCGCGCTGGTGGCGGAGAACCCCGCGCGGTTCCGGGAAAACACCTTCTCCGTACTGGCCAGGGCGAGGCCGATCATCGAATCCTATCATGCCTATTGGCAGGCCGAGGGACTGGTCGAGGGAGAACTGCCGGAGCATGGCTGCATCGCCTTCCCGCGCCTCGTCGGGATCGGGGATACCGAGCACTTCTCCGGCTGGCTTTCGGACCGCTGCGGGGTACTGGTGGCGCCGGGCGAGTACTTCGGCGCACCGGGGCACGTCCGCCTGGGCTTCGCGATGGAGCCGTCGCGGCTGGACTACGGGCTTCAGGCGCTGACCGACGGCCTGATCACCTACCGCGACTTCGGCCGCGAAACACCTGGAATGCTGGAAACACGATGACCTTTTCGCCGCTGCAGCCCTTGGGTCGCAACCACAAGTCGTCGCCGCGCATCGCCGCGCTGGCGGCGATCGCGCTCGCCGCGGCACCAGCCGGACCCCTTCATGCAGAGGCGGCAAAGTCGTCGGCGGCTGGGGTCCTCGTCGATGCGCAGGTATCGAAACCCGATCCTGCGCGTCCTGTCCGCGCCGAGCTGGGGCTTGTCCCTGTCTCGGCCGGCGCGGACAGCCCCCCGGCGACGGCGGGCTACCTCTCGTATACGCGCCCCGGCAAGGACGCGAAGCCCGGACGCCCGGTGGTCTTCGCCTTCAACGGCGGCCCCGGCGCATCCTCGTCGTACCTCCACATGGGCCTGCTCGGCCCGGTACTCGCGCACGTCCCGCAGGACCCTGCCGACGCGAGCGGCGCCAGCACCACCCTGCCCGGCCCGTCGAAGCTCTACGGCGTCGCCGATGTGGTGTTCATCGACCCGCCCGGAACCGGCTTCTCCGAGCGCCCCACGGGCCCCGCCGCCGCGGCCTACAGCACTGTGGAGGGTGACGCGAACGCCGCCGCCGACCTCGTGCGTCAGTGGCTGACCGCGCACAAGCGGCTGGACGCGCCGGTCTACATCCTCGGCGAAAGCTACGGCACGATCCGCGCCGTCGCCATGCTCGACGCGCTGGACAAGCAGGGCATCGGCAACACCGTGCGCGGCGTCGTGCTGCTGGGCCAGGCGCTCAACATGATCGAGACCTCGCAGCGCCCCGACAACGTGGTGACTTACGCCGTCTCGCTGCCGACGCTCGCCGCCATCGCCTGCTACCACGGCATGTCCAAGGCGTCCTGCACCGCCGAAACCGTCACCGCCGAGGCCGCCCGCTTCGCCCGCGAAACCTACCTCCCCGCCCTCTACCGTGGCCGCGACCTGCCGCAGGCCGAACGCGAGAGCATCGCGGCCCGCCTCGCCGAACTCACCGGCATTCCCCCCGCCTACTACCTCGCCAACGACCTGCGCATCTCCAAGGAGCGCTTCCGGGTCGAGCTGCTGCGCGAGAAGGGCAAGGTCATGGGCCGCTACGATGCGCGCTACCTCGCCGATCGGCCCGCCAGCGTCACCACCATGATGCCGGGCGACCCCTCGTCGTCGATTTCCGACGCCTTCGGCAAGGCGATGACCGACTACCTCGGCGGCACGCTCAAGGCCGCCAGCGCGGGTGCCTACAAGGTGATCGCCCGCTTCGAGGGCGGCTGGAGCTACGGCAGCGAGGATTCCCCCTTCGCCGACTGGCCGTTCATGGCCACGGTCGAGAGCCACGCCGCCGCCAACACGTGCCTGCGCCTGTTCGTCGGCACCGGCATCTACGACACCACGACCACGATCGGCGCAGCGGACTACCTCTTCGCGCAGTCGAGCCTGCCCAGGGCACGCTACCGCAACGAGCGCTACATCGGCGGCCACGTCTTCTATTCCGACGACAAGAGCCGCGCCCGGTTCCAGTCCGACCTCGTCGACTTCATCGGCGCCGACACCTGCAAGGAAACCGCGAAGTGAGCGACGCCGACGCATCGCTGCGCAAGGGCATCAGCCTCTGGGGCGTGGTTTCGCTGGGTCTCGGCACGGCC
The DNA here is from genome assembly GCA_035511275.1 of Novosphingobium sp. Taxonomy (GTDB): domain Bacteria; phylum Pseudomonadota; class Alphaproteobacteria; order Sphingomonadales; family Sphingomonadaceae; genus Novosphingobium. The sequence goes on from DATKFS010000399.1 coordinate 29,317, forward strand.
GTGGGGGTCTCGATCTTCTCCGCCGTCTCGCCCGCCACCGCATTGGCCGGGCCGGGGATGCTGCTGGCGGTCGTGATCGCGGCGCTGCCGATGTACCTGATCGCGGTGAGCTACGCCTACCTGGGCTCGGCCGACCCGGTCTCGGGCGCGAGCTTCGTGTGGCCTTCGCGCTACCTGCACCCGACATTGGGCTTCTTCATCGCCTGGATGCGCATCATCGCCAACATGGGCGCGATGGTCGTCCTCGCGCTGGTGCTGGTACGCTACGTCTCGATGCTGGTGCCGCTGCCGGTCAAGCCGACGATGTTCGCAGTGCTGGTGCTGGCCCTCCTCGCCAACCTTGCCGGAGTGGGCGTCGCCGCGCGGGCGCAGACGCTGATGGTGGGCGCGCTGATCCTGCTGTTCGGGCTGTTCGTGGTCTGGGGCGGCGTGACCGTCGCCGAGCCTGCCCGGCTGGAGCCGTTCCTCCCCCACGGCTTCCACGGCGCCCTTGCCGCCGCGCCGCTGCTGATGGGCCTGTTCTTCGGCATCGAGGCGGCGACGGAGGCCGGCGGCGAAGTCGCCGACAGCCGCCGCAACATCCCGATCGGCATTGCACTCGCCATCGGCTCCGCCACGGTCCTCTACGTCGCCGTCGCCTTCGTGGCGCTGGCGATACTCGGACCCGACATGCTCGCGGGGAGCGAGGCGCCTATCCTCGACACCGCCAAGCGCTTCATGGGGCCGCTGGCGGTGCCGGTGATCGTGCTGGCCGCCATCGCCGCGATCGGCACCAGCCTCAATTCCATCTTCACGATGTTCAGCCGCAGCCTCTTCGCCATGGCCGAGGCGGGCGTGCTGCCCCGCGTCATCGCCCGCGTCCATCCGCGCTCGCACGTACCGCACATGGCGCTGTTCACCGTCTTCGCCATCGGCTGCGCCGGGCTGCTGATGCCGATGGAACTGACCTTCCTGTTCCTCGCGGTGAACATCCCCAATCTCGTGAAATACGGCAGCATCTGCCTTTCCGCCGCCCGCGTGGCGCGCGATCATCCCGACCTCCACGAGAGCGCCGGCTTCCGCCCGGCGCGCGGCACGATGACGGCGCTTGGCGTTGCAGGCGCGGTCTGCGCGCTGGGATTGATCCTCGTCGGCCTTGAGGCGGACTGGCGGCCCTACGTGCTGCTGCTGGTCTGGGGCGGTGTCGGCGCGGTCTGGTACTTCGCGCGGCGAGCAAGGTAAGGCCCGCCCATCAAGGCGAGATAAAGAGGCAGCGGGCGATCGGCCCGCTGCCTCTTTTCACATCCACTCAGAACGCGAAGTCCTCGTGCGCCTCCGCGCCCGCGCCGTTGGTCAGCGCCACCGGCCTGGCCTCGGGCTTCGGCGCCACCACCTTCGGCGCCTCGGCAAAGGGCTTCACGCCCACTTCACTCCATATCTCCGAGGGGAAATAGACCGTCCCGCCCTTCACCACCATCGCCATGCGGTGCAACGCCGACATGTCCTCGAGCGGATTTCCGTCGAGCAGCACGAAGTCCGCGTACTTGCCCTTCTCGACCGATCCGTAGGACTGGTCACGGTGCATGTACTGCTCCGGTCCCAGCGTCCCGATCTTCAGCACGTCGGCCGCCGGAATGCCCGCCTCTGCGTAGATCTGCAGCTCGCGGTGGACCGACAGGCCGGTGGCGTCGTCGGTGCCGGGGAGCAGGGTGATACCGCGCCGGTGCATGTCGGCCAGCAGCGCCTTGATGGTGACGAAGGCCCCATCGTAGCCCGCCGCGTCCTCGGGCGTCCTGATCGGGGCGATGCCCTGGCGGCGGTTGCGCTGCACGCCGACCGGCAGGTGATCGAAATACCCCGCGACTGCCGGGCTGACCTTGCCGTCGCGGCTCATCATCAGCAGTTCCAGCGTCACCGCCGTGGGGTCGAGCGCGATGTGCTTTTCCTGCATGGTGTCGAGCGTCGAGGCGACGCGGGGCGAGGCGATGTCCATCCCGGCGGTGCGGCGCATCGCGGTCAGGCGCAGCGGCGTGCGGGTATCCTCCTTGGGATCGAGCACCCAGCCCAGCATCAGCTGGTTGATGTGCGTCACCTCGTCGTAGCCCGCCGCGATCATGGCGTCGGCATTGGTGAAGGCCGGGATGTGCCCGGTGACCCCCATGCCGAGCGCCTTCGCCTGCCTTACCACCGCAGGCACCCAGGCGGGGTTGAAGCTGTTGTAGATCTTCACCTGCCAGTACCCGCGCGCGCCGTACCAGCGCACCGCATCGAGCGCCGCGGCCTCGCTGTCCGCGATGAAGCCGTTGCGCGAGCTGTAGGGGCTGCGGCCTTCGAGGAACCCGTTGCGCACGATGCGGGGGCCCGCGACCTCGCCCGCGTCGATGCGGTGGGTGAGGTCGATGAGGAACTCGTTCTCGTTGCCCATGTCGCGCACGCTGGTGACGCCCGAGGCGATGTAGAGCAGCGCGGATTGCAGCGAGACGTGGGCGTGCATGTCATGCAGCCCGGGAATGACGACGCGCCCGGCGCCCTCGACCGTGGCCTCGCCCGGAGAGGCCGGGCTGTCCAGCGGTTCGACCGAGGCGATGCGATCGCCGAAGACCACCACCGAGACCGGCACACCGAGCTTGCCGCTGGCCGGATCGAACACCCGCACGTTGCGGATGCGCAGCGGCACGTCGTAATTGTGCGCGACCTTCTTCTGGATCGCGGCGAAGCGCTCGGCCGAGCGGGTGGCGGCGATCTTCGCCAGCTCTCCCGCGAAGGAAGCGAGGTCCTCGCGCACCGTCGCGCTGGTCGGCGAGTAGGACGCGATGAGCCGGCCCTTGTCGTCGAGCAGGATCGCGCTCGGCGTCAGGCCGATGCCCTTGACCAGGAAGGCGCTGTAGCGGGTCCCGCCCAGGATGACGGGCGATTCTTCCTCCAGCGACAGGGTGCCGCCCGGCGCGGCGGGAAGCGTGTGGTCGGCATCCGCCAGCAGCGCGCGGGCGTAGATGCCGAGCGAGAAGGCGCTCCCTTCCTGCGCGACATAGAGGGTCGGCGCCTTGGCCTGCATCGCGCCCTTGCCGGTGGTGTCCACCCATGACAGGCGCTTGCCGCTGGCGGTGAACTGTTCGTCCACCGCATTGCCGAAGGTCGAGGTGCCCTTGAGCGTCCAGCTTGTCGGCAGCCCCCCGGCGCCCAGCACGATCGTCTCGTGCATGGTCGGTCCGCGCCCGTTGCTCTTGACGTCGTGATCGATCGAGACCTTGTCACCCTCCACGTCCGCGTAGACGTGGCCGACGTTCTCTCCATTGTCGATCACCGCGAAGCGCTCGGCCTCGGCGTGGAGCGCGCCGGCGCTGAGGGCAATGGCGGAGCAGGCGAGCCAGCGCAGGGCGGCGGTACGTTTCATCGGTCGAGGGTCCCGTGGGTCTGGAAGATGTGGGCGGCCGCGGCAAGGTCCTGCACCGCGTGGCCGAGCGACTTGTAGGCGGTGATCTCGTCGGCACTGCGGCGACCGGGGACGCGGCCCAGCAGGACCTCGCCGATCTCGGCGACGATGTGGCCGTCGCCCACCACGCCTGCGGCCTTCGCCACGAGGAACTCGGCGGCGGCGTCGAGCGCGGAAGCGCGGCTGTCCGCGACGTAGCGCGAGGCGAGGACGAGCGCGCTGTCCACCTCGACCGGCCCCGGCCCGCTGGAGCCGACGATGTTGACGTGCGTGCCCGGGCGCAGCCAATCGCCGAAGAGGATCGGCTCGCGCGAGCCGGTGAGCGTGCAGATCACGTCCGCCTCGCCCGCAGCGCCCTGTGCATCCGCTGCGACCTCCACCGGCAGGCGGCTCCGCCATGCGTCGACCACGGCCTGCGCACGCGCCGGGTCGCGGCCCCAGATCAGGATGCGCTCGAAATCGCGCACCAGCGGCAGGGCTTCCAGATGCGAATGGACCTGCCCGCCCGTGCCCATCAGCAGCAGCACTTTCGCGTCGCTGCGCGCCAGCGCGTCGGTTGCGACGGCCGTGGCGGCGGCGGTGCGGATGTGGGTGATCTCCTCCGCATCGGCGACGCAGACGGGCCGGCCCTCCTCCGGCTCGAACATCATCACGAGGCCGCGATGACGCCGCACGCCGGGATTGTCGGGCTGGGCGAAGACGCTGATCATCTTGGCACCGAACATGCCGTCATCGGACAGCGCGCCGGGCATCTGCGCGAAAGTGCGGCCTTCGCCCATGTGGATCATGGTGCGCAGCAGCTGGCGGGTCTCGCCGCGCGACAGCGCCTTCATCGCCTCGCGCACCACGTCGATGCACGAAGGGTAGTCGAGCAGGGCGCGCACGTCCTCGGCATCGAAGACCGCCAGTTCGCTGCGTTTCATGTCACGTCCCCGTCGTGGTTGCCGCCTGTTTTCGAGCATCATTCATAGCGTGGGAGCGGAAAATATCTCTGCTTTTGTTGCGCCTTGGGTGGAGTGCGTGGCATGTTCAAACCAACAAAAGCCATGAGGGAGCATAATCCTGCCCGCCGAACTCGACCGGCTCGACATCAAGATCCTCGATCGCCTGCAGATCGACGCATCCGAATCCTCGAGCGAAATCGCCGACCGCGTCGGCCTGTCGCAATCGCCCTGCTGGCGCCGCATGCAGCGGCTCAAGGAGGACGGCTACGTGCGCCACACCGTCGCCATCCTCGACCGCGAGAAGTTCGGCGAGAGCATGTTCATCTTCGCCCAGCTCAAGATGTCCCGCCTCTCGGACGACGAGCGCGACCGCTTCGTCCACGCGGTCGAGGCGACGCCGGAAATCCTTGAAGCCTATACGCTTTTTGGAGACATGGACGTGATGCTCAAGGTGCTGGCGCCCAACATCAACTGGTACCAGAACTTCACTTTCCGCACGCTCCTGCGCCTGCCCGGCGTACAGGACGTGCGCTCCACCGCGACGCTGTCGGAGCTGAAATCCACCCACCGCCTGCCCCTGCCCTCGGTGCCGGGATGACCCCGCAGGCCCGCGCATATTTAATGCACGGACCGGCAGGGCGAGCCTGTCTTTGCACAGACCTTGCCGTCACCTAAAGATACCTTGGCGTCCATGACACCGCTCCGAACCGCCGTGGCCGCGCTCCTGCTGACGTGCGCGCCGTTCGCCGCCGCAAACGCGGCCGACGCGCCCGACCTGTCGATCTCGCTCGCCCCGATCGCCGACGAGACCGGGGCGCTGACCCGCCTCGACGTGGCGATCCGCTTCGAGGCGCCGCAGCCGGGCGATGCGCTTGCCGCGATGGCGGTCACCGCGAACAGCGTCGAGACTTCGGCGCGCTCGCTGCGGACCATGGTCTTCTCGGACGCCCGCGGGATCGTGCCCGTGGCATCCGAGGACACCGCGCTCGACGGTGACAACATCGAACGCAAGTGGAAGCCGCTGCTGCCGGTCCAGGGCCCCGTCACCGTGGCCTACAGCATCCCCATCGACCCCGCGCAGCCCGAGCTTGCCAAGCCGCAGTACGAGCTGCGCGCCGGAGAGGGCGGGCTTTCGGGCGCGGGCAATGCCTTCCTCGTGCTCCCGGCGGACTCCGTGGCCCGCGAGGTCACCGTCCACTGGGACCTCTCGCGCGCCGGCAGCGGTGCGCGCGCGGTGTCCAGCCTCGGCGCGGGCGACAGCCGGAGCAGCCGGCCGCTGACCTCGGACCAGATCGGCGGCACCTACTACATGGCGGGCCGGATCGGCGCCTATTCCAAGGGCCCGTTCTTCAGCGCCTGGCAGGGC
>DATKFS010000400.1:0-4857 GCA_035511275.1 Novosphingobium sp.
TGGTGCCGGTGAGGTGCAGGTGCTCGCGCAGGGCGTCGAGCAGCGTGGTGCGGGTGTCGAGGTCGAGGCTGACGGCCTTGCCGTTGACCTTCATGCGCACGGGGGCGTGCGGCGGGGCCGATGCCTCGTCTTGCGCGAGGGCCACGCCGCCGGGGCCGATGGAACCTGCGAGGGCCGCTCCGGCCGCGCTGGTCTTGAGAACGTCGCGCCGGGAAATCGCTCCGTATCCTTCCGTCATGGTGATGTTCCTTTACCGGGAGCGGGCACGACCGAAGCCGCGCCCCGCCGCGACCTGCTTGCCCAAGCCGCGTCCCTATGTGCCCATCAACCTGTTCTGGCCCTCAAAGTTGCACTTTGCCATGGTGCAGACATTGCATGCCGCATTGAGCGACGCTCAACATCGCGTGAAGTTCTATACACCGTCAGATATAGTACCCGACTTCACCTATCCAGCGGATTGTCTCGCCGCGTGTCGGGCAGCAGCAGCGCGGCGACCAGCGAGACGACGCAGAAGGCCGAGACGTACCAGTAGAATCCGTGCTCCATCCCGTACTGCTTGAAGCCGAGCGCGACGTTCTCCGCCGTGCCGCCGAACACCGCGTTGGCAATGCCGTAGGCGAGGCCGACGCCCAGCGCGCGGACGTGGACGGGGAACAGCTCCGCCTTGAACAGTCCGCTGACGGAGGTGTAGAAACTGCAGATCGTCAGCCCCGCCGCGATCAGCAGGAAGGCTGCGAGAGGGCTCTGCACCGTGGCCAGCGCGCCGAACAGGAACGGCGTGCAGAGCGCTCCGAGGGCGGCGAACAGGATCATGTTGGTGCGCCGCCCGATCCGGTCGGAGAGCAGGCCCATCAGCGGCTGCTGCACCATGAACACGATCAGCACCACCGTCATCAGCAGCGTCGCGGTTTCCTTGGACATGCCCACCGTCAGCACCAGGAACTTCTGCATGTAGGTGGTGAACGAGTAGAACATCAGGCTGCCCCCCGCCGTCAGCGCGGCGACGATCAGGAAGGCGCGGGTCGAGTGGCGGAACAGCTCGACGAGGCTTCCGGCATGGTCGCCCTCGCGGTCGGACGCGCTGGCGGTCTCGTGCATGTGGTCGCGCAGGAGGACGATGCAGGCGGCGGCCACCGCGCCGATGGCGAAAGCGATGCGCCAGCCCCATTCCTTCATCCCCGCCTCGCCGAAAAGCTGCTGGAGCACGAGGATCACCAGCGTCGCGCTCAACTGGCCGCCGATCAGCGTGACGTACTGGAACGAGGACCAGAAGCCGCGGCGCCTGGGGCCCGCGATCTCGCTGAGGTAGGTGGCGGCAGTGCCGTACTGTCCGCCCGTGGAGAAGCCCTGCAGCATCCGCCCGACCAGCAGCAGCGCGGGCGCCGCCGCGCCGATCCGCGCATAAGTCGGCAGCACCGCGATCAGCAGCGCCCCCGCGCCCATCATCAGCACAGAGACGACCATCGCCGCCTGCCGTCCCTTGCGGTCGGCATAGCGTCCGAAGAACCACCCGCCGAACGGCCGCATCAGGAAGCCGACGGCGAAGATGCCGCTGGTCGCCATGATCTGCACCAGCGGGTCGCTCTCGGGGAAGAACTCGGAGGAGAAATAGAGCGCGGTGAAGGCGTAGACGTAGAAGTCGTACCATTCGATCAGGTTGCCCGCCGATCCCGCGACGATGGCGCGCAGCCGCATCGCATCGGTGAGCGGCGGCGCTGCGGCCAGGCTTGCGGACATCGTATTCCCTCATCGTCGGCCCCGGATGGGCCAGGGACCGCTGGCCATTATCGAGGAGCGACCTTGGCGGCTGTGGGTGGCGATGTCCACGCCTTCGCAGGCGAGACGGGGATTTGATGAGCGCCCCCGACCAAACCCGTCATCCCCGCGCAGGCGGGGACCCGTCCGATGCCGGTGCGACCCGAAAGGCCATCAGCTGGGTTCCCGCCTGCGCGGGAATGACGATTTTTGTGTCGGTCAACGCCTCCTGATCAGAACGCCGCTTCGTCCAGCGCCATCATCGAGGCCTTGCCCGACTTGATCGCGAGGAACGCGGTGGTTGCCTGGGGCAGGATGCGGTCGAAGTAGAACTGCGCGGTGGTCAGCTTGGCCTTGTAGAAGCCGGCTTCCTCGGTGCCGCCCGCCAGCTTGTCGCGCGCGATGAAGGCGGCCTGCGCGAAGCAGTAGGCCATGGCGACAAGGCCCGTCAGGCGCAGGTAGTCGGTGGCGGCGGCGCCCGCTTCCTCGGGGTCCTTCATGCCCTTCTGGGCAATCGTGGCGGTCGAGAGCTGGAGCGCGCCGAAGGCCTTTTCCAGCGCCTCGACCATCGGCTTGAACTGGGCATCCGCCTTGTTCGCCTCGATGAACTGCGAGACCGGGTGGAAGAAGCTGCGCAAGTAGCGGCCCATGTGCGCGGGCAGCTTGCGGCCCACGAGGTCGAGCGCCTGGATGCCGTTGGTGCCTTCGTAGATCATCGCGATGCGCCCGTCGCGCACGTACTGCTCGACCCCGCTTTCCGAGATGAAGCCGTGGCCGCCGTAGACCTGCACGGCAAGGTTGGCGTTTTCGTAGCCGAGGTCGGTGAACAGCGCCTTCACCACCGGCGTCATCAGCGCGATGAAGTCCTCGGCGCGAGCCTTGACCTCGGGATCGGTCGAATGGCGCTCGGCGTCGAGCGCGCGGCTGACCCAGCCGCCGAGCATCCGGCAGCCCTCGTTGTTGGCGCGCATGGTCATGAGCATCCGGCGCACGTCGGGGTGGACGATGATCGGATCGGCGGGGCCGGACGGGTTCTTCACGCCCGAGAGCGAGCGGCCCTGCAGGCGGTCCTTGGCATACCACACGGCCGACTGATACGCCGCCTCACCCACGCCGAGGCCCTGGACGCCGACCGAGACGCGCTCGGTGTTCATCATCGTGAACATCGCCTCCATGCCCTTGTGGGGCTTGCCGACCAGCCATCCGGTCGATCCGTCGAAGTTCAGCTGGCAGGTGGCGGACGCCTTGAGCCCCATCTTGTGCTCGATCGCCGCCACCGACACGCCGTTCGACGGGCCAGGCGTGCCATCGTCCTTGGGAAGGTACTTCGGCACGAGGAACAGGCTGATGCCCTTCACGCCCTCGGGCGCGTCGGGAAGACGGGCGAGGACGAGGTGGACGATGTTCTCGGTCAGGTCATGCTCGCCCGCCGAGATGAAGATCTTGGAACCGCTGACGTGGTACGAGCCGTCGTGCTGCGGCACCGCCTTGGTGCGCAGCATGCCAAGGTCCGTGCCGCAGTGCGGTTCGGTGAGGCACATGGTGCCCGACCAGTCGCCCGAGACCATCTTCGGCAGATAGGCCTGCTTCAGCTCGTCGGTCGCATAGCCCTCGATCGCGGTGGTCGCGCCGTGGGTCAGGCCGGGGTAGAGGCTGAACGAGAGGTTGGAGGAGCAGATCATCTCCTCGGTCATCTTGTTCACCGTCTCCGGCAGGCCCTGCCCGCCCCACTCCGGATCGGACGCCAGCGCGCACCAGCCGCCTTCGCGGAACATGTCGTAGGCTTCCTTGAAGCCCTTGGGCGTGCGGACGACGCCGTTCTCCAGCGTGCAGCCCTCGATGTCGCCCGAGCGGTTGAGCGGCAGCAGGACTTCCTGCGCGACCTTGGCCGCTTCTTCCAGCACCGCATCGACGAGGTCGGGGGTGAACTCGGACAGCGCCTCGATATTGCCGAAGCCGTCGTCCTGGTGGAGTTCGTGGATCACGAACCGCATGTCGCGCAAGGGCGCTTCGTATACTTGCATGTCACTCTCCTCGCGGTCCGGCTATGGGCTCGCCACTCCAGACCTCGCGTTAAATCCGTCGTCACCCTGAACTTGTTTCAGGGTGACGATAGCGGGATGGGCAAGGCCAGCGTCCTCACCCATCCCCGGCTGTCAGTTCCGCAGCGGCTTGCCGGTTTCGAGCATGTGCTCGACCCGTGCGATCGAGCGCGGTTCGCGCACGAGGCGCATGAACGTCTCGCGCTCCAGCTTCAGCAGTTCCTGTTCGGTGACCACGTCGACGAGGTCCGCCTCGCCGCCGGAGAGAACGCCGGCAAGCGCGTCGGATACGACCATGTCGTAGTCGGTCGCCTTGCCCTGCTTGTGGAAGCCCTCGGCCGCCATGCCCAGCGCCACGCGGCCGCTCTCGCCCGGCAGGCGGAAGTGCGGGGCCTCGGGCGGGGTGTAACCCTCGACCAGCGACAGCGCCTTCTGCTTGGCGTCGTAGAGCAGGCGGTCGCGGTTCATGGTGATCGCATCGTCGGGCCGCAGGAACAGCAGTTCCTTGGCCTGCGCGGCAGACTTGGAAACCGTGGCGGTCGAGACCGTCTCGAACACCTTGGCGACGGCGGGCATCGGGCCCCTGGGCATCATCTTGTTCTTCTGCCAGCGGTCGAGCATCTCGCCATTGCCGCCCCAGCCGGGGATCAGCCCGACGCCGCATTCGACGAGGCCCATGTACAGCTCGGCATGGGCCTGCACGGCATCGCAGTGGAGCAGGATCTCGCACCCGCCGCCGACCGCAAGGCCAGCCGGCGCGCCGACCACCGGGAACGGCGCGTACTTCAGGCCCTTGTAGGCCATCTGTCCGCCCGCCACGAGCTTCTCGATCTCGCCCCAGGCCGCGATGTTGAGCGCGAAGAGCGCAAGGCCGAGGTTGGCGCCAGCCGAGAAGCTGTCGGCGTCGTTGTACACGACCAGCGCCTTGTACTGCGCCTTCACCAGGCCGATGGCCTCGACGACGAGCTTCATGACATCGCCGTCGAGCGCGTTCATCTTGCCGGTGAATTCGAGGCAGACGACGCCGTCGCCGACGTCCCAGAGCGCGGCCGAACCGTTT
>DATKFS010000401.1:0-6487 GCA_035511275.1 Novosphingobium sp.
GGCCAGGTGGATGGCGTGCCGACCCCGCAGGCGCTGCTCGCCAAAGGCGTGGTGCCGTTCATCAGGATCGACAAGGGCCTGGAAGACGAAGCCAACGGCGTCCAGCTGATGAAGCCGATGCCGACGCTCGACGAACTGCTCGCGCGTTCGAAGGCGCTCGGCGTGTTCGGCACCAAGGAGCGCTCGGTCATCAACTCGGCCAATGCCGAGGGCATCGCCGCCGTCGTCAAGCAGCAGTTCGAGATCGGCCTGCAGGTGCTCGGCCACGAGATGATGCCGATCATCGAGCCCGAGGTGAACATCAAGAGCGAGACCCGCGCCGAGTGCGACACGATCCTGCGTGACGAGATCCTCAAGAACCTCGACGCGCTGCCCGAGGGCAAGCAGGTCATGCTCAAGCTCTCGCTGCCGGTCGTCCCGGGCACGTTCGACGCGCTCGTCGATCACCCCAAGGTGCTGCGCGTCGTCGCGCTGTCGGGCGGCTATGCGCGTCCCGAGGCCTGCGTCGAACTGGCGAAGAACAAGGGCATCATCGCCAGCTTCAGCCGCGCGCTGCTCTCGGACCTGCGCTCGCAGATGAGCGATGCGGAGTTCAACGCCGCGCTGGGCGAGGCGATCGACGAGATCTACCAGGGCTCGACCCAGAAGGCCGAGGCGGCCGCTACGGCCTGATTTCCAAGCCTGGAAAAAACAGGGAGGCGGTGCCGCTCGGCGCCGCCTTTTTGTTTGTCCTGTAGGGTTTCGGGGTTTTGTTGATGAAACCCATGCGCGTGGCGAGTGCCATTGGGGAGGAAGCCGACGATGCAAAAGAGCGGCGCGGAGTATGGCAGCGTTTCGCGGTGTAGGAAAACGATGCGCCGCCGTGCCGCGGGCCGGTCGGGCGGGCTTTTGACCGGGAAGCTGATTTTCCGGTTCCGCCCCATTGCGGACATTCCGCCCCTGAAAGCTCCACTTATAAGTCTGCCAAATTTGCGTCCCGATTATTGACCCATAATTACCTGATTATATTTCTCGGCGTACTCGAACGCTCTATCATTCATGATGCGGCAAGTTTCATTTCTAATAGCGTCCGTAGTGCCTCTAATTACAACTATTTTATGTGTAATTTTCACAACATCTACATTGTAGCCATCCGGCACTACCAAGGCGACACCCATTACTGCTAGAAGCCTCTTATCTCCTTGTTTCACAGCTAATTTTGCATCTTCTACTGCTGTAGAAGGCTCCCAGTCTTTTAGCCCCGGACAGCCGGCTTCGATCTCTGCCTGCGCATCCCGAACCGAGTCACATCCCAACGATCCGCAGGATAACGAGATCAATAATAAGAGAGTTCTGTATCCACCCAACTTCATGAGAGCATCCGCCTGCTAAATCCGGCGGATGTTAGGAACTCGAAAGACAGCTTTCCACCCAAAGCCGTCCCTCCAACACCGCTCAGGCTGAGCCGGTCGAAGCCCCCACCGAGGCTGGGCGCCATGGCTCCCCATGCTTCGAAAAGCCCGGCATGAGCGGAAGGGGGCAATGGCAACTTCCCTCCAGATCCACCAGCGCCCCTTGTCGCCGCCGCTTTCAGTAGCCGCCCATGAAGCGCAGACCGAAGCGGTAGTCGGCGGGCTTCACCGCCGCGTTGCCGCTGCCCGCGACCTTGTCGGGGCGGACCTCCACGAGTTCGAGCGTGCCGTCGGCGACGTTGACCGGCTTGCCCGAGGTCAGCTCCAGCGTCCCGCCGGTGCCGCTTTCGATCCGCACGCGCAGGCGCACTTGTCCGGCCCAGACGCAGCGGGCGTTCATCGGGCAGCGGCTGTCCTCCAGCACTTCGAGCGGCGTCACGCGCGGCCCGTCGACGCGCACCGTCTGGCCGAGAGCGGCATAAGTGAGCGCGGGGCCCCGCTCCGGCGCGGGCAGTTCCGCCGGGGGCGGGGTGTAGTCGGGGACAGGGGTGTAGACCGGCACCGGCGCCGGACCCGGCATGGGTGCGGGAAGCGGCGTCGCGGGCATTGCCGCCGCCTGCCGGGGATACTGCGGCGCGTAGGCTCCCTGCATCCGGGACGGATCGGCCGCAGGGATGACCGTGCAGCCGGCGAGCGCGCAAGCCGCCGCGGCGGCGAATGCAAATGGGGTCCTCATCGCGCACGAACCAACACCCGGCGACCTGAACGGTTCCGGAACGCTTGGCGTCGGCGTCGCGCGGGGCTAGAGCGCAGGGCATGAACGAAGAAATTCCGCGCGAACCCACGCAGCTCTACCTGATCTCGCCGCTCGACGTCGGCGGGGCGTTTCCCGACCGTCTCGCCCGCGCGCTCGACGCCGGGCCGGTTGCCGCGTTCCAGCTCCGTCTCAAGGACGTGGACCAGCACGAGGCCGCCAAGCTGGCCGAGCCGCTGCTGCGCATCTGCGCCGACCGCGAGGTGGCGTTCATCGTCAACGATTCGATCGGCCTCGCCCGGCGCATCGGCGCGGACGGCGTGCATCTGGGCCAGGAGGACGGCTCGATCGAGGAAGCGCGCGATGCGCTCGGCCGCGATGCGCAGATCGGCGTGACCTGCCACGACAGCCGCCACTTCGCCATGGAAGCGGGCGAGGGCGGGGCGGACTACGTCGCCTTCGGCGCCTTCTTCCCGACCACCACCAAGGAAACCAGGCACGTCGCCGGGCTGGACCTGCTCGAATGGTGGCAGTCGATCTTCGAGATCCCCTGCGTCGCCATCGGCGGTATCACCCCGGAAAACTGTGCGCCGCTGGTGCGTGCCGGCGCGGATTTCCTCGCGGTGTCGGGCGCGGTGTGGAACGGAGACGAGGAAGCCGCCGTCCGCGCCTTCAACGCGGCGATCCAGGCGGAGTTCTGACGCCGTCGTCCCCGGCTCGACCGGGACCGCCGGGAACCCTTGAGGCGGAAGCTCGTCGTGGGCCGCTCCGGCGGGCCTTGGGTCAGGCGGGGGAGGACGTGCTCTCCTGCTGCATCAGTCCGCGCGCGGCCGCGATCATCGGGGCGAGGCGCTCGGCCGGTCCCACTTCCGGCGCGCGGCTGACTTGCGGCACTTCCAGCCCGACCACCACGTCCGCCGGGACGGCCGCGAGGAAGTCCGCCAGCGGCAGGTCGCCGTCGCCCGGAGCCAGCCGGTTCTCGCGCGCCTCCAGCCCATAGTCGGCGGTGCGCGCGGGCATCGGCACGTCGCAGATCTGGACGTAACCGATGCGCGACAGGTCGGCCTCGGCCAGTTCGGCCACCGCGCTGCCGCCGCGGAAGAAGTGCATGGCGTCCACGAGCACCCGTGCGTTGTCCGCCCCGCTGCCATCGACGAAGGCCAGCGCCTCGGCGAACGTCGCGGGCGGCATCAGCGGCAGGAACTCGACCGTGGCGACCATGCCGCGCGCGGCGGCCAGTTCGGCGAAACGGGCGAAGGGTTCGGGTGAGGCGACCATGTTCACGGCGTTGACCACCGGCGCGCCGAGGTCCGCGAACAGGTCGAGCATCGGCGCGAAACCGGCTGCATCCACCCCCTCGCGGATGAGGAATCCTTCGCCGAGCGACACCTGCACCGCGGTATCGGCCATGGCAGCGAGCAGGTCCCGGCGCAGCGCGGTGTCGGCCAGCAGGTCCCACGCCGGGTAGCCGTGCGGGTTGGCGGTGATCGGCCGTGGCGCGAGGCCGATGCGGCCGACGCCGAGGCTCGCCGCCAGTTCCACGAAGGCGACCGGCGGCAGGCCGAGGACGCTGATGAATTCGATGGCGAGGCGGTCCATGGGCGGTTCAGTCCTGTGCTTGCGGGTCTGGGAACGCCGGGTAGGGGCCGAGACCGACGAACAGCAGCGCGGCAACGAACATGGCGGGCGCGGCGATGATCTCGAGCATGTCGTAGCTGCCGGTCGCGTCGTGGACGGCGCCGGCGAACATCGGGCCTACGGCGGCGCCCGCCATCATCGTCGAGGCGATCGTGCCCATGATCGTGCCGAAGTTGCGCAATCCGGCGTAGCGGCTGATGAGATAGGTGGAAATCTGAAGTCCCGCGCCCGAGGCGAAGCCGATGCACATGACGCCGACCACCATCGGCAGCGCGCCGGAGAACAGCCCGATCAGCAGGAAATGCCCGAGGCTCCCCACCGCGAAGCCGAGGAACGGGATCACGCTGCCTTGCACCCGGTCGAGCAGCCAGCCGCAGCCGAGCTTGCCGACGATCCCGGCTACTCCTGCGAGCGCCGCGATCTCCACCGCGCGGTCCATGGCGATGCCGCTCTCCGACACGATCCGCACGAGGTGAACGGTGACGCCCGATCCGACCACCGAGGACAGCAGCGTCGCCGCGCCGATGCGCAGTACCCGCGCGTCGCGGATCGCCTGCGGAATGGTGAGGCCCGGCAGGATCACGACCGGGCCTTTCACGGCGGCCTTGTCGACCACGCGGGCCTTGCGGGCATGGGCGTCGAAATAGAGGAACACCGTCAGTACCAGCGCGAGGCCTGCCCAGCCGAGGCCCAGCCAGACATAGGCCGAGCGCCAGCCGAAGGCGTTGATGAGCGCGTTGGCGGTGATCGGGGCGAGGGTCTGCCCCACCGCCGAGCCACTCAGCATCACGGCCAGTGCGAGGCTGCGGCCCCTGGAGAAGACGCTGGAGACGCCCGCGCTCCACACCGTCGACTTGATGCCCAGCGCGACCACGCCGTAGATCACGTAAAGCGCGGTCCACTGCACCAGCGACCCGTCGACGAGGCTGAAGGCGGCGAAGGCCATGCCCGACAGTGCCATGCAGGCGATGGCGATCCGGCGCGTGCCCAGGCGGTCCACCGCGAGGCCGACGAAGGGCCCGCCCAGCATCGAGATGCCCGCGAAGATCGTGAGCCCCGAGGAGAGCGCGGTGCGGCTCCATCCGAACTCGCGCTCCAGCGGGCCGATGAAAGTGCTCAGCGAGTAGGTTATGACCGAATAGAACGACATCCCCACCAGCGCGGCGAGCACCGTCGGCCAGGACTGGCGCCATTCCTCGCGCGTGGTCGTCGGGGTGGTTTGCACGCTCAGAAGTCGATCTTCGCGATCACGTCCTCGCCGAACTTCTGCGCCTGTTCGAGGTATTCGGCGCGGGTCTCGGTGTAGATCGTGGCGCCCGAACCGTCGACGCCCAGCGACTTGAGGTTGGCGAAGTGGTCCAGCGCCTCCTGCGCGTTCCAGCCCGCCTTCACCGAATAGGTGGACGAGGCGATGACCTTGGGCGGCACGGCACGGCCGACCTTCTCGCAGTGCTCGGCCATGTAGGCGATGGCGGCGAGGATGTCGTCGTCGCCCTCCAGGTTGGCGGTGCGGGCGGTGTCGGTGATCGCCTTGGGCACGAAGAAGGGGTGCCAGGCGTCACCCAGCTCCACCGCGCGGCGCAACGCTCGCTTCGAGTTGCCGCCCACCAGCAGCGGCGGATGCGGCAGTTGCGCAGGCGTGGGGAGCACGCGGTTGCCGAGCGCGGTATAGCCGTTGCCTTCGAACGTGAAGTCCTTGCCGGTCCAGGCCAGCTTCATGGCCTTCATGTATTCGTCCATGATGTCGTTGCGGCTGTCGAAATCGACGCCGAGCGCCTTGTACTCGGCCTTCATGTAGCCCGCGCCGAGGCCGAGGATCACGCGCCCTGCGGTGAAGTGGTCGAGGCTGGACACCGCGCGGGCGGTGATGAACGGGTTGCGGTAGGGCAGCACCAGGATGTTGGTCTGCAGCCGCAGGGTGGTCGTCGCCGCGCCGAGCATCGAGAGCATCACGAACGGGTCCTGCGCATAGTGCCCGCCGTTGTCGAGCCAGCGCGAGGAGGGCACCGGGTGATCGGTGACCGTCCCCGCATAGAAGCCCGCCGCCTCGACCGCCTTCGCGATCTCGTGGAGCGCTTCCATGGTGCCCCACTCCCGAGGCTTGTCGATATGGTCGAAGGGCAGGCTGGTGCTGAGGGTGAAGGTCATCGCTCTCTCGCTTCTTATTCGGTGATTTCGGGGGGCAGGACCCAGGTGTCGGCGCGGTCGCGAACCCATCCGCCCGATGCCCACGAGCCGCCGTCGACCGGGATGATCGTGCCGGTCACGTAGCTGGCCATCGGCGAGGCGAGGAACACCGCGACGCGGCCGCACTCCTCGTCGATCCCGGCGCGGCCGGCGGGGATGCGCTTGCGGATGCCTTCCACCTGCGCGGCACTGGGCTGGTACCACGTGCTCTCGTCCACCGGGCCGGTGAAGTTCCCGCGCGTCCCGGGCGTCACGGTGTAGTCGGGGGCGATGGTGTTCACGCGGATGCCATGCTCGGCGAATTCCAGGGCGAGGGTGCGCGTCAGGTTGTTGATGCCCGCCTTGCACGCGGCATAAACGGCATAACCGGGCGCGGCGCGGCTCGCCTCGATGCTGGTGACGTTGACGATCGCGCCGCCGCGGCCGCCGGCGATCATCACCGGCACGGCGGCCTGCGTCGCGGCGAGGTTGCTGACGAGGTTGAGGTCGATATGCCGCCGCCAGTTCTTCTCGGTGA
>DATKFS010000402.1:0-24150 GCA_035511275.1 Novosphingobium sp.
CGGAAGCGAAGAGGTGCCCCACGTCGGCAAGCCGGGTGCCGACGTGGGGGAAGGCGACGATGAGGGGGGTGTCGCCTTCGGTGATGTCCAGCCAGTCGGTCACGCCACACCCGGCAGGGCGTCACCGGCGGCGGCGACGAGCGCGCCCGAACGGACGAGGGCGTTGGCCGCTTCCATGTCGGGGTGGAAATGGCGGTCGTCCTCCAGCGCGGGCACCACTTCGCGCAGGGCGGCGCGGGCTGCCTCCAGCGCGTCGCTGGAAGCGAGCGGGGCGTGGAAGTCGCTGCCCTGCGCCGAGGCGAGGAGTTCGATGCCGATCACGGCCGTCGCGTTCTCGGCCATTTCCAGCAGGCGGCGCGCGCCGTGGGCGGCCATCGAGACGTGGTCCTCCTGGTTCGCCGAGGTCGGGATCGAATCGACGCTGGCGGGGTAGGCGCGCTGCTTGTTCTCGCTGACGAGCGCGGCGGCGGTGACCTGCGGGATCATGAAGCCCGAATTGAGGCCGGGGCGCGGCGTCAGGAACGCGGGCAGGCCGGACAGCGCCGGGTCCACCAGCATGGCGATGCGGCGCTCTGCAATCGAGCCGATCTCGCAGATGGCCATGGCGATCATGTCGGCGGCGAAGGCCACCGGCTCGGCATGGAAGTTGCCGCCGGACAGCGCCTCGTCGGTCTCGGGGAAGATCAGCGGGTTGTCCGACACGCCGTTGGCCTCGATCTCCAGCGTCGTCGCCGCCTGGCGCAGGATGTCGAGCGCGGCGCCCATGACCTGCGGCTGGCAGCGCAGGCAATAGGGGTCCTGAACGCGGGCGTCGTTTTCGAGATGGCTGGCGCGGATGGCGCTGCCGGTCATCAGCCCGCGCAGGGCGTCCGCCACCTCGATCTGGCCACGGTGACGACGCAGGGTGTGGATGCGCGGATCGAAGGGCGTGTCCGAGCCCTTGGCGGCTTCGGTGGACAGCGCGCCGGTGACGAGGGCAGAGCGGAACAGCAGCTCGGCCTCGAACAGACCGGCCAGCGCGTTCGCCGTGGAGAACTGGGTGCCGTTGAGGAGGGCCAGGCCTTCCTTGGGGCCCAGCAAGGTCGGTTCAAGGTCGGCCTTGCGTAGCGCTTCGGTGGCGGGCAGGCGCTCGTCGCCGAAGAAGATTTCGCCGACGCCGATCATCGTCGCGGCCATGTGCGACAGCGGCGCAAGGTCGCCGCTCGCGCCCACGGAGCCCTGGCAGGGCACCACCGGCGTCAGGCCCTTTTCGAGCATCGCGGCTAGCAGATCGACGGTTTCCGGCCGCACGCCCGATGCACCCTGCGCCAGGCTGGCGAGCTTGAGCGCCATCATCAGGCGGATCACCGGCACCGGCGAAGGCGCACCCGTACCCGCCGCATGGCTGAGCACGATGTTGCGCTGGAGCGTCGCCAGGTCGTCGTCCCCGATGCGCACGCTGGCGAGCTTACCGAAGCCCGTGTTGATGCCGTACACGGGCTCGCCCTTGGCAAGGATGCGCGATACGGCGGCGGCGCTTTCGGCCACGCGCGGGGCGCAGGCGGGGTCCAGGCGGACCGGGGCGCCGCGATAGACGCTACGCCAATCCGCCAGCGGAACCTCGCCGGGGATGAGCAGGATCATGTTCATTGACCACTCCAGATGCGGGCATGGAGCGGATTGAACCCCATGCGATAGACAAGTTCGGCGGGACGCTCGATGTCCCAGATGGCGAGATCGCAGCGCTTGCCGGGCTCCAGCGTGCCGCGATCGGCGAGCCCGAGGGCCTTGGCCGCGTTGCGGGTGACGCCGGCAAGGCACTCGGCGACGGTGAGGCGGAACAGCGTCGCGCCCATGTTCATCACCAGCAGCAGCGAGGTGAGCGGCGAGGTGCCGGGATTGCAGTCGGTCGCCAGCGCGATCGGCACCCCGGCGGCGCGCAGGGCCTCGACCGGCGGCAGCTTCGTCTCGCGCACGAAGTAGTAGGCGCCGGGCAGCAGCGTGGCGACGGTGCCCGACGCGGCCATGGCGGCGATGCCCGCCGCGTCGAGATGCTCGAGATGGTCGGCCGACAGCGCGCCATGACCGGCGGCGAGCGCGGCGCCGTGGAGGTTGGACAGCTGCTCCGCATGGAGCTTCACCGGCAGGCCGTGGCGGGCAGCTGCGGCGAACATGCGCGCCGTTTGCTCGGTGGTGAAGCCGATGCCCTCGCAGAAGGCGTCCACGGCATCGGCGAGGCCGAGCGCGGCGATTTCGGGCAGGGCTTCGTCGCACAGCATCGCGACATAGCCCTCGGGATCGCCCGCGTATTCGGGGGGCAGGGCATGGGCGCCGAGGAACGTCGTCGCGATGCCTACCGGGCGTTCGCTGCCCAGCCGCCGCGCGGCGCGCAGCATCCGGATTTCGGTTTCGCGGTCGAGGCCGTAGCCGGACTTGACCTCCACCGTCGTCACCCCCTCGGCGATGAGCGCATCGAGGCGGGGGAGGGCCGAGGCGACCAGTTCGTCCTCGCTCGCGGCGCGGGTGGCGCGCATGGTGGAGACGATGCCGCCGCCCGCCCTTGCGATCTCCTCGTAGGATGCGCCGTCGAGCCGCATCTCGAATTCGGCCGCGCGGTCGCCGCCGTGGATCAGGTGGGTGTGGCAGTCGATCAGGCCCGGCGTGATCCAGCGGCCTTGGCAGTCGACGACCGCGTCCGGCTCGAAGGCGGGGGCATCCTGCGCGGTGCCGGCATAGACGATCACGCCGTCGCGGGCCGCGATCACGCCATGCTCGACGGCGCCGATTCCATCGCCGATCATCGTGGCGAGCCGGGCATCCTTCCAGATGGTATCGCACTGCATGATCGGACCCTCGTTTGCCTCTCCCAAGGTGATTGCACCGTTCGGATTTAATGTATAGACAAAAAATCGAAGCGAGGAGCAGATTCATGCCGGAAGGTTCGGGCGGCACGCCCAGGTCGTTGTTTTTCGAGCATCTTCTGCTCCCGCAGGGATGGGCGCGAGGTGTGCGCCTGACGCTGTCCGGCGGCCGCATCGCCGCGATCGAGGCGGGCGCGGAGCCGTCGCCCTCGGACGAGCGCCATGCCTGCGGCCTGCCCGGGACGCCCAACCTGCACAGCCATGCCTTCCAGCGCGGAATGGCCGGGCTGGCCGAGCGGCGCGGCCCCTCGAACGACAGCTTCTGGACCTGGCGGGAGATCATGTACCGCTTCGTCGATCGCATGACGCCGGACGACGTGAAGGCCATCGCCGCGCTCGCCTACGTGGAGATGCTTGAAGGCGGCTTCACGCGCGTCGGGGAGTTCCATTACCTTCATCACGATCGCGAGGGACGCCATTTCGCCGATATCGCCGAGATGAGCGCGGCCGTCATCGGCGCTGCCGCCGACAGCGGGATCGGCATGACCCTGCTGCCGGTCCTCTACAGCCATGCCGGCTTCGGCGCGCAGCCGCCCCAGCCGGCGCAGGCGCGCTTCATCCTCGACGTGGAGGGCTACGCGCGGCTGCTCGATGCCGCTGCCGACCATGCGCGCGGCCTGCCGGATGCGGTCGTCGGCATCGCGCCGCACAGCCTGCGTGCGGTCTCGCCCGGGCAGTTGCGCGATCTGGCGGCGCTGTCCGGGGGGCGCCCGGTCCACATCCACATCGCCGAGCAGGTGAAGGAAGTGGACGACTGCCTGGCCTGGAGCGGCCGGCGGCCGGTCGAATGGCTGCTGGATCATGTCGAGGTCGGCGCGAACTGGTGCCTTGTCCACGCCACCCACATGACCGACGCGGAGACGCGGGCGGTGGCCCGCAGCGGCGCCGTCGCCGGGCTTTGCCCGATCACCGAGGCGAATCTGGGCGACGGGCTGTTCCCCGTCGATGTCTTCCTCGACGCGGGCGGGCGCTACGGCATCGGCAGCGATTCCAACGTGCTGATCGACGGCGCCGAGGAACTGCGCCTGCTGGAGTATGGCCAGCGCCTGAGCCGCCGCGCGCGCAACGTGATGGCGCGGGCGCCCGGGCGCTCCACCGGGGCGGACCTTTATGCCGGCGCGCTGGCGGGCGGGGCGGCGGCGCTGGGCGTCGAAGGCGGCATCGCCGTGGGGCTGCCCGCCGACATCGTCAGCCTCGACCTTGGCCATCCCGCGCTCGTCCACCGCGAGGGCGACGCGATAACCGACAGTTTCGTCTTCGCCGCCGGCCGCTCGGCCATTGACTGCGTGTGGCGCCATGGCGACAAGTTGGTGACGGACGGACGCCACCGCATTCGCGACAGGGCGGTTCGGGACTACGCCCGCGTACTGGAGAGACTGATCGCGTGAGAATGCCTCTTCACGAACGGATTAGAACGGATTTCGAGGGGCGGATTCTTGGCGGGGAGCTGTCTCCCGGCGACCGCCTGCCAATCGAGCAGGAACTGATGCAGGAATACGGCTGCTCGCGGATGACCGTGAACAAGGCGCTGTCGGCGCTGGTCGCGGCCGGGCTGATCGACCGGCGCAAGCGGGCGGGGACCTTCGTGGCGCGGCCCAAGGTCCATTCCATGGTCCTCGACGTGCCAGACATCGCCGCGCAAGTGCGCGAGCGCGGGCAGGACTACGCCTATCGCCCGCTGAAGCGCCGGGTGCGACCGGCGGGGGACGACGAGGAGGAGATCCTCCTCGCCGGGGCCGGTGCGCTGGTGCAGATCGACGGCTTGCACCTGGTCGACGGCAATCCGCTCGGCATCGAGTTTCGTCTGGTGAGCGCGCTGGCCGTGCCCGACATCGTCGGCGCGGACCTCGACAGCGTTCCGCCGGGTTCGTGGCTGCTGCAGCACGTGCCCTGGACCGAGGCGGAGACACGGATCTCGGCGGTGCCGGCGCTGGGCGAGGAGGCGGAATGGCTGGGCGTTCCCGCCGGCTCGCCATGCCTGTGCGTGGAGCGCCGGACCTGGCGCGGCTCCGAGCGGATCACTTACGTGCGCCAGCTGTTCCTCGGCGACGCCTACGACATGGTCGCGCGCTTCGGGCCGGGCGCCTCGGGGCGCTGACCCGGGCTTCCGGCCCGGGCCAAAAAAAAGGGCGCCGTTCTCACGGCGCCCTCAGGATGGGTCAGTTGCCCGCGGTGTCGGGGTAGAGGGTGTTGAAGAACATCTTGTAGGCCGCGTGCGACTGGCCGCGCCATTGCGGGCGGAAGCCGTAGAGGTAGACCTTGCCCTTGCCGTACTCGACCACGACGGCGGCGGCCTTGCCCTGGATCGCTTCCGGGTGGAGCAGGACGCCGCTGCGCAGCGGATTGCCGGTCGGCGCGTAGGAGGCGAGGACCTCGCCCTTGAAGCCGGGCTTGGTTTCGAACGCGGGGCCGCGCTCGAACATCACGATCGGATCGACCGGCATCCCCGCCGCCGCCTTGGTGCCCGGCGTCAGGTTGACCTGCAGCAGGGCGCCCGAACAGAAGAAGAAGTCGCTCTTGGCGTCCTTCAGGATGTTCGTGACGGGCAGGTCGAACAGGTCGATCACCGCGTCGGAGGCGTTGTTCAGTGCCACCAGCGTGCCGCCGTTGCGGACGAAGTCCTTGAGCTTCGCCGCGCCGTCCTCGCCGATGCCGCCTGCGTAGGGGGCAGGCATCTGGTTCGGGCTGAACCCGTCCATCAGCGAGGCGAGGGGGCCCTTGTACCTGGACTCGAAGTTCGCGGCCGGGGCGGTGTCGCCGGGGCGCGACTTGCCGGGTGCCGACATGTCGGGAAGGACGATGGTGTCGTACTTGCGGGCGAGGCCGGCCTTGACGTCGGCATTGTAGACGCTCGTGGGCTGGAAGTCGTACTGCTCCAGCAGCCAGCGGGTCCAGCCCTCGTCGATGTTCGAACCCCAGGGACGGTAGAGTCCGACCCGGCTCTTGCGCACGGCCTCTCCGGCAGGCGCGTCGGAGGTGGCGGTGACGCTGACGTTGTACTGCGTGGCGAGCTTGCCGATGGCGTCGGGCGAGAGGCCGGTGAGGGCGATCGTGCCCGCGTTCCAGCTCGCCTTGCCACCCGCCGCCAGCGCGGCGTTCATCACGCGATAGCTGTTGTTGACGCGGCGATCGACAAGGAAGGTCGAGCCCGAGCCCGTGACACCGCCCGCCGGCGCCGTCGCCGCCGGAACCTTGCGCAGCGAGCCGCGCACGGCGTCGTCAAGCGGCTGCTCGACCCGGTCCACCTTGACGCCCATCTGCATGGGGAGCGTCCAGCCGGTGACGTCATAGGGCAGGTCCGCGGGGTTGCCGTCGCCGCCGAGGATCGCGTCGGGGTACTTCTGCTTGTCGAAAAGCTCGCGCGCGAGCCCCGCGAAGGGCTGGTCCATCGGCACCACCCAGCTACCGGCCGCATAAGTCTGGCCGCCGATCGCGGTCGGCGCGGAGGTCTGCATCACGTCGAGGCCGTGGCTGATCATAAGCTGCGCCAGCGAGGCCGCTTCGGGCATGTCGGTCTGGTCGGCGGGGATCACGTAGGCTGCGGGGCCGTCCTTGGCCGCGGCGGCGATCATGTCGCGGCCCGCCTGGTAGCGGTTGAACAGCAGCGTCTCGCGATACTTCTGCGCCGTTTCCAGCACCGACATCGACGCGGTCACCATGTAGTCGACCGAGTCCTTCAGGTGCCACTCGCCGCCCTTCCAGGGGTTCGGGTACATGATCTGCGCCTTCAGGTCCTGCTGCGACTTGGGGAAGTCCGAGACCTTCCACGTCATCGGCGTCGCGCTGTCGTGCGCGGTTTCGGTGAAGAACGAGATCGTGTTGCGGAAGACGTGGATGTAGTCGAGGAAACCGGCGTACCAGTTGTCGAACCGGGCCTGCGCGATGGCGCCGGGCTTACCCTCGGTCTCCATGCGGGTCATGATGTTGGTGCCGATGGCGTTGGTCCAGATCCGCATGTACGGGCTGATGTTGGACGAGACCGGATCGGCGAAGGGCGGCACCCAGATGCGCGCGGGGAACGGCGCGACCTGATGTTGGCTGTACCAGATCACCGGCGCGTATTCCTGCTCCGCCGCGTTGACGACCTGGCTCTCCTTCATGTTGAGCATGTAGCCGTCGCGGTTGTTGTCGTGGCCGACGTACTCCTGGTAGAGCCACGGCGTGCGGCTGGTCTCCCACTTGGTGCCGCGCTGCTTGCGATACCAGTCGACCACCATGTCCTGCCCGTCGGGGTTGAGGGTGGGCCACAGCACCAGAATGACGTTCTTGAGGATGGCGTCCACTTCGGCGTCGTCCTTCGCCGAGAGCAGCTTGTGCGCCAGCGCCAGCGGGAGCTGGTGGTCGGAGACTTCGCTGGCGTGCATCCCGCCGTCGATGTGGACGATGATCGGGCTGTCCTTGGCGAGTTGCCTGGCCTGCTCGTCGTTCAGTCCGCGCGCGTCGCCGAGGCGCTTGGAGATCGCCTTGTACTTGTCGAAGTTGGCGATGTTCTCGGGGCTGGAGATGACGGCGTAGACATAGGTCTTGCCGTGCGTGCTCTGGCCGCTGCGGAACAGCTTGATGCGGTCCGACGCCTTGGCCAGCGCCTCGAAGTAGCGGACAGAATCCTCGTAGTTGGCGAGGTAGTAGTCCTCGCCGACCTCGTGGCCCAGCACCGCCTTGGTGTCGGGGACGTTCTGAGCCAGGGCCGGGGCACAGAGCCCCAGCGCCGAGGCGGCCATCAGGACGTGCGCGAGGCGCGCCGATTTGTGCTTTGTCATGTCGCGGGGCTCCATTCGGGGCGATGCATGGATGTCAGGGATTTCGCCGCCGCGAGGGCGCGCCGATCGGGGCGGCGCTCGCAGCGGCGAGGGGCACGGGTCAGAAGTCGCGGCGCAGGTTGACGCCGATGGTGCGCGGCGCGGCCGAAGTCGCGCCGTAGCTGTTCGGGGTGGACGACATCGAGGCGCGGTTGATCGCCACCGCATCGAAGACGTTGTTCACGAACAGGTAGACGCCCGTGTCGCTCTCCGGCAGCTCGAAGCCGATGCGCAGGTTGGCGAGGGCGTAGTCGTCCATCTTGACGCGATAGACGTTGGTGGGACGGAACTCCGAATAGGACGAGCCCACGTAGTTGACGTCGGCGCGGGCGAAGAACTCCACCGCGTCGCTGACCGGCGTGCGGTACTCGGCGCCCACCGATCCGGCGAAGTGCGGGATGTAGGGGATGCGATCGCCCGAGCGGCCGGCAGCGACGACGGCATCGCTGATCTGGTCTTCGGTCAGCTTCGCGTCGAGGTAGTTGCCCGAGAAGTTGAGCTGCAGGCCGGGCATCGGCCGGGCGAAGATTTCGGCTTCGAGACCCCGGATGCGCGCCGCACCGGCGTTCGACAGGAACGAGAACGCGCCGTTGGTGGTGCGCCCGCTCACCTGCATGTTGTCCCAGTCGATCTGGAACGCGGCGAGGTTGAGGGTCACGGCCCGGTCGAGGAAGCTGAACTTGCTGCCGACTTCGTAGTTCCACAGCTTGTCGGACTGGTACGGGGTGAGGTCAGCCGAAAGGCCGATGACCTGGTTCGCGCCGCCCGGACGGAAGCCCTGCGATGCCGTCGCGTAGAACAGCATGTCGGGGTTGACCTGCCACGAGGCGTTGAACTTGAGCAGGGTGCCGTTCTCGGACGAGTCCACGGTGTTGACCGGGCGGACCGGCGCACCGATCAGCGTCCAGCCGATGTCGGTGAAGCCCGAGACCGTCTTGTCGTAGTCGTAGTAGCGGATGCCGGCGGTCAGGCTGAGCGCGGAGGTGACGTGGTAGGTGCCCTCGCCGAAGACGGCGACCTGCTTGAGCTTGTCGAAGATCTCGCGGCGGTAGAACAGCTGCACCGGGAAGATGATCTCGCCGGTCGCGTCGTCGGCGCGCGCGTCGGACGAGGTGACGTCGTTCTTTCGGTCCTGGAAGAAGCCGCCGACGGTCCAGTCGAACGCGTTGTCGCCGGTCGAGCTGAGGCGGACTTCCTGCGTGAAGTCCTTGGTCGAACCGGGGTAGTAGATCGCCGCCGGGCTGAGGCTGTCGATGTAGCCGTAGTAGCTGGACAGCTGGTCGGCCGAGCAGGCGCCGCCCGCGTTCACGTATGATGCGCAGCGCGCCGGCGTGCGGTAGGTGCCGATGTAATAGCTGTCGTCCGCCGCATAGGCCGACTTGCGGTGCTGGTAGCTGGTGATCGAGGTGAGGTTCGCGAAGCCGATGTCCCAGTTGGCGGTCAGGCTGTAGAGCTGCGACTTGTCGGTATAGGGCAGGTTGACCTGCGCGGCCGACTTGTACTCGCCGACCAGCGGGTTCCAGGTGGCGGACACGGCGTCGGTGTTCTCGAACGCCGCCGTGGCGTCGAGGGTGAAGCTGGACGTCGGCGTGAAGCGCAGCATCAGGCGGCCGCCGGTCGCGGTGTAGTCGTTGACGTTCTTGCGATCGAGGAAGGTGTTGTCGATGTAGCCGTCGCTGTCGCGGCGGTAGAGCACCGCGCGCGCCGCCAGCACGTCCTTGACGATCGGCATGTTGACCATGCCGTTGACGAAGTAGCCGAAGCCGCCGCCCCGCGTGGTCTGCGCCTGAGCCTCGACGGTGCCTCCGTATTCGTCGCTGGGCTTGTTGAAGATCACGCGGATCGCGCCGCCCATCGAGCTGGCGCCGTAGAGCGTGCCCTGCGGGCCGCGCAGGACCTCGATACGGTTGACGTCGAACAGGGTGAAGTCGGCGGTGCGTCCCGCCGCGTCGCTCGACACGCCGACCGAGCCGGTGACGGGCGTGTCGTCGTAATAGACGCCCACAGTCGCCTCGCCCGAGGCCTGGACGCCGCGCAGCGAAACGCGGCGCTGGCCGGGGCCGTTGTCCTGGATGCGCAGCGAGGGGACGAACTTGGCGTAGTCCGCGATGTTGGTGACGCCGGCGTTGGTCAGCGTCTCGCCGGTGATCGCGGTGATCGCCAGCGGGGTGGTCTGGACGGTGGAATCGCGGCGCAGCGCGGTCACGACGATGTCGGCGCCGGTCTCGGCGGTGTCCGCCGGCGCGCTCTGCGCCTGGGCGGCGACGGGGAGCGAAGCGATCCCGAGGATGATGGAAGCGACCCCGCAGTTCAGGACGGAGCGACGAAACTTGGTCTGCGTGTTCATCAGTGTGTCAGATCCCTCAATGTGGCGAAGGCGGCTTCTTTCGGCCTTGCTTCATCCCTGTTGGCGAGTCGCATATTGGCTCGCAATTAATGTCTATACAAGAAATATTATTGCTCAATAAATAGCCATATCGTAATTGAAATGCCTAAAATTTGGGCAGGGCAATGGCCTGCCATGGACCCCATAGGGCGGCAGCGGCGAAAATCCATCGCCTTCGTCGCATTTTTCCGAAAGGGATCGCAGCAACATCGCACCGCCGGACGACAAGGTTCGCCACCTCA
The DNA here is from genome assembly GCA_035511275.1 of Novosphingobium sp. Classification (GTDB taxonomy): domain Bacteria; phylum Pseudomonadota; class Alphaproteobacteria; order Sphingomonadales; family Sphingomonadaceae; genus Novosphingobium. The sequence continues at coordinate 10,328 of DATKFS010000402.1, forward strand.
GCCGGGCATCGGCACGGGCGCGACGTCGCGGCGCGTCGTTTACCGGGCATGGGGCGGCGGGGCAGGCGCCGGGCCGCCCGGGCGTTCAGGCCTGTGCGGTGGCCCGCGCGTAGTCGGTGTAGCCCGTTTCCTCGCCGACGTAGGCGTAGTCGAAGTTGGCGGGGGCGAGGGGGAGGTCGGCGCGGATGCGGTCGACGAGGTCGGGATTGGCGATGTAAGGGCGCCCGAACGAGATCGCGTCGGCCTGTCCGGCGGCGATGCAAGCGGCTGCGGCGGGGCCGTCGAAGCTGCCGTTCTGGATGATCGCACCGCCGTAGTCGCGCCGCAGGTCGGCGATCACCGGGCGCTCCGGCTTTTCCATGAAGCCCGACGCGATGGGCTCGATTAGGTGGACGTAGGCGATGCCTGCCTCCTGCGCGATCCGGCCGATGGTGCGGGCGAGCAGTTCGGGATTTTCGTCGCCCATGCCCTTGCGCTCGCTGGTGGGGCTGATGCGCAGGCCGACGCGGCCGGGGGTGACCTCGGCGGTCACGGCCGCGATCACTTCGCGCAGGAAGCGGGCGCGGTTCGCGGCGCTGCCGCCATAGCCGTCCCGCCGGGTGTTGGTCCTTGACTGGAGGAACTGGTCGATGAGATAGCCGTTGGCGGCGTGGATCTCGACGCCGTCGAACCCGGCGGCCATCGCATTGGCGGCGCCCCGGCCGTAGCTGGCAACGGCGCGGGCGATGTCGTCCGCGTCCATCTCGCGCGGGACGACATAGGGCTTCATCGGCAGGAACAGGCCCGTGTCGCCCGGCGCGCGCGGGGCGAAGGTCTCGCCCTCGCCGGCGATGGCGGAGGGGCCGATGGGCCGGTCGCCGCCGATATAGTCCGGCAGGACGAGGCGGCCCATGTGCCACAACTGGCAGACCACGCGTCCGCCCGCGCCGTGGATCGCATCGGTCACGCGGCGCCACGCGGCGACCATCTCGTCGGTCCAGATGCCGGGCGCGCGATACCAGCCCATGCCCAGCGGATCGACGGCGGTCGCCTCGGTGACGATCAGGCCGCAGTCGGCGCGCTGGGCGTAATAGGTGGCCATCATCGCCGTGGGGACGTGGCGCTCGTCCGCGCGGGCACGGGTGAGAGGGGCCATGACGATGCGGTTGGGCAGTTCGAGAGACCCGAGCGTGACGGGTCGGAACAGCGGTTCGATGCTCATGCGCGGGCGCTCCTCGATGCTTGCGATGGGTCGCGCATAAGCGATTAAAGTTCGCAAGCATACTGTAATTATGGACGCCAGCGCCCTCATGTCCCGTGCTCGACCGTAAATCTCTTGGAACAAGGCCCCTTGGCAAGAGCGCTCCATGATGCCTAGAAGGAGCATATAGGATGCAAGCGAACGTCTGTGACGTGACGCGAGCCGGTCGAAGACGACGGAATCGGGAGAATTGGACGTGGCCGAAGGCAGCATAGGCGTGGGAATCGTCGGGGCCAACCCGGATGCGAGCTGGGCGGCGCTGGCGCATGTGCCGGCTCTGCGCGCGCTCGACGAATATCATATCGCCGCCCTCTCGACGACGCGCATGGAGAGTGCACGTGCGGCCAGTGTCGCGTTAGGTGTCGCCAATGTCTATGACAGGCACGAGGCGCTGATCGCCGATCCGGGGGTCGATCTGGTGGTCGTTGCGGTCAAGGTCCCGCACCACCGGGAGATCGCGCTGGCGGCCCTGGCGGCGGGCAAGCACGTCTATTGCGAATGGCCGCTGGGCCTTGGGCTGGCGCAGTCGGAGGAGATCGCCGAGGCCCGGCGGGCATCCGGCGCGCGGGGCTTCATCGGCAACCAGGCGGCGGCGGCCCCGGCGTTCCGCTACCTGCGCGACCTCGTCGCCGATGGCTACGTGGGCAAGGTGCAGTCGGTCAGCCTCGTCGCCTCGGGCATGGCCTGGGGCGCCTTCGTGGACCAGGCGAACGCCTATTCGCTGGACGAGACGATCGGGGCCACCATGCTGACGATCCCCTTCGGGCACACCATGGCGGCGCTCGACATGGTGCTTGGCCTGCCGGTCGAAGTCTCGGCGCGGATCGAGTACCTGCGCCGCCAGTCGACCGTGATCGAGACCGGGGAAACCCTGCCGCTGACCGCGCCCGACCAGCTTCTGGTACAGGGCATATATGAAGGCGGGGCGCCGATTTCGGTGCATTTCCGGGGCGGCATGTCGCGCGGCACCAACCTGTTGCTGGAGATCAACGGCACCGAGGGCGACCTGCAGGTGACCGGGCTCTGCGGCCATGTCCAGATGTTCCCGATGCAGCTTGCGGGCGGCCGGGGAGAAGCTCAGGCGCTGGAACCGCTGCCGGTGCCGGACAGCTATCTGGACGGCATCGCGCTGGAGGAAGGCTTCGCCCGCAACGTCGCCTGCGCTTACCGCAGCGTGGCTCGCGACATCCGCACCGGCTCCAGCGAATTCCGCAGTTTCGAGGACGCTCTGCGCGTCCACCGGGTGATCGACGCGGTCGAACGCTCGGCACGCAGCGGCTGCCGCGAGGCGGTTTGAGGCCGATGGACAACAGGCTGGAGAGGAACGGATCATGAGCGATTTCGACATCATCATCGTGGGTGGCGGCGGCGCCGGGCTGGCGGCGGCGATCATGGCGCGGCGCGCCGGCGCCAGCGTCATGGTGCTGGAGGCCGACACCAAGCTGGGCGGCGCCACCGCGCTTTCGGCAGCGGTCATGTTCGCCGCCGGCACCAGTGTGCAGCGCGCGCGCGGGATCGAGGACAGCGCCGATGCCATGTACCGCTACCTCATGACGCTGGCGGCGCACGAGACCGACCCGCGCATCACCCGCGTCATGGCGGACCAGAGCGGTCCGGCGCTCGAATGGCTGATCTCGCTGGGCGTGGAATTTCCGGCGGACTACCTGCTCTGCTCGGGCGTGGAGGAAGTGCCGCGCGGCCATCCGAGCCTCGGCGTGGCGCCCGCCCTCATCAACGCGGCGGGGGCGGAAGGCGTGGAAGTGGCGCTGGGCACGCGGGTCGACCGCCTGCTGATCGAGGCGGGTCGGGTCGTCGGCGTGGAGGCCGGGGGCGAGCAATTGCGCGCCGACGCGGTCGTCATCACCACCGGCGGCTTCGGCAACAGCCCCGAGATGATCGCGCAGTGGTATCCCACTGCCGCCCGGCACGGCGACTGGACTTACGCGGTCCACATGGACGCGCCGTACATCCTCGGAGACGGCATTACCCTTGGCCAGCAGGCCCATGCCGAGATCGTCGGCAAGGACAGCGGCCTGCTGTTGCCCACCAGCGGCCTCGGCAAATGGATCGAGGCGTTCCTGCCGCCATGGATCATGCTGGTGAACGAGCACGGCCGCCGATTCATGAACGAGGCGTCGCCCTATGCGGTCTCGGGCTACCAGATCAACGCGCAGCCCGGCGGTCACGCCTTCGCGGTCTACGATCATGTGGCGCTGGAGGAAGGCAGCCAGGACATGCGCTTCGCCGATCCGTATCATTCGGGCACGGCGATGCCGACCTGGGAGTACAACCTGCTCAGGCAGGCGGCGGCGGACGGCCGGATCCACAAGGCGGACACGATCGCCGAACTGGCCGGGCTGGTCGGCATCGACGCCGAAGCGCTGGAAGCCTCGGTCGCGCGCTACAACGCGGATTGCGATGCCGGCGGCGACGGCCAGTTCTTCAAGCAGATGCCGCGCCGGTTCCCCGTCCGCACGGCACCTTTCTACGCCCGAGAGGTGCGTGCCTGCGTGATCGGGCAGACCGGCGCCGGGCTCAACATCGACGATCATGCCCGCGTGCTGGACGAGCGCGGCGACCCCATTGCGGGCCTCTACGCGGCGGGCGAAGTGCTCGGCTGCGCGGTGGGCAAGCGCTATGCGGGCGGCGGCATGGGCATCTGCAACGCCATGGTCTTCGGCCGCCTCGCCGGGACCGAGGCGGCAAGGGCGGCGCTCGCGACGCGCGAGCCCGCCTGAGGCGGCGGGCCGGGCGGGATCACCCCGAACCCGGCCGCACCCACGAGGGGAGCGAGCGTTCGCCCTCCTGCGCGTAGGCCGGATTGCGGCATTCATCGAGAATGTCGAGCCGGTCCTCGCGAGGCCGCCAGCCCAGTTCGGCGCGGGCGCGGGGGGAACGCTGGCGGCTGCACGAGCACAGCACGATGCGCGCCATGAAGCGGTCCCAGATCGTGCAGGCTTCGTCCACCGTGACGCTGCGGGTGCCGGTGCCGAGGGTGTCGGCGATGGCCCTTGCCATGACCCCGTAGGAAACCTCTCCCGCCACCGCGAAGTAGAGCGCGCCGGGCTGTCCCTTGTCGAGCGCGAGGCGGTAGAGTTCGGCCAGGTCCTCGACATGGACGTTGGAGTAGACGTTGAGCCCGCGCCCGATGTGGCACACGGCCCCGGTCTGCCGCGCGGAGTGGTGGAAGTCCGAGATGAGGCGGCAGCCGCCGTTGCCCCAGATCATCGGCGGGCGCACCACCATCGCGCGCACGCCGCGCTGCGTCGCATCGCGCACGGCCTGCTCGATCTCCAGCCGGGGCGCGATCTGGCGACGCGGCTCGAAAGGTTCGTCCTCGGCGAAGCTGCGCTCGTCCCAGTCGCCGCCCGTGGGAATGGACATGACGCTGGTGCCGCTGGTGAAGATCAGCACCCGCTCCGATCCCGCGAGCGCCTCGATCAGCGCGCCGACGACCCGCTGCTCGTCCTCCAGCATGAGCTGCGCCGCCCAGATCACAGCGTCATGATCGCCGACCATGGCGGCGATGCTCTTGGTATGGTCGAGGTCCCCGATCAGGGCGGTCGCCCCCAGTCGCTCCACGGTCACGCCGCTCGCCGCGTTGCGCGCGAAGCCTGTGACGCGGTGACCGCTCTGCACGAGATGCCGGGTGACGTGGCTCCCGATGTAGCCGCTCGCGCCGAAAACCAGAACTTTCATGCTTCGATTCCTCCCTTTCGCGAGACCGTAAATCGCCGGGAATGATCCGCAAGCACATAATACACATGCGAACTACTTGACCGTGTTCAACGACTGTTGAATAGATGGCGCATAATGCCAGCCACCGAATCGCAAGGCGCCGCCACGGCCACGAAAATCCCGGACACGCCGGGCTCGCGCCGGGTGCTGGAAGCGGCGATCGCGGCATTCGCGCAGGCCGGATACGAAGGCGCGAGCCTGCGCCGGATCGCCGGGGCGGCCGAGGTGGACGCGGCGCTGATCGTCCACGTCTTCGGCTCGAAGGCGCGGCTGTGGCAGGCCTGTGTCGATACCGTCGCCGACCGGCTCATCTCTGCGCTCGACGGCGCACGCTTCCGGCCCGGCGGTTCGCTGGTCGAGGCGGTCGAATGCCTGCTCGACATCTTCTGCGCGCACCCGGCCAGTGCGCAATTCATCCTTTCGGAGATCGTGCGGCAGGACGAGCGGTTCGATTATGTCTTCGCGCGCCTGGTCGAACCGATCCACGAACTCATGCGCGCAGGCATGGCGGGCGACGGGGCCTTGACCCCGCGCGATGAAATCCGCCTGCTGGCCCTGTCCGGCGCGATCACCACGACCGTCGTTTCGCGACAGTTCATGGTCCGCAAGGGCCTGCTGTCGGCCGACCTCGACATGTTCCGCGAGGAACTGCGCCACGCCGTCGGCTCGCTGCTGCAGTCGCCGGGCGGGGCCGAGCCATGCGGTTCCGGAAAACAAGCCAACAACAATTGAGAGATGTCGAATGTCGCATGATATTGTCGTCGTCGGCGCGGGCAGCAATTCGCTGACGACCGCGTGTTACCTCGCCAAGGCGGGGCTTTCGGTGCTCGTGCTGGAGCGCGAGGAGCAATGCGGCGGCGGCGTCGTGTCGGTCCACACCGACCCGCGCTTCACCCACGATCCGCACGCGATGGGCTATCTCGTCCTGCTGGCCAACCCGGCGATCAAGGACGACGAACTGGAGCTTGAAACCCGGTTCGGCCTGCGCTTCGCCTACGCCCCGGCGCCCTTCGCCTCGCTCTATCCCAATGGCGAGGGGCTGATCAGCTACACCGACTTCGACCGCGCGGTGAAAGAGATCGCGCGCTTTTCGGAGCGCGATGCGCGGGCCTATACCCAGCTCGTCGAGGAAGCGAACGAGCTGATGCCCTTGCTCTCGCGCGGCTTCTTCATGCCGCCGATGCCGCACGACGGTTTCGTCAGGCTGCTCGATTCCAGCGAGAAGGGGCGCAAGATCCGCGCCGAGCTGGAAGGCAACGTGATCGACTTCCTCAATGCCCGGTTCGAGAGCGAGCACGTCAAGGTGCACCTCGCCAAGTGGGCGTCGGAAGTGATGAGCGCGCCGGACTACCCGGGCACCGGCCTGACGATGTACCTGATCCTCGGGCTCGGCCACAAATACCGGATGGCGACCGTCGTCGGCGGGGCCAAGAGCGTGACCAACGCCCTGATCGACTGCCTTCGTCACCACGGCGGTGAACTGCGCACCGGCGTCACGGTCGAGCGCCTCGTCGGCGCTTCGGGCCATATCACCGGTGTCGTCACGGATGACGGGGAGACGATCAGCGCGGCCAAGGCCGTCGTCGCGAATATCCACCCCTGGGACATCGGCGCGATGGTGCCCGGCGTCGACAAGGGTATCGCCGAGCGCGCATCCAGGGTGGAACTGAGCGAATATGGCGCCATCAACCAGCAGATCGCGCTTTCGGAACGCATCCAGTGGATCGGGGGCGAGGCCTACGACGAGGCGATCCTGGTCGAGTGCATGGAGCCGGACTGGGCCAATTTCCTCAAGCCGTTCCAGTCCTACCGGCGCGGCGAGTTTCCCTATGACGTGCTGCAACCGCTCGGCGGGCCGCAGTCGAACTTCGACCCCTCGCGCGCGCCGGAGGGCATGACCGCGCTCTACCTCTATTGCTTCGCGCCGTTCGAGACGCGCGACGGTTGGGCGGTGGACAAGCAGCGTGCCGCCGACGCCCTGTTCGAATGGTTCTGCAAGTTCACCCGCAACATCGATCAATCGAAGGTGCTTGGGCGCCTGATCGAATGTCCGCCCGATCACGCCGCGCACAGCCGGATCATGAAGAAGGGCGACATCATGGGCGTCGCCATGACCGCGCAGCAGTTGATGGGCGCGCGGCCCACGCCGGAGCTTTCGCAATACCAGGTGCCCGGCATCTCGGGCCTGTTCCTGACCGGCTGCACCACGCATCCCGGCGGGCTGGCGACGCTGGGCGGGCGCGCCTCGGCGATGAAGATCTACAAGGAAATGGGCATCCCCTACGCCAGGGGCTTCGTCAACTGGTGAGCGGCCGGGCCCGCGAGAACTGACGACATTGGAGAGGAAACGACGATGCAACTGCTGACCAAGGACCACGAAAACCTGATGACCGTCGAGAAGATCGAGCGGGAAGGCAGCGAACTGGTGATCCACGGCGAGATCATGGGCACCCTGCCGGTGCGCGCGGTGCTGACGCCGGGTGAGGCGCGCAAGGCGCTGAAGCTGCTGGACGTGAAGACGATGGCCTTCGTCGTCTCGATGCTGTTTCGCAAGGGGAAGTGACGGTTGGCGGGGGGCGGTGGGTTCAGGACGACCCTGCCGCCCTCAAGGCCATGTCGCCGTAATTGCCCGAAAGGGGGCCTTCTTGCCCGAAATGGTCGAGAGCGGCGTGAATCGTTGCGGGAACGGCCAGTCTGGCGGGGTCGAAGCGAGGGTGCAGCAGTTGCAGCATCCGGGGCACCATATAGCCCAGCTGCCCCAGCAGAAACCTGCGAAAACGCCGCTTGGAGGCCCGGACTTCGGAGCGGCTCATGCCCTGGCGGTGGATGCGGAAGATGACGTCGCCAGCGCGCTTGAACGAATAGTTCACGTGAACGAAGGCGTAGGCGAGCCCCCAGAGCCGCAGGAAGTAGCTGCCGGAAACGGCATGGAACGCCTCGTGGCACACTGCGCGATGTTCGAATTCCTCGGCCACGTGCCACAGGATGAGATTGGCGCCCGCCGGATCGGCACCCTTGAACAGGTGCAGGCCGGGGCCGAGGAGATAGGCTGCGCTGAAGGTCGCGCTGTTCTCGAACCCTGCGCAGTACGCGGCATTGAACGCCAGCGAGTGCCTGCTTCGGATCGATTGCAGCTCGCTGGAGATCTGCCGGAGGAGCGGCTTCAATTCGCCGTAGCCGGCATCGAACAGGTGCTTGTTGAACCGCGCGTGGAGTTTCGAATGCTCGGTCTCCTGCCGGATGAATTCGTCGAGCGTGATCCGCAAGGCGGGATCGGCCTCGGTGTGGGTCGTCCGCACCTCGTTGACGACGTTGTTGAGGTAGTGCTCCACGTAGGGGATCACCGCGCTCATGGCGTTGAAGAACAAGGCGACTTCGGGCGTCCGCGACCAGACGACCACGGCGTCCTCGAGGACGATATCGGGTTTGCGCACTTCCATTTGCCAAGCCTTCCGGGATGTCCTTCGCGACGCCCCGGATATGCGGGGTCATACACCTGCGAACAATTTACAAACCCGTGCGGATCGCGCCTATCGTCGTGCGGATCGCGCCACAGCCGGGGGAAAGGGTGACAGTGCCGGACCGCATATCCGAAATGCGTCGGCGCAAGCTGGCGGTCTACGCCGAATACCTCGGGCGGGATGCGCCGACGCGGCAGGTCCAAGGTCCGATCGACGCGATGGCCTATCTTCACGCCCTCGCGGAGATGGTGTCGGAGGCGCCGTCGCGGATGGCGCTGGAGGTCGGATCACGCCGCCGCCTCGCCGACCTCGGCATAATCGGCCACCTCATCCTCAGTGCGCCCGACCTGGGGGAAACGCTGCGGCTGTGGGACAGCCATGCCGGAATGGCCGGAGAACTCGCCACCATGTCGAGCCGGGTGAGCGGGGAAGGGGAGGCGCGGCGCTGGACGATCCACTTCGCGCCCTTGCCTTTCCTGGCGCCGGAACTGGCGCGCTTCGTCGTCGAGGAACTGATCGCCACGTTCTTCGCCTTCGCCCGCGAGGCCACGGGCAGGGACCTTGCGGACTTCGAGGTCGGCCTGCCTTTCGCGCCTTCTCCCGCCGTCGATTACCCGCGCTACATGTGCCCGACGGTGCGGTTCGGACAGCGGGCCGCGACGGTAGCCGGGCCTGCTTCGGCATTGGCGCTGCGGCAAGTGGCGCATGACGCGGAGACGTTCGACCTGCTGGTCAGCCGCCTGCGCGAACCCTCTGGCCGGCACGGCCCGGCGGACCTGCTTGCGCGCTTGCGCGAAGGCCTGATGGCGCGGCCGGGCGAACCGCCTCGTCTCGATATCATCGCGCGCGGCATGGGGATGAGCGCCCGCACGCTGTCGCGCGGCTTGGCACGGGAAGGCACCAGCTTCGCGCAGGTCCTGTCGGACTACCGCCGCACGATCGCCATCGACCTCCTTCAGTCGCGAGCGATGAGCGTTGCGGAAGTCGCTCATCTCCTCGGCTATCGCAGCGAAAGCGGTCTGCGCAGGGCGTTCGTGGAGTGGACCGGCCTGCCCGTCGCCCGCTGGCGGCAGTCTCTCGCAAATCAAAAAGGTTCGCTTGCGTATTAAAATTATCGACCATATACCTTGAAGCATGACAGCATCGGGCCTTGCCGGCCCGCAGAACTGGCTAGGAGAGAAGATGTCCGAAGTCCTCGAACAGATCCAGACCGCCTTTGCGGCCGACCAGGTCAGGGGTTTCCAGAAGGTCACGACGACGGCCGAACTGCCGCGCAGCTACGAGGAACTGACCGAGGAATGGCTGACACAGGCCCTGTGCGGCGGCGTGAGCGGCGCGGAAATCACCGCGTTCAGCCTGGGCGCGCCGGACAACGGATCGTCCAACCGGCGCCGCATCACCATCGCCTACAATGACGTCGGCAATGCCCATGGGCTTCCGACCCGGCTGTTCTGCAAGGCCTCGCACGACCTGTCGAACCGCATGGTCCTGGGCGTGTCCGGCGGCGCCAAGGGGGAGGTGAACTTCTACAACCTGTTCCGCCCGCACATCGAGATGGAAGTACCCGTCTCCTATTTCGCGGAATGGAATCCGGTTTCGTGCAATTCGCTCATCATGCTGGGCGATATCACCGACTCGGTGAAATCGTTCTGCGACGATCGCACGCCGATGGACCGCGCCCGCGCCGAGAGCCAGATGCGCCTGCTCGCGCGGCTCCACGCATCGGGCTACGCCAATCGCGAGGTGGCGGCGAACCTCGAACAGATGCCGACCTGGGAAGAATTCTACTATCGGTCCTGCGAATTCGGCCTCGAATCCGGGATACGCCGGGCTTTCAACGAGGCGCGGGACATCCTGCCCGAAAGCGTGGTCGCGCTTGGCGAGGACGGCATGTGGGATCTCATGATCCGGTCGGTGGAACGCCATGGGCAGCTCTCGCGCACGATCACGCACGGCGATGTGCATCTCAAGAACTGGTACATCGCCGGTGACGGCGAGATGGGCCTGAGCGACTGGCAGTGCTCGAACGCCGGGCACTGGTCGCGCGATCTTGCCTATACCATCGCCACTGCGCTGGAGGTCGAAGACCGCCGGGCCTGGGAGCGCGACCTCATCGCCTATTACCTCGATGAACTGGCGAGCCACGGCGGTCCGCGCGTATCGATGGAGGAGGCATGGCTGCACTATCGCCAGCAGCTGTGGACGGCGCTCAGCTGGTGGCTGGTGACGCTTTGCCCGCCGGAGGGATTGCCCGACATGCAGCCGCGCGACACGACCGTCGAATTCCTGACCCGCATCGGCGCGGCCATGGGTGACGTGGACTCGGCTACGGCATTCGCCTGACGGGGATCGATGTCCGACCGCGAGCGAACGCGGCGGACAGGGGGAGGACGATGATGGAATATCCGACGATCAGCGCCCGCGCGCAGCGCTTCATGCTGTGGTGGGGCTTTGCGATGATGATCGTGTTCGGGCTCAGCTACTGGCTGCTGATCCGGCTGCTGCCGCTCAATCCGGCGACCGACACCGCGGCGCAGGTCGCGGCCTTCTACCAGGCCAACAGCCTGCCGATCCGCATCGGCGCGGTGCTCTGCTCGTGGTGCGCCGCCTTCGCGATCCCGATCTACGTCGTCCTCGTCGCGCACTGCATCCGGCTGGAGAAGGGCATACCGGTGTGGTCGATCCTGCAGTTCGGGGGCGGCATGATGATGACCATCTTCCTCGTCCTGCCGCCGCTGTTCTGGGGCGTCGCCGCATTCAGCCCCGATCGCCCGGCCGAGATCACGCTGCTGATGCATGAGCTGGCCAATCTCACGCTGGTGACGACCGACCAGTTCTTCATCTTCAACATGGTGCCGATCGCCTACCTCGCGCTGTCGCGCAAAGGCCATTCGCTCAATCCCTTTCCGCGCTGGTACGGCTATTACGTCATCTGGACCGCACTGATGTTCGAGGTCGGGGCCTTCGGCTTTCTGCCGCGCACCGGGCCTTTCGCGTGGAACGGCGTGCTGGTGTTCTGGATTCCGTTCTCGATTTTCGGGATCTGGATGACGCTGACGATGCTGGTCATGCTGCCCGCGATCAAGCGGCAGGAAGCGGCGGAAAAGGCAGCGGGCCTGGGCCGTGCGTGAAGCGCGCCGTATCCCGGGAGAAGCCGGGATCTGGGTGCTGATCGGGGGCGAGATGCTGGTCTTCTCGCTGTTCTTCCTGCTCTTCGCCTATTACCGCAGCCAGCAGGTCGAGGTGTTCGCCCAGTCGCACCAGATGCTCGATCATGGCATCGGGCTGGCCAATACGCTGGTCCTGCTCACCAGCAGCCTGTTCGTCGCGCTTGGCGTCAGGCGGGTGCGTGAAGGGCGGCCGGGCGAGGTGCCGTTCTTCCGGGCCGGGCTGGCATGCGGCGCGATTTTCGCCGCGCTGAAGGCCGTCGAGTACGGCGCCAAGTTCAGCCATGGCATCACCCCGCTGACCAACGATTTCTTCATGTACTACTTCGCCTTCACCGGCATTCATCTCGTGCATGTCCTGATCGGCTCCGGCGGACTGGCCTACCTCTCGTTCGTGGCATCGCGCGCGCCGTCGCCGGGGCGGACGATGCTGGCCGAGTGCGCCGGGCTGTTCTGGCACCTCGTGGACCTGTTGTGGATCATGCTGTTCGCGCTGTTCTATCTGGCGGGAGGGACCCATGGACAAGGGTGATCGCGGCCTGCTGGGCTGGTGGGCGGCGCTGGTTCTGCTGACGTTGCTCTCGTTCGAGGGCGGCCTTCAGTGGCTGGGCCAGGCGGGCGCCGGAACCGCGCTCGTTCTGGTCATCGCTCTGGTCAAGATACGCACCGTGATCTTGCATTTCATGGACGTGCGCGAAGCACCCTGGGCGCTGCGTGCGCCTCTGGAAACATGGGTCGTGGCGCTGGGCGCGGGACTGCTGGCGCTATGGTACGGTCACCTCGCCTGACCGGTCGAGGTCGCCGAGCGCCGAGCCCAGGTCGAGCGCCTGCCATTCGTGCAGGAACACCATGAGCAGTTGCCGCTGCGCGCGGGCAAGGAAATTGCCCGCCAGGCGGGGATCGTCGCGCCCGGTAAGCTCGCGGTACTCCGGCAGTTCGCGCATGATGATCGACGGTGCATCGATCATCCAGGCGATGCCGAGCACGGCGACCGACAGACGGTAATGCGCGCGCAGTTCCTCCGCCGCGATCGCCGGTCCGCCGGCCGTGCGATACTCGCTTGCCCAGAGGCGGAGCAGGGCGTCGCGGTGCTCGGCGATGAAATCCAGCTCGGCGGCGCAGATCATGCCGAAGAAACTTTGCGCGAGGTTCATCTGCGCCGTGGCGCCCCAGTCCAGCAGGCCCACCTGCAGCGCACCGTCGTCGCCCTGCTCGAACCAGGCGTTATCGAGGTTGAGGTTCCAGTGGCACAGTGCCACGAAGTCCGGCGCATGGTTGAGGCGGCGGCGCACGGCCGCCTCGCGTTCCAGCGCCAGCGGTGCCTCGGCGATGAAACGCTTCAGGAAGGCGGGATCGCGCAAGGGTGCCGGGAATAGCTGCGGTGCGTCGATGGCGAACTGCTGGAGGATCGCCAGTTTCCCGACCAGTTGTTCGGTCGTGTAGGGGATCGCGGCAAAGGCGTCGATCGCGTCGGGATCGAAGGGAAATGCGTCGTCGGCCTGGGCGCCGAAGGCTCCCGCGCGATGCTGGCCCGCCAGCCTGGCGCCGGCGCGGGAAAGCGATTCGTAATAAGGCAGCGGGTCCGCCAGCCGGTAGTCGAGCGCCTTGTCATGGCATTGTTCGATGCCCCGCTCCCCATAGCCCACGCGCTCGGTGACGAGCAGGCTGCTGGCGGTTCGCGGGTCGTAGTCTCCGAAGTAGAGCTTCGGCACGCGCACCGGAAAGCCGGGACCGCGCGAGAGCAGGTACAGGCGGATTTCCGGCTCGACCACCGGCGCGAACAGCGCGCGCAACGGATCGCCGAAGGGGCGCGGGAACTTGGCGAACAATGCCTGGTGCAAGTGCGGTTCAGGTCGTTCGTATGTCACGTCCAGAGTGAGCTTGGGGCCCATGCCGCCGCCTTCGAACGGCTCGACCCGGGTGATCGCGGTGACCCGGTTGTCCTTGCCGATCGCGCCGGTGGCCCGGAAGGCGCGGGTCAGGAATTCCGGCCCGTCGGCAAGGAAAGTCTCGATCGAGGTCGGGAAGGGCAGCCCGCAGGCAGCACCCTCGACGTGCGTGGGCTCGTCCACCGCCACGGTGTCAGAAACCGACGGCATCGCCGCCCTTGAGCGCCAGGATTTCGCGGGCTTCGGCGGGCGTGGCGATCTCGCCGCCGAGGCCTTCGATGATCTGCCGGACTTTCGCCACCTGCTGTGCATTGGTCCTGGCCAGTTC
>DATKFS010000403.1:0-14749 GCA_035511275.1 Novosphingobium sp.
TCGAACACGCGGCCGCTGATGGCCCTGGCGTCCTCGCTGGCGAGATAGGCGACCAGCGTGGCGATCCATTCCGGCTGGCGGCGGCGCACCTGCTCCTCGGTGAGCTGTCGCAGCCCCTCGGTCATGCGGGTCTGGGCGCGCGGGGCTATGGCGTTGAGCCGCACCCCGAAGCGCGCCAGTTCGCGCGCGCCGACGACGGTCATCGTCGCGATACCGGCCTTGGCCGCCGCGTAGTTGGTCTGTCCGACATTGGCGAACAGCGCGCTGTGCGACGTGGTGTTGATGACGCTGGCGTCGAACGTGTCGCCGCCCTTGCTGCGCAGACGCCAGTAGTTGGCGGCATGGTGCAGCGGCGCGAACGTGCCCTTGAGGTGGACCTTGACGACGCTGTCCCACTCGTCCTCGGACATGTTCACTAGCATCCGATCACGCAGGATGCCGGCATTGTTGACGAGGATTTCAAGCCCGCCGAACGTGTCGACCGCCTGCGCCACCATGTCCTGCGCCGACTTCCAGTCGGACACGTCGGCGGTGTTGATGACCGCCTTGCCGCCCAGCTTTTCGATCTCCGACACGACTTCCTCGGCCGGAGTGGCGTCCATCCCGTCACCCGCAGCGGACGAGCCGAGATCGTTGACGACGACGTTGGCGCCGTGCCGGGCGAGCATGATCGCATAAGCCCGGCCCAACCCGCGACCCGCCCCGGTCACAATGGCCGTGCGGCCTTCCAACAGAGCCATGGCTTCCTCCCCTTCAGCTTCGATTTCCTGGCGTTTCCCCGTGCGTTGGCGGGGTGTCTTGTCATCCGAGCTAAGTTCACCGTTGCACCGGGTCAAGAAGAAAGTACTCTTGCGAACTATTTTGTGCTTGGCCGGATAAGCGGCGGCACCGTTTGGGAGTAAGGATCGATGAGGTTTTCAGGCAAGAACGCGGTGATTCTAGGCGCTTCGGCCAAGGGAGGCACGGGCTTCGCCATCGCCCGGGCGCTGGCCCGCGAGGGCGCGCGAGTCACCATCGCGGCCCGCAGCGAGGCCAGGCTGGCCGCGCTCGCCGAGGAGATCGGCGCGCGCCATTTGCGCTGCGACGCGGGATCGGCTGACGACATCGCCGCGCTCGCGCGGTTCGCGGCGCAGGACGGGCCGATCGACGTGGCGGTCAACGCCGCCGCGCTGCCGGTGATCGGTTCGATCGCGACCCTGCCGGCGCAGGAGGCGCAAGGGGCGCTCGACGTCAATTACCTGGGGATGCTGCACTTCGTGCGCGAGACCACCGCCCGGATGAACGACGGCGGATCGGTGATCCTCATCAGTTCGTTCAGCGCCCAGCAGCCGATCCACCCCCACTTCGCCTATGCCTGCGCCAAGGCGGCGACCGACTGCCTGGTGCGCTATGCGGCGCTGGAATACGGGCCGCGCGGCATCAGGGTGAACTCGATCCAGCCCGGACCGATCAAGTCCGACCTCGCCAAAGACCTCTTCGCCATCCCCGGCGTGGAGGACATCTACGCCCGCGAGATCCCGCTCGGCCGCGTGGGCCTGCCCGAGGACTATGCCGATGCCGCGCTGTGGCTGGCCGGCCCGGCCTTCGTCACCGGGCTCAACATCCCCGTCAACGGCGGCAACCAGCTCACCCGGATGCCCCGCGTCGACGAACTGCCGATGGGAGAGGCCAGCTACGAAGGCGACTACAACTAGCCCCCGCGCACGAAAAACCGCCGGGGCATCGCAGCCCCGGCGGCAGGTGATCCAGGAAAGCACAAAGGAGAGAAAGGACCGGCCTTCCCCGGATCGGTCGATGGGAGATGGTCAGAAGTTGCGGGTCAGGCGCACGCCCCAGGTGCGCGGCGGACCGGGCACGCGCCAGCCGCCGGTTTCCTGGCGGGCGTATTGCGTGTTGTATTCCTCGTCCAGAAGGTTGTCGACGAAGACGCTGCCGACGAACTTCTCGTCCGCGCTGGTGAACGTGAGCGAGGCGGTGACAAGCGTCTTCGAGGGTTCGCGCCCGAAGCTGGAGTCCGGGCCGTAGTAATAGTCGCCCGAATAGGACGCGAGGCCATAGAGGCGGACGGTCGAGCCGTTGGCCATGAAGTACGTATACGAACCACGCACATAGCCCGAGAACTTCGGCGCCTGCGGCAGGCGATTGCCGCTGTGGTCGGCCGGCGTCACCGAGTAGCCGAGGCACGCCGCCGCCGGAACGCCGCCCGCCGCCGCGCAGGCCGCCGTCAGGTAGGACGGCACGAACGACTGGCCGCCCGGGAAGTCGGTGAACTCGGTATCGAGGTAGCTGCCCCCGAGGCCGAAGCTGAGCGAGCGGCTGGGCGCCCAGTCGAGGTCGCCTTCGATGCCCTTCACCCTGGCGTTCGCCGCATTCTGCACGCACGAGCCGCCGCACTGCGTCGAGGTGATCTGCACCTGCAGGTTCTTGTAGTCGTAGTAGAACGCCGCCGCGTTCAGGCGCAGGTTGCCGAACTGCGACTTGAGGCCGACTTCGTAGCTGTCGAGCACTTCGGGCTCGACGATCGGCGACCGGGCGAAATCCGGCGAGTTGATGCCGCCCGACTTGAAGCCCCGGCTCCACCCGCCATAGACCATGACGTCGTTGCTCGGCTCGAACTGGACGGTGAGCTTGGGCGTCAGCTTGCTGAACTTGCCCGTGCGCGGCCCGTATGCGCCGCCATAGACCGAGCTTTCCACGCCGAGCGCGGGGATCACCGCCAACAGGTCCTGGAAGTTCTGGCGCTTGCTTTCCTTGGTGTAGCGCAGTCCCGCGATGATCGAGATCGTATCGGTGATCTTGTAGTCGAGCTGGCCGTAGGGCGCCCAGGATTCGATGTCGAAGGACGTGCGCGCGCTCAGGTGCGGCTGGTCCAGCACGGTGCCGTTGACCGCCGGGAACGGCAGGCCAAGCTGGCTGTTGATCGCCGCGCCCGAGACGTTGAAATCGCTCCCCGACTTCTCCTTGTAGTAGAAGAACCCGAGCGTGTAGTTGAGCGGTCCCGAACCGTCGGAGACGAGCTGCACTTCCTCGCTGAACGACTTGGTGTATTCGCCGTTGGTCAGTGCGTGCTGGAACGGGATGTCCGTGCCGTCGAGGTCGGCACCGCCGGTGAACGAGTAATACCGGTAGGCCGTGATCGACGACAGCGTGCCGAGCCCGGTGTCGAGGTCCCCGCGGAAGGCCAGGCCCCAGTTCTTGGTGCGGAACCTGTCACCCTTCGCGCCCTTGGGCGGGTAGTCCTGCGTGGCCGTGTAGAAGTCCTCGTCGGGCGACGGGCCGGCATTGCCGCCCAGGCAGACCGCGATCTGGGTCGGGCAGGTCTGGTCGAGGGCGATGAAGGCCTGCCCCTCGCGATCCTCCTTGATGCCGTAGTCGGCCGAGAGCTTGAGGGTCAGCGTGTCGGTCGGCTCGAACTTGAGCTTGCCGGCGAAGTGATACTGGTTGCGGCCCTGCATGTCGTCGATGAACGGCGAGGGCGACTTCACGTAGCCGTCGTTGGAATCGTACATCGCGGCGAGCCGGATGGCCACCTTGTCGCCCAGCGGGGCGTTGACGACGCCGTCGATCGACATGCGGTTGAAGCTGCCCGAGGCGACCGAGGCCTTGCCTTCCCACTTGCCCATCTTCGGGTCATTGGTGATGATGCGCACCGCGCCCGCCGCCGCATTGCGGCCGTAGAGCGTGCCCTGCGGCCCCTTCAGTACTTCGATCCGCTCGATGTCGTTGAAGGCGAAGGTCGACGTGGCCGTGCGCGGCATATAGGTGTCGTCCTGGTAGACGGCGACCGAGGCCTCGAGCCCGGGGTTGGCGTAGATCGTGCCGACGCCGCGCAGGAACAGGCCCACGAAGTTGGCGTTGCGGTTGACCGACAGGCCCGGCGTCAGCTTCGAAAGCTCGGAAGACGCCTCCAGCCCCGAAGCCTTGATCGCCGCCCCGTCCAGCGCGGTCACCGCGACGGGCACGTCCTGGAGGTTCTCCGCGCGCTTCTGCGAGGTGACGACGATTTCGTTGAGATAGCGTTCGGGTGCGGCCTCGGCCGCCTGCGGATCGCTGCCTTCCGCATCCTGCGCATAGGCAGGGGCCGCAAGGGCAATCGATGCCACAGTGGCCAGATACAATGCGCGCTTCTTCAAGCAAACCTCCCATGGAACGAATGTCGAGCCGTTGCGGCTTCTGGAGCGTGCATTACCGCGTTCGTCCTACGCGTCCAAGGAAAAATGTATGTAAGCGAACTATATTTTGCAAAATCCACGCATGTGCTATCCGAAGCGGGTAGGCTGAAAGGGCCGGATCGGGAAAGGGGATGATCATGTTCGAGAGAATTTGCGCCTGGGGCGGACCGCTTTGTGCCGCGCTTTTCGGTGTCGGCCTGCTGTTGGCCGGCTTCGTTCCTCCGCCTTCGCCTACGGCATCTGCGGCTGAAATAGCGGAATTTTATGCGAGCAACGCGATCCAAATTCGCGCGGGTACGGTGCTGGGGCTGTCCGGCCTGATCGGCTACCTCGCGCTCGTCGGCGCGATTTCGGGCCAGATGCGGCGAATGGAGATTCGCAGCGCCGCGCCTCGCTACCTTCAGCTCGGGGCGGGATCGGTAGGCATGCTAACCGTCATGTTGCCGATCATGGTCTTCGCGATTGCCGCGTTCCGTCCGGAGCGCTCGCCGGAACTCACCCAGATGCTCAACGACATGGGCTGGCTGGTGATCATCCCCGCCTTCCCGACCTTCATCGCCCAGTTCGGCGCCATCGCTGCCGCCGTCTTCTCGGACCGCCGCGCGCAGCCCGTCTACCCGCGCTGGGTCGGCTACTTCAACGTCTGGATCGCCATCCTGTTCGTGCCGGGCGGCTTCGCTTACTTCGTGCGCACGGGCGCCTTCGCCTGGGACGGCCTGCTGGCGTTCTGGGCCGCCGCGGGCGCCTTCTTCGCATGGCTGCTGGTCATGTGCCGGCAGGTGAGCCACGCCAGCACGCGCGGCTGAACGGCAAAAGGGGCAGCCATCGCCGCCCTTTCCCAGTGTATCGCCGAGGGCCTGCCTGCGCCGCCCCTTGAGGACGTCAGTTTTCCTCGCCGAGCATCCGCTTGAGGTTGGCCTTGACCTTGGCCAGGCCATCCTCCGTCGCATGGATTTCCGCTTCGGCCATGCCTTCGCATATACGCCGGTTGAGCGGCTCGATGATGAGGCGCATCTGGTCGATCAGCTGGTAGCCGGAATCGGTGATGTAGATGCGCTTTGCCCGCTTGTCCTTCTTGTCCGGGCGGCGGTACACGTATCCCGCCACTTCCAGCCGGTCGACGATGCCGCTCAGCGTGACCTTGCCCACGTCGATGTCCCGCGCGAGCGTGGAACTTACCACGCCCTTGCCAGGCTGGCGCGAGATGTTGGCGAGAACCCACCACTGCGAGCGCGTGATCCCCAGCGTCTTGAGATGCTGGTCGTAGAGCGTGCGGCGCATCCGCGAGACGTCGTGCACGAGATAGCCGAGGCGGAACCAGTTGAGGTCGCTCTCGTCGGTGGCGTCGCCCGCGCGCGGAATGGCGACGGGCCGGGGCATCTGCTTGTTGCTCAAAGTAACCTCATTCCGGCCTTGTAACGCCGCAAGCCGCGCATGGCTCCGGCATGTCGCTCCATGGTTCCGATATCGCTCATGCCGCGCACCAGCGCCCGATCCCCGGCCGCCAGCGACGAACGCTGACTTCGCCGGAGAACACGCCTTCGAGCATGAACGGATCTGCCGCCAGCATGGCGCGCGCTTCCTGCTCGCTCGCAGCCTCGACAAGCAGCATGCTTCCTACCGGCGATGCATCTTCGCCGTCGCCCGACATCAGCGCGCCGCCCGCCGCCACCCGATCGCCGAAGCCGCGCCAATACGCGACGTGGCGTTCACGCAGGGCCAGCCTGCGTTCCAGCGCTCCATCGAGGTCGTTCGCTTCGATCAGAAAAATCATCCGATCCGTCTACGATGATTTTCAATTCCTGCACAAGTGTTCAAACACGACAATAAAGAGTTCGCTAGCGAACTTTCTCTTTGACTCTCGCTGTCGGCGCCTTAGCCTTGGCGCAAAGAACAGAGGGGAAGGCCATGCCGGGAATCGTCACCACGCAGTCTAGCTGCTTCATCGCGCGTTTCCACGTCGATCCGGAGAAGCGGGCCGTTTTCGAGCAGATTTTCGACGCCCTCTGGCGCGGTTCGCTCGACCTGCTCAATGCGGAGTGCAACCTCGTCTACTACGGCTGGGACCGCGCGGACCGCGTGTTCTACACCATCGAATCGTACAAGGACGAGAACGCCCTTGCGGCGCTGCGCTCGTCCGAGGTTTTCCAGACCGTCGTCGCGCAGTTGCTGGAACAGTGCGCCGCGCCGATGGAACTGACGCTGCTGCGCGGCATGGAAGGGGAATCGGCCGTCTTCGACCTCTATCCCGCGGGCCGCTCGCAAGTGCATCCCAGCGCCGGCGCCAACCACGTCGTCATTGCCTAGGCCCGCCAGACCATGATGCCTTCCGACCGCTATTCCACCCTCGCCTTCGAATACACCGGGCGCGTGCTGACCATCCGCATCGACATGGCCGAGCGTCTCAATGTCGTCACCGAGGCGCTCCACGCCGAAATGGCCACCGTGTTCGAGGATGCGGCGCGCGATCCCGACTGCGACGTCATCGTGCTGACCGGCGCGGGGCGCACGTTCTGCGCCGGGGGAGACCTGCAGTGGCTGGCCGGCGAACTCGACAGCGGGCTCGTGCCGTTCGTGGGCGAGTCGCACGTCATGCGCCGCATCGTCGGTTCGCTGCTGGAATGCCCGAAACCGGTGATCGCCGCCGTGAATGGCGATGCGATGGGCTTCGGCGCCTCGATCGCGCTCCTGTGCGACATCGTCATCGCCGTCGAGACCGCGCGCTTCGCCGACCCGCATGTCCGTCTGGGGCTGTCGACGGGCGATGGCGGCTCGCTGATCTGGCCGCAACTGATCGGCTATGCCAAGGCACGGCACTACCTGCTGACGGGCGACGCGCTCGATGCCGTCGAGGCCGAGCGCATCGGCCTCATCGCCCTGGTCAAGCCGGCGGCTGAGTTCGAGAGCTTCGTCGCCGCCTATGCCGCGCGCATGGCAGGCGGAGCGCAGACCGCGATCCGCTACAGCAAGATCACCGCCAACCTGCCGCTGCGCCAGCTTGCCGCGACCGTCTACGAGGCGATGATCGCCTACGAGGGGCTGTGCAAGCACACCGACGACTACCGCGAGGGCGTGACGGCTTTCCTCGAAAAGCGAAAGCCACGCTACACCGGGCGGTAGGCCCTGCAATTGGTGCATCCGACACCGTGGCAAGACGACAATTTTAACTGGGATGAACGATGTTCGAGAGCGGTGAAACACAGGCGATGATGGCCGACATGGTCGAGCGCCTGCTGGCCCGGGAAAACGAGTTCGAGGCCCGGCGTCACCGACTCTCGGCCGAGCAGCCAGACCGTCTGTACTTGTGGCCGATGCTCGCCGGGCAAGGCGTCATTTCGGCGCTGGTGGTGGAGGAAGCCGGGGGCTTTGGCGGCACCGCGCGCGATCTTGCCACGCTGATGGCGCGGGCGGGCAAGTGGCTGGCGGTGGAGCCGCTGCTCCAGACCGCGCTGGCCGCGCACGTGCTGGCGGGCCTGCCCGAAGAGGCCGCGTTGCTCGAAGCGATCCTTGACGGATCGGCCATCGCCGTCCTCGCGCAGGGCGAGGGCGGGGAGCCGCTGGCCCCGCCCGCGACGCTCGCCCGCGAGGTCGGCGGCGAATGGCGCGTGAGCGGCAGCAAGCCGCTGGTGCGCGGCGGTGACGTCGCCTCGCATTTCCTCGTAACCGCCACGCTCGACGCGAACATCGCCCTCTGTCTCGTCGCGGCCGATGCGCCGGGCCTGCGGATCGAGAGGACCCGCCTGATCGACGGATCGGGCGCGGCGGCCTTGCACTTCGAGGATGTGCCCGCAACGCTCCTCCTCGGCCAGGCCGGTTCACTCGTCGAACGGCTGCTCGCCTTGCAGCTTGCAGGCCTGTGCGCCGAAGCCGCGGGTATCATGCGCGCGGCCAACGAGCAGACGTTCGCCTACCTCGTGACACGCAAGCAGTTCGGCGCGCCGCTCGCCAGCTTCCAGGCGCTGCAGCACCGCGCGGCCGACATGTTCATCGCCGCCGAGGAAGCGCGCGTGCTGACCGACCGGCTGGTGACGCTGTTCGACGCCGATCCCGCTTCGGCCCTGCCCCTCGCGGCCGCCGCCAAGGCCGCCATCGACGACCTCGGGCGGCGCGTCGCGCACGATGCGGTGCAGTTGCACGGCGGCATGGGGGTCAGCGACGAACTGGTGGTAAGCCACTATTTCAAGCGCCTCGCCACCATCCGGGCCGAGGGCGCCGGCGCGGACGACCTGCGCGCCTTGCTGGTCTCGCGTGGGGGGCCGATCCCCTTGGGCGAGCACGAGGACGATGCCCTCGGCGAGTTCCGCCGCGAGGTCCGCGCATTCGTGCGCTCCGCCCTGCCCGCCGACCTCGCCGAAAAGGGCCGCCTCGGGCTGGAGATCACCAAGGACGACTATGTCGCCTGGCAGAAGCTGCTGTTCGACAAGGGCTGGTTCGCCAGTGCCTGGCCGCGCGAGCATGGCGGCGGAGGATGGGACATCCACCGCCAGCTCGTGCTGCTGCAGGAAGCGGCGCTGGCCGATGCCCCGCTCATCATCCCCTACGGCGTGTCTATGGTCGGCCCGGTGCTCTACACCTTCGGCAGCGAAGAGCAGCGCGCGCGGCACCTGCCGGGCATCCTTTCCAGCGACGTATGGTGGTGCCAGGGGTATTCCGAGCCCAACAGCGGGTCCGACCTCGCCTCGCTCAAGGCCACGGCAGTGCGCGACGGTGACGACTACATCGTCAACGGCACCAAGATGTGGACCACCGAGGCCCACTGGGCCGACTGGATGCACTGCCTCGTCCGCACCGACCGCGAGGTGAAGGCCCAGGCCGGGATCAGCTTCCTGCTGATCGACATGACCTCGCCGGGGATCGACGTCAGGCCGATCGTCACCATCGACGGCCAGTATCACACCAACCAGATCTTCCTCGACAACGTCCGCGTTCCCGCCGCCAACCTCGTCGGCGCCGAGGGACAGGGCTGGACGATCGCCAAGTTCCTGCTCGCCAACGAGCGCGTCGCCATCGCCGACACGGGACCGAAGATGCGCCTCGTCACCCAGTTGCGCGCGCGGCTGGACGAGGCACGAGCCGCTGGCGCCCTGTCCGCCGCCGCGCTTGGCCGGATTGCCGAGCGCCTCGTCGTTGCGGAGACCGAACTGGCGGGCCTGATCGCCCTGGAGGACCACTACGTCGCGCAGTGGGCGGCGGGCATGGCCAAGACCGGGCCGGAAGCCTCGATCCTCAAGGTTCGCGGCACCGAGATCCTGCAATCGCTGTGCGAGATCTGCGTGATGCTCGAAGGGCCGCTCGCGGCGGTGCACGACCCGCGCGACCTCCATCTTCTGCCCGGCAGCGCGCCGAACGACTTCGCGCGGGCAAGCATGAGCGCCCACCGCTACCTCTACAGCCGCTGCTGGTCGATCTTCGGCGGCACCAACGAAATCCAGCGCAACATTATCGCCGGCAGCATCCTGCGCTGACACGGCGACATAACGGGAGACGAAGACATGGGCCGACTGGAAGGACGGGTCGCCATCGTGACCGGCGCGGCGCGCGGGCTGGGTGCAGCGGCAGCGCGGGCGCTTGCCGAAGACGGTGCCGCCGTGATGCTGACCGATGTGCTGGACGGCGTCGCGGACACCGCCGCCGCATTGGCGGACGAAGGCTTTCTTACCGGGCATCACCGGCACGACGTCACCAGCGACGCGGACTGGCTGGCCGTCATGGCCGCCACGGTCTCGGCCTTCGGCGAGGTCAACGTGCTGGTCAACAATGCGGGCATCAACCTGCCCGGCACGATCGACGACATCGACGTAGACGGCGCGCAGCGGATCATGGACGTGAACTATTTCGGCGCGATGCGCGGGATCAAGGCCGTGCTGCCCTCGATGCGGAGTGCGGGGCATGGCTCGATCGTCAACATCAGTTCCAACAGCACCCGGATGATCGCCGGGCTGACCACCGCCTACTCGCCGACCAAGGCGGCGCTGGCGCTGCTCACCAAGAACGTCGCGGTAGCCTGCGCGCAAGGCGGCGACGACATTCGCTGCAACTCCGTCCACCCCGGGCCTCACGAGACGGCGATGCTGCTGGGCGATGCCATGGACGGCGACAGCGGCGCCGCGATCAAGCTGATCCAGCCGATGATCGACGCTATTCCGATGGGCCGGATGGGCAAGCCGATGGAGATCGGCAAGGCCGTGGCGTTCCTCGCCAGCGACGATGCCAGCTACATCACCGGCGCGGAGATCTTCGTCGATGGCGGGCTCAGCCTGTTGTGAACCACCGTCGAATTCGGGCGCGGATGCCTTGCTCGATATAGTTCGCTATGTTACCAATTATTCAAACGGGCGCGAAACGACGCCGACGAGAGATTCTTGCTAGCCCGGGATCAGCACCCTGCAGCAGACCGGAGAGATGACCCATGAAGCTTGACCCCAAGTCCATCATTCAGGGCGTGGCCACGGCCGTAAGCCCGCTTTACGACGACCTCCTCGCGAAGGACACGCGCGAGGTCCATCCGGCTTTGCTGGAGCGGGGCAGCTTCGCCTTCGAGGGCGACTCCATCCCGCGCGACAGGTATTTCTCGGCCGAGTTCGCGAAGCTGGAACGCGAGCACGTCTGGAAGAAGACCTGGCAGTTCGCCGCCCGGGAAGAAGAAATCCCCGAGGTGGGCGACCGCATCGAATATGCGGTGGCCGGCATGTCGTTCATGATCGTCCATGCCGCGCCCGGCACCTTCAAGGCGTTCTGGAACAGCTGCCTCCATCGTGGCCGCAAGCTCTGCGAGAACTGGAGCACCGGCGACCTGATCAAGTGCCCGTTCCACGGCTGGACCTGGAACATCGACGGCACCCTGGCGCGGCAACCGGGCGACTGGGATTTCCCGCAGGCGCAGAAGGACGACCTCGGCCTCCCCGAAGTCGCCTGCGACACCTGGGGCGGCAACATCTTCATCAATCCCGACACCGATGCCGGCCCGCTCCTGCCCGCGCTCGGCGTACTGCCCGAACACTTCGCCCACTACGAGTTCGAGAAGCGCTGGACCGCCATCCACGTCCGCAAGAAAGTGCGCTCGAACTGGAAGGTCGCGATGGAGGCCTTCCTCGAAGGCTGGCACCTCAGCGAGACGCATCCGCAGGCGCAGAGCTTCAACGGCGATTCCAACACCCTCTATGACATCTGGGAAGACGAACACGCGCAGATCTCGCGTTCGATCACGCCCTCGGCAGTCCCCAGCCCGGAACTGGGCGACGAGGCCGACAGCCGTGCCGCCGTCATCGAGATGTGCAAGGCCGTCACCCCGCCGGGCATGGACCTGCCCGACTTCGCCCGGATCGAGACGCTCGACCGCGCCTTCGCGGCCGAATACCGCCGCGCCGGCCTCATGGCGATGACTGGCCGCGATTTCGCCGCCACTTCGGACGCGGAAATGCTCGACGCGGTGCAGTACTACATGTTCCCCAACTGGTTCCCGTGGTGGGGCGAAGGCGCGCCGCTGTTCTACCAGTACATGCCTCTGGGCGAGAACCCGGACGAGTGCATCATGGACATCCGCTTCCTGCTGCCCCTGCCCGCCAATGGCGAGCGCCCCCCGGCCGCGCAGCGCATCGACCTCGACTTCGACGACAGCTACCAGGCCAACAACGTGGGCTTCGGGCTGTTCGACGAGGTGTTCGATCAGGACATGGGCAATGTCCCCGGCGTCCAGCAGGGCGCGCGCGAGGGCAAGCCGGACCAGCCGCTCTATTTCGGGCGCTATCAGGAATGCCGCCTGCGCGCGCTCCACGCCCGCATCGACCGTCTTTGTGCCGTCTGAGCGCGCGACGATGGCCGGAGGGGAAGAGGGAGCGCGCCCGTCGATCGTAACCGGGCCTAGCCTGGATACGGCCGACGTGCAGGCGTTCAGCCGCTCGATAGCGGGCTGGGCGTCGAGCCGGCCCGATCACCTCGCACTCGCGCTGGGCGAACTGAACCTCACGTTCGCCCAGCTCGATGCGCAGATCCGCGCCGTCATGGCGCGGTTCGAGCGCGAAGGACTGCGCCCCGGCGATCGGGTCGCGTTCCTGGGAGCCAATCACCCGCGCTTCTTCGCGCTCATGCTGGCGGCGATACGCAGCGGGCTGGTGCTGGTGCCGATCAACTGGCGCCAGAAGCCGCGCGAGATCGCGCATATCCTGACCGACTCCGCCGCCCGAATGGCCTTCTGCGACAGCGCCTTCCGTGCCGATCTCGACATGGCTGCCCCCGCTGGCCTGCGCATCGTCGAGAACCACGCCTTCGACACGGCCTGGCTCTCTGGGCCGCCCCTTGCCGATGCCGGTTTCGGCGATTGGGACAGGCCCAGCGTCCTGCTCTACACCAGCGGCACCACCGGCGCGCCCAAGGGTGTCGAGACCACCGAGCGCGCGATCACGCTGGCCCGCTGCCAGGAACGCGCCCTGCCCGCCTTCGCCGAATGGACGGGCGACGAAGTCCTGCTCTCGCCGCTGCCGCTGTTCCACATTGGCGGGATCAGCTGGGCGGTCTGCGGCCTCGAACGTGGCTGCACCTTGGTGCTGACCACCGACATGACGCCCGGCGGCCTGCTCGACACCTGCCTCGCGCGCCACGTCACCCGCACGTTCATGGTGCCGCAACTGGTACGCGGGCTGGTCGGCGAGATGTTGGCGCGGGGCGTCCGCGCCCCCGATCTCGCGGCGATCCACTATGGCGCGGCGGCAATGGACCCACCGCTGCTGCGGCGGGGGCTGGAGCAGATCGGCTGCAAGTTCCTGCAATACTTCGGGATGACCGAGATGTGCGGCACGATCACCATTCTGGAGCCGCAGGACCACGACCTGACGCGGCCCGAACTGCTCGGTTCCGTCGGCAAGGCCCTGCCCGGCATCGAGATCCAGATCCGCGACGCGGAAGGCCGCGTCGTGCCGCGCGGCGTCCCCGGCGAAATCTGGGTGGGGGGCGAGACCATGATGGCCGGTTACCTCGGCCTGCCGGACGCCACGGCGGAAGCCATCGCCGACGGCTTCTACCGCTCGGGCGACGGCGGCCGGATCGATGCCGAGGGGTTCCTCTACCTCACCGACCGCATCAAGGACATGATCAATTCGGCTGGCGAGAACGTCTATCCGATCGAGGTCGAGACAGTCCTGCGCGAGCATCCCGAAGTGGCCGACTGCGCGGTCTACGGCGTGCCCGACACGCAGTGGGGCGAGATGGTCTGCGCCGCCGTGGAACTGCGCCCCGGCGCGACCGGGGACGCGCAGGACATCATCGCCCACGTCCGCCGCGAGATCGCCGCCTACAAGTGCCCCAAGCGCATCGAGTTCGTCGAGGCTCTGCCGCGCACCGCTTCGGGCAAGGTGCAGCGCGCCAAAGTCCGCCAGGCCGCGATCGAGGCCGTGTCATGAACGCCGCAACCAACGACGCCCGCATGGCAGAGTTCCTCGACAAGGCCGAGCTGCGCGACCTCGTCAACCGCTACGCCCGCGCCGTCGACCGCCGCGACATGGACCTGCTGCGTGCCTGCTACCACCCGGACGCGGTAGACAACCACGGCACCTTGTTCAGCGGCACCATCGACGCCTACATCGACTGGCAGCCACAGATCATGGCGGGGTTCGAGAACAGCGCACACTACATCGTGAATGCCGTGTTCGCCCTCGACGGCGACGAGGCGCAGGGCGAGGTCTATTTCTTCGGGATGCATCGCGTGATGGATCCCGAACCCCGGCACGACTACGTCGGCGGGCGCTATCTCGACCATTACCGGCGGGGCGACGACGGCCGCTGGCGCTTCGCCCGGCGCGATCTCGTCTGGGACTGGGTGGAAAACCGCAGCGTGAGCGAGGGCGAGATGACCTTCCTGCGCTCGCTCGGCCACCAGGGCACGGGCAGCGACGACGTATCGAAGCAGATCCTGCCGCTGCTGGATCGCCTTTAGTCCCGGTCGACCGCACCGGTCGATCGACAACACACAATCCTGGGAGTTCGGGCATGCCCGCCAACAAGACGATCATCAGTTGCGCCATCACCGGCTCGATCCACACCCCCTCCATGTCGCCCTACCTGCCGGTCACGGCCGAGCAGATCGCCCAGAGCGCGCTGGAAGCCGCCGAGGCCGGCGCCGCCATCGTCCACCTCCATGCCCGCGATCCCGAGAATGGCAAGCCCGTGCACACGCCCGAGGACTTCGCCCCGTTCCTGCGCGTCATCAAGCAGTCGAGCGACGTCGTGGTGAACATCACCACCGGCGCCTCGCCCTACATGCCGGTTGAATACCGCGTGAAGCCCGCGGAGATGTGGAAGCCCGAGGTCGCCAGCCTCAACATGGGTTCGATGAACTTCGGCCTGTTCCCGATGCTGAAACGCTTCAAGGAATTCCGGCACGCGTGGGAGCCGGAAATGCTGGAAGCCAGCCACGACCTGGTGTTCCGCAACAGCTTCAAGGACATCCGCTATGCCCTCGAAACGCTGAACGCCACCGGCACCCGCTACGAGTTCGAGTGCTACGACACCAGCCACCTCTATAACCTGCACTACTTCTGGAAGGAGGGACTGGTCGAAGGTCCGTTGTTCATCCAGACCTGCTT
>DATKFS010000404.1:0-9515 GCA_035511275.1 Novosphingobium sp.
TGGTCAATGCCCACTGCGCCGACGCCATCGTCTGCATCAGCAACTGCGACAAGATCACCCCCGGCATGCTGATGGCCGCCCTGCGCCTGAACATCCCCGTGGTGTTCGTCTCCGGCGGCCCGATGGAAGCCGGCAAGACCACGCTGGCCACGGCCACTGCCTCGCCAAGGGCTGCGACGTGCAGGGCATGATGAAGGAAATCTGGGGCAGCCAGGAGGGCCTGTGCAACGGCAAGGGCGGCTCGATGCACATCGCCGACCTCGACAAGGGCATGCTCGGCGCCAACGGCATCGTCGGCGCGGGCGCCCCGATCGCGGTGGGCGCGGCGATCTCCAACAAGATCGACGGCCCGGACGAGAGCGGCCAACTCGCCGTCTCGATCGCCTTCTCGGGCGACGGCGCCTGCAACCAGGGCACCACCTTCGAGGCGATGAACCTCGCGGTCGTGACCAAGGCCCCGGCGATCTTCGTCTTCGAGAACAACCACTATTCCGAGCACACCGGCGTCGACTATGCGGTCGGCACGACAAAGGACATCGCCAGCCGCGCCGAGGCGTTCGGTATGAAAGTCTGGCGCGCGGACGGGACGGACTTCTTCGCCGTCCACGACACCTTCCGCGAGGTCCTCGAATACGTGCGCGTGCCCGGCAACGGCCCGGCGGCGGTGGAATTCGATACCGAGCGCTTCTTCGGCCACTTCGAGGGCGACCCTCAGCGCTACCGCGGCGACGGCGAACTCGACCGCCTGCGCGCCGAGCGGGACTGCCTGAAGATCTTCCGCAAGAGCGTGACCGGCGCGGCGCTGCTCGACCACGCCGACCTCGACCGGATCGACACGGACGCGCTCCAGGCCATCGAGGATGCGGTCACGGCGTCCCGCGCGGCGGCTCGCCCCGCGCCTGAGAACGTCCTCGACAACGTCTACATCAGCTACTGACGGCAGGAGCGAGAACCATGGCAAAAATGATGTATCGCGACGCCATCCGCAACACGATCTTCCAGGAAATGCAGCGCGACAGCCGCGTCGTCGTCCTGGGCGAGGACGTGGTCGGCGGCATGGGCACGGCCGGCGGGCCTGAGGCCATCGGCGGCATCTGGTCGACCTCGACCGGCCTCTACGACGCCTTCGGGCCGGACCGCGTGATCGACACCCCGATCAGCGAAAGCGCCATCATGGGCGCGGCGGGTGGCCTTGCCCTCGCCGGCAAGCGGCCGGTGGCGGAGATCATGTTCGCCGACTTCATCGGCGTCTGCATGGACCAGCTCTGGAACCAGATCGCCAAGTTCCGCTACATGTTCGGCGGCAAGTCGGTCTGCCCGGCGGTGATCCGGATGCCCTGCGGCGCGGGCTACAATGCCGCCGCGCAGCACAGCCAGATGATCAGCCAGTTCGTCACCAACATGCCCGGCATCAAGGTGGTCATGCCCGCCACGCCGGAGGACGCCTGCGGCCTCCTGCGCCAGGCGATCCGCGACGACGATCCGGTGGTCTTCCTCGAACACAAGTTCCTCTACGCGATGAGCGGCGAGGTCAGTGACGACCCCGACTTCTGCATCCCCTTCGGCCACGCCCGGCTCGCCCGCGCGGGCAAGGATGCCACCATCGTCGCCTCGGGCATGATGGTCGGCTATGCCGAGACCGCCGCCGATGATCTCGCGCAGGATGGCATCGGCTGCGACGTGATCGACCTTCGCACCACTTCGCCGCTCGACGAGGAGGCCATCCTCGATTCGGTCGAAGTCACCGGCCGCGCCGTGATCGTGGACGAGGCGCCGCCGCGCTGCTCGCTGGCGACCGACATCTCCTCGCTCATCGCGCAGAAGGCCTTCGCCAGCCTCAAGGCGCCGATCGAGATGGTGACGCCGCCGCATACGCCGGTGCCGTTCGCCCGCGAGCTTGAGAGCGCCTATCTGCCGAGCCCCGCGAAGATCGCGGCCGCCGTGCGCAAGACGCTCGAATACCGTTGAAGGGGCCGCCGACATGAGCCGCATCCGCGCATTCACGATGCCCAAGTGGGGCATCGAAATGACCGAGGGCACGATCGCCGACTGGACGGTGAAGGAGGGTGACACCTTCACGCGTGGCCAGACGCTGTGCCTGATCGAAACCGCCAAGATCACCAACGAGGTCGAGGCCGAATACGACGCCACCGTGCGCCGCATCCTCGTGGCCGGGGGCAGCGATTCCGAGCCCGTCGGCGCGCTCCTCGCCGTGTTCGACGAGGGTGACCACTCCGACGCGGAGATCGATGCGTTCGTCGCCGAGTTCAAGCCGGCAGAGGGTGGCATCGCGAAAGGCGCGGAAAAGGCCAAGTTCGCTCCCGCTCCGATGGTTTCCGCCGAGCCCGAGAAGGCCCGCGTCAAGATCGACACCAACCGCCCGATCAGCCCCGAGGCCTTGCACCTTGCGGAAGAGGAAGGCGTCGATATCGCCGGTATCGAAGGATCCGGCAGGGGTGGGCGCATCACCCATCAGGATGTCGTCAAGGCACTCCGGGGTCCGTCCCAGGCGGCACCAAAGGGTACACTGGACGTACCCGAGGACGACATGAAGGTCCTCGCCTCGCCGCTGGCGCGACGCATCGCCGCGCTGCATGGACTTTCGCTCGCGGGTCTCACCGGAACCGGTCCGCGCGGCCGCATCTCCAAGGCCGACGTGCTGGCGCTCGTGCCTGCTCCGAAGGTCGCCGCGACCGGCTTCGGCACTCCCGAATTCGTTCCGGGCGAGAACCGCGCCGAGGTCGTGCCCTTCGACCGCATCCGCAAGGTCGTCGCCCAGCGTCTCACGCAGGCCAAGCAGGAGCTTCCGCACTTCTACTTGCGCATGTCCGCCAGCGCCGATGCGCTGCTGGAGATGCGCAAGACGGCCAACGTGGTGCTGGGCTGCAAGGCCTCGGTCAACGACTGGATCGTCAAGGCCTCTGCCATGGCGCTGGTTCGCCACCCCGACGTCAACGTGCAGGTCCATGGGACGGAAATCCACCGCTTCCCCCATGCCGACGTTTCCATCGCGGTGGCGGGACCCAAGGGCCTCGTCACCCCGGTGGTGCGCCAGGCCGACCTCATGCGCATCGATCAGGTCGCGGCCGAAACCCGCCGCCTGATCGACAAGGTGCAGGGCAAGGGCCTGTCGATGGAGGACATGGAGGGCGGCACCTTCTCCGTCTCCAACCTCGGCATGTTCGGGATCGAGAACTTCGATGCGATCATCAACCCGCCGCAAGGCGCGATCCTCGCCGTGGGCGCCGCGCTGCGCCAGCCGGTCGAGACTTCCGCCGGGGACATTGCGTTCGAGACGCGCATCTCCTTCACCCTCTCGGTCGACCACCGCGCGATCGACGGGGCGGCGGGGGCGCAGTTCCTGCAGACGCTCAAATCCCTGATCGAAGCGCCGGAAGGCCTCTTCGCCTGAAAGGAAGAACAAAGATGACCGGAGAGGCTACCACCCCGACCATCGCGAAGCCCGGCCCGCTCAAGCGGCTGGGCGATGTGATCCAGCTCGCCTATTTCCCGACAGACTTCGATGCGACCATGAAGTACTGGATCGAGACCGTCGGCGTCGGCCCGTTCTTCGTGCCGAACGACGTCCGGCTCGACGACATGAAGTACAAGGGCGAGCCCACCGACGCGACCTTCACCATGGCGATCGGCTATTGGGGCGACATCCAGATCGAACTCATCAGGACCGACAGCACCTCGCCCTCGCTCTACTCCGGCGAATACGCGGTGCGCGACCGGCTGCACCACGTCTGCGTCTTCGTCGAATCCATCGAGGAGGCCCGCCGCGCCTGCAAGGAAGCGGGTGCGGAAATCATCGTCGAGGGCAAGGTCGGCGCGGACGGCGCGGTGATCTACGTCGATCCCGGCCAGGGCCCCGGCCATGTCATCGAATACCTCCAGCCGCTCTCGGGGACCGAGGGCCTGTTCCAGATGATGAAGGACGCCGCCCGCGACTGGGACGGCTCCGATCCGATCCGGGTGCTCCAGTGATGACCGAAGTTTCCCAGTACGCCCTCGACATGGCCGCGAAAGTCGAGGCTTTCGTGCGCGACAAGATCGTCCCCTACGAAAAGGACCCGCGCCGCGACCACCACGGCGCGCCCACCGACGAGCTGGTGATGGAGATGCGCGCCCTTGCCCGCGAGGCCGGCGTGCTCACCCCGCACATCCGCGAGGACGGATCGCACCTCACCCAGCGCGAGACGGCGGTGGTGCTCATCAAGTCGGGCCTCTCGCCGCTGGGCCCGCTGGCCTGCAACACCATGGCGCCCGACGAGGGCAACATGTACCTCATCGGCCACGTCGGCTCGCCCGAGTTGAAGGAGCGCTTCCTGAAGCCGCTGGTGGAAGGCAAGGGCCGCTCCGCCTTCTTCATGACCGAGCCTGCCGACTGGGGCGGCGCCGGATCCGACCCCTCGATGATGAAGACCACCTGCCGCAAGGACGGCAACCACTGGGTCGTCAACGGCCGCAAGACCTTCATCACCGGCGCGCAGGGCGCGATGGTCGGCATCGTCATGGCTGCCTCCGAAGAGGAGGACACCAAGGGCGGCGCCTGCATGTTCCTCGTCGACCTGCCGGACCCTGCCATCCGCATCGACGAGGTGCCCAACACCATCGACACCTCGATGCCCGGCGGCCACGCCACGCTGACGATCGACAACCTGCGGGTTCCCGCCGAAAACATGCTCGGCGCGCCGGGGGAGGGGTTCAAGTATGCGCAGGTCCGCCTGTCGCCCGCCCGCCTCTCGCACTGCATGCGCTGGCTGGGCTGCTGCATCCGCGCGCAGGAGATCGCGTCCGACTACGCCTGCCGCCGCATGGCCTTCGGCAAGCAGCTGATCGAGCACGAGGGCGTGGGCTTCATGCTCGCCGAGAACGCGATCCTCATCAAGCAGTGCGAACTGATGATCGACTGGTGCGCGGGCGTGCTCGACGGCGGCTCGCTCGGCACCGTGGAAAGCTCGATGGCCAAGGTCTCGGTGTCCGAGGCGCTGATGAAGATCGCCGACAACTGCGTGCAGGTGCTGGGCGGCATCGGCGTCACCGAGCGCACCATCGTCGAGCAGGTGTTCCGCGAAATCCGTGCCTTCCGCATCTACGACGGCCCCACCGAAGTCCACAAGTGGAGCCTCGCCAAGAAGATCCGCCGCGACTGGAGGAAGGCGCAGGAGGCGCTGACGGCGAAGGAAGCCGAACCGGCATGAGCGACGTCGCCCCTGATCTGTCGGATGCCAACTCCGGCACCACCGCCGTTCGCGAGGGCTATGCCTTCGACGAGGCGGCGCTGGTGGCGTGGATGGACGCGAACGTCGAGGACTTCGCCGGACCGCTGACGGTCGAGCAGTTCAAGGGCGGTCAGTCGAACCCGACCTACAAGCTGGTGACGCCTTCGCGCAGCTACGTCCTCAGGCGCAAGCCGCCGGGCCAGCTGCTCAAGGGCGCGCACGCGGTGGAGCGCGAGGCCAAGGTGCTTTCCGCGCTTCACGGCGCCGGCTTCCCGGTCGCGCGCGTTCATGGCCTCTGCACCGACGAAGCGGTGATCGGGACGTGGTTCTACGTCATGGAGATGGTCGAGGGCCGCATCTTTTGGGACGCGACCGTCCCCGGCGTCTCCAACGCGGAACGCGCCGCGATCTTCGATGCGATGAACGCCACGATCGCGCAGCTCCACGGCTTCGACCCCGAGGCGATCGGCCTCGGCGACTACGGCAAGCCGGGAAACTACTTCGCCCGGCAGGTCGGCCGCTGGTCCCGGCAGTATTTCGAGGACGAGGCGGCGGGCCGCAACGCGGACATGGACGCCGTGATCGCCTGGCTCGAGGCGAACATGCCCGAGGACGACGGCGCCTCCAGCGTCATCCACGGCGACTTCCGCATAGATAACATGATCTTCCACCCCACCGAGCCGCGCGTGCTGGCGGTGCTCGACTGGGAACTGTCGACGCTCGGCCATCCGCTGGCGGACTTCGCCTACCACGCGATGATGTACCACATGCCGCCGCATATCGTGGCAGGGCTCGGCGGCGCGGACATCGCCGCGCTCGGCATCCCGACCGAGGCGGACTACGTCGCCGCCTACTGCCGCCGGACGGGGCGCGTGGGGTTGCCCGACTACCGCTATTACATGGCGTTCAACTTCTTCCGCCTCGCCGCGATCTTCCACGGCATCAAGGGCCGCGTCATCCGTGGCACCGCCGCCAACGCCCAGGCCCGCGAAAGGGCCGAGGCGTTCCCGGAGCTGGCGCGGCTGGCACTGGGGTTCGCGGAGGGGGCTTCGACAGGCTCAGCCTGAGCGGAATTAATGGAACATCTCGGAATCCGCTCAGGCTGAGCTTGTCGAAGCCCCCGCCCATGGCCACCGCCCCTTTCCTTGACTTCTCCCGCCCCCCGGCCTATCTGCCGCCCTTTCCAGACCTTCAGATTCTTTCCGGGAGTGCCCATGGCGCGCGTAACTGTCGAAGACTGCGTCGACAAGATCCCCAACCGCTTCGACCTCGTCCTGCTCGCCGCCCAGCGTGCGCGCGAGATTTCGGGCGGCGCGGAACTCACGCTCGAGCGTGACCGTGACAAGAACCCGGTCGTCGCGCTGCGCGAGATCGCCGAGCAGACCGTGACCCCGGCGAACCTCAAGGAAACGCTCGTCACCTCGATGCAGCGCGTCCTGCCGGACGACGACGACGAGATGGACGACGTCGGCTCGCTCAGCCAGTCGGCCGAAGCGCTGCGCATCACCGCCTCGGCGCCGACGCGCAACACCTCGATCGGCGGCGACTACGACGGCTGACGTGTTTTCGTTGACTGTCGCGGCGCGGCAGGCAACGATCGCGGGGTGCCTGCAAAGTCGAAGCTGCCTCGTATTATCGGATTTTCCGGGGGACCGCCCAAGAGGGCCGGTCCCCTTGGCGCGTCCACGCGCGACGTGACCGCCGCCGCCGGGGACGGCGCGACGATCGCGGTCTACAGCGTCAAGGGCGGGGTCGGGAAGACCACTTTCGCCGCCAACCTCGCCTGGTGTTCGGCCGTCGCGGGGGACCGGCCGACGCTGCTGTGGGACCTCGACGCGGCGGGGGGCTCCGGGTTCCTCTATGGCCTCGAACCGCAGGAGGCCCAGCTTGCCGAGGAAGTCTTCGCGCGTGAACAGCCCGCCACGCGGCTGATCCAGAAGACCGCCTTCGATGGCCTCGACGTGCTGCCGGCCGACGAATCGATCCGCACGCTCGACGCCCAGCTCGCCAGGATCGGCAAGCGCAAGCGGCTGGCAAAACTGACCGAGGAACTCTCGGCAGACTATGCGCGGATCATCCTCGACTGCCCGCCGGTGATGAACGAACTCTCGGCGCAGATCGTGCGCGCGGCCGATCTGGTGATCGTGCCGCTGCCGCCGTCGCCGCTCTCGGCCCGCGCCTTCGACCTCGTGGTGCGCGAGATATCGGGCAATACCAAGCGCCACCCGCCGATCCTGCCGGTGCTCTCGATGCTCGACATGCGCCGGGCCCTGCACAAGCAGGCCCAGGAGGCGAACCCCAACTGGCCGTCGATCCCCTACGCCAGCGCGGTGGAGCAGTGCGCGGTACACCGCCAGCCGGTCGGCGCGCTCGCCCCGCAAAGCCCCGCGGCCAGGGCCTTCGCCCGCCTGTGGGACGCGATCGAGAAGAAACTGGCACAGCGCGCGTAACCTCGTCCCCGCCTGCGCCGGGACGACGTAACCCGCCTATCCAGACCGCGCGCCAGTCGCTATCCTGATGCCAGGGCAAGCGGGGGCGAGCATGAGCGGGATCGGTGAGGGACTGGCGGAACTCGGGCAGGGCACCGCCACTGCGGTGGCCGTGGAGCCGCCCGGGGGCGACACGGGCCACACCCACGAGACCGCCTGCCTCAACTGCCGGACGCCGCTGGTCGGATCGCACTGCCACGCCTGCGGGCAGGCGGCGCACGTCCACCGCACGCTCGGCGCATTCTTCCACGACCTGCTGCACGGCGTCTTCCACTTCGAGGGCAAGGTCTGGCGCACGCTGCCGTTGCTCGTCTGGCGGCCCGGACGGCTGACGCGCGAGTACATCGACGGGCGCCGCGCGAGCTA
This sequence comes from Novosphingobium sp., assembly GCA_035511275.1. Taxonomy (GTDB): domain Bacteria; phylum Pseudomonadota; class Alphaproteobacteria; order Sphingomonadales; family Sphingomonadaceae; genus Novosphingobium. The sequence goes on from DATKFS010000404.1 coordinate 8,084, forward strand.
CGTCTCGCCGATCGCGCTGTTCCTCTTCGTCGTGTTCCTGATGTTCGCCGTGTTCCACGCGACGCAGGGCCACGAAGGCGCCGAACATGCGGCGAACGAACAAGGCCTCGAACAGAACATCCGGCGGCTGGAAACGGAGATCGCCGGGCTCAGGACGAAGCGCGGGCAGGCGCTCGCCAAGGGGCAGGCGACCGCGCCCTTCGACGCGCAGATCGAAACGCGGCAGGACACGCTCGATACCCTGCGAGACGTCGAAAGCAGCCTCGGCTCCGCGACCGTCCATACAAAGGCGGACAAGGTGGTGAGCGACGTGCCGCAGATCGACCACGCGATCCGCAAGTTCAACGCCAACCCGGAGCTCGCGACCTACAAGCTCCAGACTTATGCCTACAAGTACAGCTGGGCGCTGATCCCGATCTCGGTGCCGTTCCTGTGGCTGCTGTTCCCCTTCAGCCGCCGCTTCCATCTCTACGATCACACCGTCTTCGTGACGTACTCGCTGTGCTTCATGACGCTGCTGCTGATCGTGGCGATGATCGGCGGAGCGCTTGGCGCCGGCGGGATGCTGGGCTGGCTGTTCCTCGTGCCGCCGATCCACATGTACCGGCAACTGCGGGGCGCCTACGGGCTGAGGCGGCGGTCGGCACTGGTCCGCACGGTGCTGCTGCTGATGTTCGCGGCCACTGCGCTCCTGGTGTTCTTCCTGATGATCATGGCGCAGACGAGCTTCTGATCCCATGTCCGAAGGGACGGGGGAAGACCCCTCCGTCAGCCGCTCCGCGACTGCCACCTCCCCGACCGCTGCGCGACAGGGAGGATTTTTCATAGGCAAAGGGGGCGTCGGGTTTCCCCGGCGCCCCCTCCTGCATTCTCCCGGGGGAGACTCGTGAGCCGTCAGGCGCCCTGCGGGGCGGCACCGCCGGTGAAGCGCTTGCCCGACTTCGGGATCGCCGAGCCCGAGAGCGGGCGCGGGGTCGAAGGGCCGCGCGGCGAGGTCGGACGATCGAGCGTGCCGCCTTCCAGCAGCTTCTTGATGTCGTCGCCCGAGAGCGTCTCGTATTCCAGCATCGCCTGCGCCAGGGTTTCCAGCGCTTCCGCCTGATCCTTGAGGATCTGCGTGGCGCGGGCGTGGGCGTTGTCCACCAGCGCGCGGATCTCGCTGTCGATCAGCTTGTTGGTTTCGGCCGAACCCATGGTGCGCTGGGTGCCGCCCATGCCGAGGTAGCCTTCCTGCGTATCCTCGTACTGGATGGGCCCCAACTTGTCCGACATGCCCCACTTGGTGACCATCGAGCGCGCGAGGCTGGTCGCGTACTGGATGTCCGAGGAGGCGCCGGACGAGACCTTGTCGTGTCCGAAGATCAGCTCTTCCGCCACGCGGCCGCCCATCGCGACCGAGAGGTTGGCGAGCATCTTGTCGCGGTGATACGAG
>DATKFS010000405.1:0-4212 GCA_035511275.1 Novosphingobium sp.
TCGTTCACCAGCCCCTGCCACATGCCCTGCGGCGACGCGAGGCGGCCGCCCCAGATCATGCCGATGTCGAGGTAGGTGCCGCCCACGGCCACCAGCGAATCCGCGTATTCGTTGAACTTGGACTGGGTCATCTCACCCAGCAGACGCGCCTGGACGGGACAGTAGGTCCCTCCCAGTTCGCCGTCGTAGAGCGGCGCGGTGGTGCTGTAGTTGCCATTGCTGTTCCAGCGACGATACGTGATCTGCGGGAGCATCGGCGCCCACTTGGTACTGTCGTTGGTGACGTTCGGCGCGCTGTCGAGGTCGAGGTCGAGCGCGGTCTTGGGTGTGATGCCCGTCGCCGACGAATAGCTGAAGGTCGACTGGGCGACCGTGCTGCGCTCCTCGATGCAGCCGCCCCAGGTGCTGTTCTGGTTGGCGCCGTAGGAACCGGTCGGAGTGCCTACCGATGCGAACGTCTTGAACACGCTCGTATCGTAGGTCACCGGGCGGTATCGCATGACATAGGGCCGGTACACGTAGCGGTAATAGATATAATACTTGCCGTCCTTGCGGCACGCATACTCGACCCGGCGCTGCTGCCTGCTCGACCCCGACCCGGTTTCCGTGACGGAATTGTCGGTGGGCACCTTGTTCCCGCAGGAGCTGTTGTCGTAGCTGGTGCTCGAAGCCTTGACCCAGCTTCCGGTGGTGTCATTGTCACGGTCGCTGTCGGGCTCGTACCAGCGCGACTGATAGGTCCGCGCATCGACGATGTAGCGGGTGTCGAGATCGTTGAGCAGGCGCCCGACGTTGACCGAGGAACTGAACGGCACGAACCCGTAGCGGATGCGGGCATTGGACCCGGACGTCGCGTTCGACATCGTCGTGTAGAAGTTCTTCATCGCCGTCCGCAGTGCCGCGATGCGGGTGCTGCCGCCCAGCGAGTTGCCCATGGAACCCGTGGTGTCGAGCACCATCATCACGTCCGCATTGCCCACGCCCATCGAGCTGCCGCAGGTCACGGAAATGTTGAAGCTGTCCTTCATGAACACGCGCATGAGCAGCGTGTCGAGCACGGTGGTCGCCGTGGCGGTGACGGTGTTGCCGTCGTCGGAGGACACGGGATCGAACGTCGTCGAACGGGTGGTCTGGGCGTTGTCGTTGTAGTTGGTATTGAAGAATGCCTTCGCGGCGGCCTTGGACGTGGCGTCGAACCCGTTGGTCGTCACCGCGCGCCGTCCGGCCAGGACTCCCGCATCACAGGCTGCCTGCAACTGCTCTTCGGCAAGATAGGTGCGGCCAAGGTCGACCGCGGAACCTATGATAAGCGCGCCTATCAGCAGGCCGATCGCGGCGATCGGCAGGATGTTGCCGGCTTCGTCGCGAGACAGCCTTGCAGCGAATTGTGATGCTGGGCGCATGTTGTAAACCAGGCTCGCTTCTTGAAACCGCTCGATAATCCGGCCAGCCTATCAGCAATGGGTTAAGGAAGTTTTCGCGAGCCTTCCCGGGAGTTCTGGACGGCCGGCGCGGCGGCGTGGGCCGGCGCAAAAAACTTTTTTCCAGAGGCCGGGAACCGCCTGCCGTCCGCGCGCGTTGACGTCGCCGATCCGGGAACCGCGCGCATGGGGGAAGCGGTCCGATCGGCACGGCCTATCCCCACAAGACAAGAGTTGGCGCAAGACAGAAGATGGCCACCGCGCGCGCAATCAGCCCGATGAAAAACCGCCTTGTTCACCTTCCCGCCGCCCCCACGTTGCGGGCGAGCGAGGATACCCGCCGGGAGCCTGCCGTTGTCCGGTGACCCGATCAGGATCCTGGCGGTCGACGACATCCGCGAGAACCTCGTCGCGCTCGAAGCCGCGCTCGACCAGCCGGGCGTTGAACTGGTGACGGCCTCCTCCGGGTTCGAGGCCCTCGAACTGCTGCTGCGGCAGGACTTCGCGCTGGCCCTCCTCGACGTTCAGATGCCGGAGATGGATGGCTTCGAACTGGCCGAACTCATGCGCGGGGCCGAACGGACGCGCGGGGTTCCGATCATCTTCCTCACCGCCATCGCCACCGACGAGCGCCGCCGCTTCCGTGGCTTCGAAACGGGTGCGGTCGATTATCTGCTCAAGCCGCTCGACATCACCGTGCTCAACTCGAAGGTCGCCGTCTTCGTCGAGTTGGCCCGCCAGCGCCAGGAAATCGCCTTCCAGCGCGACGAGTTGGGCGCCGCGCTGGGCCGCCTGCGCGCGCATGGAGATAACTCGCCGCTCGCGGTGCTGGAGATAGACTCGAACCTGCGGATCGTCGGATGGTATCGCAGCGCCGAGCGGATGGTGGGCTACCCGGCCTCGGACGTGCTCGGCCTCGCTCTGGCCGACGCGCCCTTCATTCCCCCCAACGGCGGCCGCGAGGCATTTCTCGATGGCATGAACGCGCTGCTGGAAGGGGGCGACCAGCGCGCCATGCAGGAGCACCGCTTCGCCAGCGCCGACGGTGCGCTGCGCGAGGGAGAATGGTACTGTTCCTCGCTTGCCGGCGGGGGTCTCAGGCCGGGAAGCGTGATGATCGAGGTGTTGGACGTCACCGAGCGCCGCCGCGCCGAAGAAACACAGCGCCTGCTGATCGGCGAGTTGAACCACCGCGTGAAGAACACCCTGGCGACGGTGCAAGCCATCGCGTCTCAGGGTTTTCGCCATGCGCGCTCGGAGCGCGAGTTCCAGAACGCCTTTTCCGGCCGCCTCCAGGCGCTGGCACGGGCCCACTCGATGCTGAGCGCGACGACCTGGGAACGCGCCAACTTGCGCGACCTCATCGCCGACCAAGTCGCCATCGGCGCCGTGAGCGAGGACCGGCTCACCCTCGACGGACCAGATGTCGACCTTCCACCCGAACTCGCGCTGCGTTTCTCGCTGATCTTCCACGAACTGGCCACCAACGCGCACAAGTACGGCGCGCTTTCCAACGCGACCGGCATGGTACGGCTCGGCTGGCGACGGGAGGGCGGTATGCTTTCACTCGAATGGGCGGAGCACGGCGGCCCGCCGGTTTCCCCGCCCGAGCGGCGCGGCTTCGGTTCCACCCTGATTGAACACAGCATGGCTGCCGACGGTGCACGCATCACTTCGGTATTTGCGCCGGATGGCGTGCGCTGGACGATGACATTGCCGCTGGACGATCAGGCGTCGCCAACGGCGAGCACGCCCTCGCCCGAGCAGGAAAAGGCACCTGCCGCCCGGACTACCACGTCCGGCGGTCCGCCCGCCATGCGCATCCTCGTGGTGGAGGACGAGCCGTTGGTGGCCATGGAACTGATGATGGAGATCGAGGATCGCGGCGGCGTGGCGATCGGCCCCGCCACTTCCTGCGACCATGCGCTGGCCCTGATCGCACGGGAGCGTCCCGACTTCGCCCTGCTGGACGGAAATCTCAACGGCGAAAAGATCGACGCCGTCGCCGACATGCTCGCCGAGCGCGACACGCCGTTCGCCTTCGTCAGCGGCTACGACCGCGACCATCTCCCGGCAGGCCATGCTTCCCGGCCGATGCTCGGGAAGCCCTTCATCGCCTCCGAAGTGCGCGAGATGATCCGTCGCCTGGCGGCCGAGGCAAGCGCGACAGTGAGGTAGAGGAAGGCATCCCCTCGGAGCACCGGCCCGGAGGGGAAAGTCCGGTCAGAGCGTGGTGAAGATCGCCCCGAAGTCCTTGCCGCCGTTGCCGGCCTCCACGAATGCTTCGTAGATCTTCGTCGCATGTTCGCCGAGCGGGACCGTGGCGCCCGCCGTCCCTGCCCCGGCCATCGCAAGGCGCAGGTCCTTGAGCATCAGCGCCGATGCGAAGCCGCCCGCGTAGCCGTTGTCGGCCGGGCTCGCGGCACCGATGCCAGGAGCCGGCGTATAGTCGTTCAGCGACCAGCAGTAGCCGGTCGACTTGGAACTGATCTCGTAGAACTTCTGCGGATCGAGGCCGGCCTTTTCCGCCAGCGCCAGCGCCTCGCAGGTGCCGATCATGTGGATCGCCAGCAGCATGTTGTTGCACATCTTGGCGACTTGCCCCGCGCCCGTCTCGCCAGCGTGGATGACCGCCTTGGCCATGGGTTCCAGGACGACCTGCGCCTTGCCGAACGCCGCCTCGCTGCCACCGACCATGAACGTCAGCGTCCCGCCGTTGGCTGCCGCGATGCCGCCGGAAACCGGCGCGTCGACCATCTCGTAACCCGCTGCCTGCGCGAGGCCAGCGACT